>CAXNIK010000001.1:0-48513 GCA_964202115.1 Burkholderiales bacterium
GCTTTCAATTTTCCCGAGCGGATATGTGGCAGCAGGGCAGGCATGTCGAGAATGGCCAGATTAACTTCGCCGGCCACAAGTGCAACTATGGCAGGCGCCGCACCCTTGAACGGGATGTGCGCAATCTGGACTCCGGCGACGGTCTTGAATAGCTCTCCCGCCAGATGTGAAGTGGCACCATTACCAGACGAAGAAAAGTTGAGTTGCCCCGGCTTTGCTTTCGAGATGGAGATCAATTCACTGACTGAAGTTGCTCCCAGGGAAGGGTGAATCACCAGGACGTTAGTGCCCAGACCGACGAGCGATATGGGAGAAAAGTCCTTGATCGCGTCATAGGGCAGCTTGGGATACAAACTGGGGTTGATTCCATGGGTGCCGCCGGTGCCCCAAAGCAGGGTGTATCCATCCGGTTGAGCCCTGGCAACGTATTCGCTTCCGACGCCGCCGCCAGCGCCGGCCCTGTTTTCGATCAGCACCGGTTGGGCAAGGGAGTCCGAAAGCCTTTGGCCTACCAATCGGGACATCATGTCAGTGGGGCCACCGGGGGGGTAAGGCACCACAATCCGGATGGGCTTTGCTGGATACGTTTGCGACTCGGCGACGGTAACCAGTCCAGACTGCAAATAAAGTGCTGCAAATAAAAGCAGGGGAGCGCGCATGATAGGCAGCTTCACGAAAGATTTTCCTTTGCCGAAGGTTGGCCGAAGAGTGTTGCCGGTCGCAGGCAATGTGCTAGTCGGGCTCGTACTTGATCGCCTTGGTAACGCGCTGCCACTTTTGCACGTCGTTGGTCAGCCATACCTGAAGTTGTTCTGGCTTGAGGTGCCAAGGATCCAGTCCCATCTTGGCAAGCACTGACAGGACCTCAGAGCCGGAGAGCATGCGCTCCATCGTTTCATTCAGCTTGCCAACAACGGAGCGGGCTGTACCGGCCGGGGCAATCAGGCCATACCCTGCCGTTACTTCAAACCCTGGATAGCCCTGTTCATCAATTGTTGGCACATCGGGCAGATGTGCCCATCGTTTCTGACTGGCAATACCGATTACCCGCACTTTCCCCGCCTTTATCTGGGGAATGGCAGGAGGCGCAGCGACAAATGCAAGATCAACATTTCCGGCGACCACTTCCAGGAGGGCAGGAGCGGCACCCTTGTAAGGAATGTGCGTCATTTGAATGTTTGCGGTGAGTTTCAGAAATTCTCCGCTCAAGTGAAGCGCTCCACCCGTTCCCGAAGAAGAGAAATTCAGGGCACCTGGCTTGCTTTTGGCCAAAGCCACCAATTCCCCAACACTGTTGACTGCCAGCTTTGGATTGACAACCAGGACAAATTCACTCCTGGCAACAGGAGAAATGGCCGTGAAATCCTTCAGCGTGTCATAGGGCAGAAAGCGCTGGGTGCTGGGATTGATGGTATGCCCTGATGAAAAAATCTGGAGGGTATAGCCATCGGGGGCGGACTTGGCGACATGCTCGGTGCCGATAATTCCATTGCCTCCCGTTCTGAAGTCAATCACAAAAGGTTGACCGAGAGATTCGGTCAGCTTCTGGGAGACTGGCCGGGCAAGCAAGTCGATAGGGCCCCCAGGCGCAAAGGCAACAATCAATCGTACAGGTCTTGTGGGATACGCCTGACCGTAGGCAAGCTGGCTTAGTGATGTCATCAGGATAAGAGGAAGTGCGCATGAGAGAAGCCGCATGTTGAGATTCCTTCTTGAGAACCGGTTTCAAAATGAGGAGCTCATTTTCGTAACTGCGCCCCTCCTGCTCCCCGACTTCAAATTGAATGAGCTTTCGCAGAGTGTGGCTGGCGCCGGGAGACATTGTGCCTCGCTACGAGGTGTGGCTTGAATTCCTTTTGAGCAAGTTCACGAAGAGCAGACACCATCATCTGCTGCTCTTCTGCTGATTTGAAATCCATTTCAATCTCCTTTCGGGCGTGCCACGAGTGGCACGTTGGTCCTATTCGCCTGGGACGACACCAGCCTCACTCACGATTTTTGACCATCTTGGAATTTCCTCAATGATCACTTTCCTGAATGCTGCCGAAGTTGTACCTTCCATAACGCTGCCATCGGCTTCGAGAGGGCTGGCGACCTCCGGATTCTTCGCGAGCTTGTTGAAAATCTCGTTCAGTCGGACGAGTACGGCCGACGGGACGGCAGACGGCGCGAAAATTCCGCTCCAATTCGCATAGTTGAATTCGGGAACACCAGATTCGGCTATGGTGGGCAATGCCGGGATCACCCTTGATCGCCCGCTGCCGGTTACTGCCAATGGCCTGACTTTGCCGGCTTTTATCAGGGCGAGGGCCGCTTGCAAACCGACGATGGAAGAATCCAACCGCCCCGCCACCAGGTCAGCAATTTGCGGACCGGCACCCTTGTAATGCACGAGGGTAACCTTCGTGTCCGTAAGATTGGCCAACCATATCAGCGCCAGGTGTCCCGTGGCCCCGATTCCGGAATTGCCGACATTTATCTTGTCGGGATTGGCTTTTGCATAAGCGATGTACTCGCGAAAATTGGTGGCAGGGAAGGAGGGGTGCACAATGACGATTGATGGCGTTCGCTTCATCAGGGAAATGAAACTCATGTCATCAACCGGATCGAATCCTATATCTTTGTAAAAGGCGGCCATCGCCGTATAACTTGTGGTGTTAATCAGCAAGGTGTGGCCATCAGGTCTCGATTTGGCGACAAAGCTGGAGCCAATAGATGTGCCCGCACCGGGTTTGTAGTCAACAATAAGAGCCTTGGTGAGCAGATCCCCCATTTTTGCAGAGTAAAGTCGGGCTTCCCGGTCAACTGGACCGCCCGGGGCAAATGGCACAACCATCGTGACAGGTCTGGTCGGGTACGCGGTCGCTACGCTTTGACCAAGCCCGCAATGAGGAAACATCAGTGCAGATACAGTCAGTAACAGGTACAGGCGTTGCGCAGGGCACATGGTCGGCTTCAAGAGAAAGGACAGGAAATTCAATGGGCTTTCGGGGAGTATGGCTGGCGCCGGGAACAGCCGTCAATCGCCGATCGTGGCGGTCAAGTTGAGGTAATGGTTGGACTGTCCCGTGCGCCGGTCAGCAGCGTGAACGCGACGAGGGCGCGGTCATGGCGCTGAATCGGGCTCTCTGCCGTCATCAGGGTGATGATACGGTTTCCATGCTGCTATTCGAGTTTGAGGCCGATGGCTTTGACGACGCGCTCATTGGAGGCGAGATCGGAGCGGATTAGTTTGTCGAAATCCTCGGGCGAAGTGACGAAGGGCTCGGTGCCTATCTTGAGGAAGCGCTCCCTGGTCTCCGCGCTGTTGAGCACCTTGGCGGTGGCGTCGTACAGGATGCGCACGACCTCACGCGGGGTCTTGGCCGGGGCAAGAAAGCCCAGCCAGCTCCCGTAGGCCGAGTTGGCCATGCCGGCCTCCTCGATGGAAGGCACGTTTGGCAGGAGGGTGGTGCGCCGCGACGACATCGCCAGCGGAGTGAGCCTGCCGCCCTGGATGCCTGGCATGGCGGCGACCAGCGAGGTATAGGTAAAGTCCACGCGGCCCGCCATCACTTCGTTCAGAGCGTCGGTGGTGGTCTTGAAAGGCACGTGCAGCGCCTCGAAGCCGCCGGCGATGCGGACTTTCTCCGACGAGATATGGGTGGAAGTGCCGGTGCCAGCCGAAGCGAAAGTCAAGGCGCCGGGCTTGGCCTTGGCGGCGGCCACCAGTTCCGCCACGGAAAGAATGTTCTTGGAGCGCGCGATCACCAGCACCAGCGGATTCTCAGCCAGCGTAGTGATGCCGGCGAAATCATTCGCGGGATGAAAGGGCACATTCTTGGTGACCAGTGACACGGTGGTATGCGAGGAAGGCACCGCAACGAGCGTCAACCCGTCGGGCGGTGAGATTGCGACTGCCTGCGTGCCGACAACGCCGCCTGCACCCAGCCGGTTCTCAACGACCACCGGCTGCTTCAACTCCTTGCCGATGGGCTCGTTGATAAGTCGCACGATCACGTCCAGCCCCGTACCCGGCCCATAAGGCACGATGACTCGAACGGGACGCGAGGGAAAGCTCTGGGCTAAAACGTTGTTTGCGAAAAGCGCCGCAGTGGTACCGAACAGCGCGCCGACGAGCGTGATGGCCGTAGCGCGACGCATCACCGTCCTTTTTGCTTGCTGCATCCTCTGCTCCTTTGGCTGTAGTTGTCGCTGCCCCGCGGCTGCGCTCAGATGTCAATCTTCTTGGTGGTCGGAAACCCGAGATGGCCGTTGTGCGCGAATACATAGCCATTGGTGCGCAGCGGATCGCCCGATATGGCGATCATGTACTGGTCTGGCGACCAGACCAGCGGCACTTTGCGATTCGGGTCATCGGACTCCGCAAAAAAAGCAGGTATCCGTCCCGCCTTCGCTTCCTCGGTGAGGCTCCACACCGGCCGGCCGTTCCAGTCGCGCAGCTGGCGCTCGAACTCCCATGCCGGAATGCGCGCGTGGTCAAACACGTACTGCCGGATATCGTCCTTGGACCAGCCTGCCTGGGCGATCGTTTCAGCGAGGATGGGCGTGAGCATGATGAGCGGCCGCAGCGTTCCATATCCCCGTCCATGCGAGAAACATATCTGCCAGGAAATGTGGCGGAACATGGCATCGGACAGATAGTCGCAGAGCTGCTCGGGCGTATGCCCGGAGAGTGAAGCGATAAGGTCGCCGCCGGTATAGCGCGCCACGGTCACCGTGCTGTCGTCGCGCGAAAAACCGGCCTCCATGGCGATGGACTTCCATCCCAGCTTCTCCAGCGCCTCCTCGTTCTCCGGCACCACCACCCGCCAGGTATTGCCGTAGGTGCCCTTGTCGGTGCGATGCGGCAGGAACCCCGCCACATTGCGCAGGAACAGGCGCCAAAAGCGGCCCACGGAGGTGTTCGGCTGAAAACCGTCGCGCATCACCCCCTGGGTGTAATTGAAGCCGAAACGCTTGATGACCGGCCCGTTGAGGATGATGAGCGTTTCAGCGCCGGGGGTGTTGCCACTATGTTCCACGCCATAGCGCTTGTCGATCATGGCCTCGGCCAGCGCCAGCAGGATGGGCATGTATTCGGGACGGCAACCCGCCATCACGCCGTTGACGGCCACGCTCCACACGGTGGCGGTGCGCCGGTCGGGCAACATCACGCCCATCACCTCGTCCGGCCGACGCCGGGTGTGGCTGAGGAACTCTTCGACGCGCGCCCTGGTTGGCGGAACGACGGGCAGTCCGTCGCCCCATTCATTCTTGATGAATTCCTCGTTGATCTCAAAGAAGCCGCCACGCGCAACTATGTCGCGCGGACCAGGCTCCTCGTCCACCTCAACGCTGCTGGTGGCCTCGGTCAGGTTGGCGATGACGCAGTCAAGCGTGACGTTCATGACGTTGTTGTATATCTCCTCCGGGCTCTGAACCCCGGTGTGCCCGGGCACGTGCGCAAGCGGCATGTCCGGATAACCCAAGCCGACAGTGGTGGCTTTTGCCTGGCCCATGAAGCCCGTGCACACCAGGGCGGCGGTGGGTATTCCGGCTTCTTCCGCTTTCTCGTTCGCCCGCAGCACGGCGGGCGTACAGCTCCCTCAAGCAGCCATGCCGGTGATGGCGGCGGTCACTCCATACTCGCGTAAAGTTTCGGGCAGTTTTTCGACAACCTCATGCTCGGTCGGGCTGTGGATGTTGCCAATATCCTTCCAACTCACGAACTTGACGTTCTTGAAGCGCTTCTGGATGCCTTCCCGCAGCGCCTCGAACAACTGGTCGCCACGAAAGCCGTAGGTCCACATCTCGGCAATGACGGCATTGTCCAGTGTCGCCAGCCGCTTGGCCAGTGGTTTGCGCCGGCCCTTGCGTTCGGCACGCGGCCAGTACGCTTCGTAGTAACCGTCGTTTTCCGCTTGCGCCATGTTTGCTCCTGAGGATAGAAAATCCAATAGGGCCTTTCGTCGAGTATGGCTGGCGCCGGGTGCAGCCGTCAATCGCCGATTATGGGCCGGCTGCGTCGCGATTTGCAGAAAGGCCCGCCGACTAGCACCCAGGCACTCATGGATAAGCGCAAGCAGCATGGCCTGGTGTGCAAGCGTGCACGCAAGTGGAAGGCAACGTCCAACTCCAGGCATCGATTACCCGTCGCCCTCAATCTGCTGGATTGACATCATGAGTGCGAGTGCGCAAACTTGACCTTGAGCTGACAGGAACAGGCTTGGGTCAACAGTTGCGAGTTTCCCGGGTTCCGATGGAGGCCTTCTTCTCTCCCGCCGACTTAAATTTCAACTTTCTTGGAGGAACGACACATCATGTCGAAGGCTGGGTTCAAGATTTTCGACGCCGACGCCCACGTAAGCGAGCCACCCGAAATCATCGAGAAGTACATCGACTCCGCGTACAAGGAAAAACTCCTGAAGTGGAAGATTCCCGGGATTGCGACTTACCGGCCCAACCATATCGGGTTTACCCGTGTCCTCGGCACTTCGCCAAGCGCCGAGCATTCCAAGCCCGTGGCACGCCAGAACGTCTCGCCGCGTCACCGCCAGGCTCCGATGCCGAATACGAATACCGATCCGGAAGAGCGCATTGTCGACATGAACCAGGAGGGCATCGACGGTGGCCTGATTCTGCCAACGGGCGTGGGCTCCTTCTGTTCCGTGGATGACCTCGGTCTCGAGATGGCCGTGATCAAGGCCTATCACCGTTTCATGAGCGATTTCTGCAGGAACTATCCCGGCAGGCTGTATGCAGTCGCCGTGGTGTCCGCGCGCAATATCGACGAATCAATCGCGGAATTGAAGCGCGTGGCAAAGGAGCCCTGGCCTGCTGCAATATTTCCCTCGTTGCCGCCGCGCATGCCGCTGGATGACCCGGCGCTGGATCCCCTATGGGCAGCGGCGAATGACCTGGACATGACCATCGCCCTGCACACCTTTACGGTGATTCCGCCCTACGCTCCTGGTGCCCTGGACGGTTCCTATTTCGACAACTACTGGCTGGCGCGCGCGGCGGCCCATCCCTGGTGCGGCATGCGCAACATGGCGGCGCTGCTGGGCAGCGGCGTGCTGGATCGCCACAAAAAGCTCAACATCTCCCTGCTGGAGGCAGGCCAGGGCTGGCTGCCCTACTGGGTCAAGCGCCTGGACGAGCAGGCGGCCTACAGCCCTTCATCACTGCCGGCCGGCATTCGCACGGTCAAGGAATACATCGACGCAGGCCGCTATTTCCAGTCCATCGAAATGCACGAAGGCGAATCGATGACCAAGTACGTCATTGACGAAATCGGCGAGGATACGCTCATGTTCTCAAGCGACTATCCGCACGGCGAGACCTGGTTCCCGGACACCGTTGACACCTTCCTCGGCTGGAAGAGCATTACCGAGAAGGTGAAGCGCAAGGTCTTCTGGGACAACGCCAAGCGTTGCTACCCGAGGATTGCAGGTTGAGTGAAGGGCGAGGATGACGGGGGCCGCCCCGTCCTCGCCGCCCGGGTCACCGGAAAACGTGAATGGAATACCCGTAAGTAACGGCGCAGGAATGCTGCTCGAGTAGCAGTCCCGAAATGCCTGAAGAATTCGCACCGGGGCGCCATGCATGGGGAAGATATCGCCCTCAATCGCATGATCCCGAACCACGCGCATACTGCTCTCTCTCACCAGCCACTGACGGAACCGGAAAAAACAGCAGGACCAGCTTGATTCAATGAGTGCCGGGGAAACCATCAATCTTTCACGAAAGAAATGGAAATCATGAGCAACATTCAACGGATTTACGCTTTCATCTTCGTGTCGTGCTTTATGTCGTCCGCGCACGCGCAAAAGCCGGAAGGCCTGCCGGGAAATTATCCGGCCAAGACGGTCAGGATCATCATCGCCTCAAACCCCGGCGGCGCCCTGGATATCTCCGGCCGCATCGTGGGCCAGAAGCTGACTGAGAGATGGGGCACCAATTTCGTCGCGGAAAACCGCGCCGGCACCGGGATTGCGTATGACCTGGTATCAAAGGCAGCTCCCGACGGGTACACCCTGATGGTTTCTTCGACCAGCATCATGTACACGTCCTACGGGGTACTCAAGCCGTCATACGATGTCAGGACAAAATTTCCGCCCATAGCGCAATTCATCGCGGCGCCGTTCATTGTGGCCGTTACCCCTTCGTTGCCGGTCAATTCCATGAAGGAGCTGATTGCTTACGCCAAGGCAAACCCGAATGTGATCAACTATTCCTATTCCGGAATCGGCAGCGCTGCGCAGCTTGCCGGAGAACTGCTGAAGTTGATTGCCAAGGTCGACATAGTGGGGATTCCCCATAGTGGCGTCGGACCCGGATACATCGAGCAAATGGCGGGGCGCATTCATATGACTATCGGCACGGCGGCGTCGGCCATGCCGCTGGTCAGGGCCGGAAAGATTCGCGCCATTGCGGTAACGACCACCAAACGCGCCAAGGCACTCCCGGACCTCCCCGCAATTACCGAGACGCTTCCCACCTTCGACAACATTGACGTATGGGTGGGATTGCTCGGCGTTGAAGGCATGCCGCAAAGCATGATTGCCGCCCTCAACAAGGAGGTCAACACCATCCTCCAGTTGCCGGAAGTCACCAAAGTGCTGACTGCGGACGGATCGGAAACAACGCCGACGACTCCGGAGCAATTCAGGAAGGTCATTGCCCAGGTGCTTGAATCGACGGATCGCATCGTCAGGGATGCGGGCATCCAGCTCAAATAACGTTTGGAGGCCGTTTCAGAATGAATGCCTGAAACGGCCCCTGATGTTGGGGAGCATAAGGGGGCCTGCCCCCTCATCTTCAAACCGGTTCATATTCAGGAGAATGAAATGGTAGCAACGCCCAAGCGCAAGACCACAAGACTGAAAGAGCTCTACAACCGCAAGGGCAAGCCGTTGATCTGCATCAGCGCGCCCTCGCCCTATGCGGCGAAGATCCTGGAAGACATGGGTTACGAGTACACCTTTGCGGCAGGGGGTGTGACCGGAACGGCCATGCTGGGGATGCCTGACAACGGCACCATCGGACTCTCCGAGTTCGTGGCCATGGCCAAGCTGATTGGAGATGCCGTCAGCATCCCGGTCGCGTGCGATGTCGATACCTGCTTTGGCGGGATATTCCACGTGGAGCGGGCCACCAGCGAGCTGATCAGGGCCGGCCTTGCCGGCATGCGCATCGAAGACCAGCCGTTTGTCGGAAAGCGGTTTGGCGGCATGGTGGGAAAAGAGGTCATCCCGGTCAAGGAGGCGGTGGCCAAATACCGCGTGGCGATCGACACGCGCAATGCCCTGGATCCGGACTTCCAGATCATTGCGCGCTGCGAGGCGCTGACGGCATCGAACTCCAGGGGCCTGCCTGAAGCCATAGAGCGCATGCAGGCCTACAAGGAGGCGGGGGTGGATGTCCTGCATATCGAGGGGCCGAGGACCGTGGATGAAATCAAGGCCGTACGTGCGGCGGTCAAGGGGCCCTTGACCGGAAATTTCTACAACCTTCCCGATGACCTGACGCCTGAAGAGTCGGTGGAGCTGGGCCTGTGCGAGTCGCGCTATCCGGCATTGCTGTCCAGCGCGATGAATGCGGCTGCCTTTGAAATGCTGGATGCCTTCAACAAGAAGGGCTATCAGGGGGTGCGCGACTTCTTCAAGCTGTTTTCGGGAAAGATTGACCAGCGCACCATCGACATGTCGGCGCAAAAACGTGTCCGGGAGATGGAGGAGAAGTATCTTCCGGCGGAAATGCTCGACAAATACGCGACAGTGCCGAGCGGAAGCGGAGTAATGACCGGAAATAAATAGGGTCTGCCCTTTAATTTGTGGTGGATGGATGTGGGCGATAAAGTCCTGCGAAGCGTAGCGAAGCAGGACTTTGTAGCGCGGCCGCCAAGGGGTAGCATGATCGGTGAAGGGGGTGTGGCCCATAGGGCCGGTCGGTTTCGTGCTGATTCACTCTGAAGTGCCGCCCCGTCATCCCCATCATCAAACCAACATCAAGCCATCACCCCAACCCTGTCCGCCACCACGAAGCGCATTTCCGTCAGCTTTGCCACCTCCTCCGCCGTGAAGCCCGGTGCGACTTCTTCCAGCACGAAGCTGCTGCCGTTCCAGCGCAACAGGGCAAGATCGGTGACGATCCAGTTGACGCAGTTGCGCGCAGTCAGCGGCAGGGTGCACTGGCGGCGCAGCTTGTGGCGGCCCTGGCTGTCGTGGTGTTCCATGACGACAATGAGGAGTGCGTTGCCGGCAACGAGATCCATGGCACCGCCCACGCCACCGAGGTTGGGGATGAGCGGCTTCGCGAAGGTCCAGTTGGCGAGGTTCGCCGATTCGTCCACTTCATAGGCACCGAGCACCACGGCATCCAGATGCCCGCCGCGGCCCATCTCGAAGGACGTGACGCTGTCAAAGAAGGAAGCCCCCGGCACCGTGGACACGAAGGCGGCACCGGCGTTGGCCACGCGCGGATCGATGGCGTTGCCGGTGAGGATTTCGCCATAACCCAGCATGCCGTTCTCGGCATGCAGCAGCACGTCGCGCCCCTGGAGGAAATTCGATACCTGTTCGGGAATGCCTGAGCCCAGGTTGACGTAACCGCCCTCCGGGATGAGCGCGGCGGCGCGCCGGGCGATGCCCGCGCGCGTGAGAGCGGGCCTGCCCATGTAGTTGCGCGCGGCTTCTGCAGTGCGCCGGCGCGAGGGCCGTGGCGTCACTTCGCTCACCGACTGGGTGGTGCGCACGACGCGAGTGACGAAGATGCCGGGCAGGTCGATGTCATCCGGCGCCAGTTGCCCGGTCTGGACGACTTCATCGACCTCGGCAATGGTGATGCGCGCGCACTTGGCAAAGGCGATATTCATGTTGCGCGTGGTACCGCGGAAGGCGAGGTTGCCGGCATGATCGGCACGCCAGGCGCGCACGAAGGCGAAGTCGGCAGTGATGGCCTGTTCCAGCACATGGGGCCGGCCCTCGAAGTGGCGCACCGCCTTGATCAGGTCCACCGGCCAGTTGAACTGCTGTCCGAAGCCGCCCAGCACGATGGTGGCACCGTCCTGGAGATCGGAGATGGCGGCAGCGGGGGATGCGAAGACTTTATCCATGCTGGTTGAGCCTGGTCCTGGGCCAGTCGAGGGATGAATGTCCTCCGGCCTAATCGATTCTGATATTCCCCGCCTTGACCACCGCCGCCCAGCGCACCGTCTCCGCCTGTATGTTCTTCGCGAATTCCTCGGGCGTGCTCGCGACGATCTCCAGTCCCTGCTTGCCCAGGGTGGAACTGCCCTCGGCGGAGGTCAGATACTTCACCGTCTCCGCATTCATGCGCGCGATGATGGCGCGCGGTGTCTTCGCCGGCGCGAGGATGCCGGTGCCCGACTGCACCTGGAACTCGGCTATGCCCGCCTCCCCAGCCGTGGGCACATCCGGCAGAGCTGCCACCCGCTTGGGCGCGCTCACCGCCAGCATCCTCAGCTTGCCCGCCTTGACGAAGGCAATGGTGGTCGGCACGCCTATGGTCATGAGGTCCACGCGTCCTGCCACCACGTCGGTGAGGGCCGGGCCGGCACCCTTGAAGGGCACATGCTGCATCTGCGTCTTTGTGATCATGGCCAGCAGTTCCGCTGCCAGGTGATTGATGCTGCCATTGCCCGAGGAGGCAAAGGTGAGCTTGCCCGGGTTGGCACGCAGGTGGGCGATCAGGTCCTTCACCGACGCTGCCGGCACACCCGGATGAACCACGATGGCATTGGGATTCATGGCGATGGACACAATGGGCGCCAGGTCGCGCTGCGGATCGAAGCTCATGCTGTAGAGCGCCGGGTTGATGGTGAGCTGGCTGCTGGTTGCAAAGAGCAGCGTGTAGCCGTCGGGCGCGGCGCGTACCACCTCGTAGGCGCCGATGTTGCCGTTGGCCCCGGGCCGGTTATCGATGATCACCTGCTGGCCGAACACCTGCGACAGATGGGCCACGATGGGCCGCGCGATGTTGTCATTGCCGCCGCCGGCCGCGTAGCCATTGATCATGCGCACGGGTTTGGCGGGCCAGGTCTGGGCGGCGGCGGACTGGGACAGTGTCGCGGCCAAAGTGGCCAGGCCCAGCAAGGCCAGCGTCGGGATTCTTTTCATCATTCCTCCTTGTTCAAATCGGGTGCCGGCATTGGCCGGACTTTATTATCAATTATGTATTCTGCTCATTTATGCTGTTACATCATTGAACAGAATGTAATCAAGCCTATACTGGCAATCAGCCCCCTCGCTGGCAGGCCGGCATTCCAGTCAAAGTACCGAGCCGGCTGAAGGAAGAAATTTGCAGAAAGGCCCGCCGGATAGCACCCCAAGTTCTGGGCTAATTTTGAGTTGGCACAAATGGCGTTGTGCCCAAAATTGAGCTATTCCTCCAGCTTGATGTCGGCGGCCTTCACCACCTTGCGCCAGCGCTCGGTCTCGGCGACGATGAGTTCGCGGAACTGCGCGGGCGTGTTACCCACCATGAAACTCCCGTCGGCTTCCAGCGCCTTGACGATCTCGGGTGTCCTCGCGGTGAGAGCGAAGTTCTCGCTCATTTTGTTCACAATGGCAGACGGCGTCCCGGCGGGAACCACAAAACCCAGCCAGCTGGAGTAGTTGTACCCTGGCACCCCCTGCTCCGCGATCGTCTGCAACTGAGGTAGCGCGTGCGTGCGCCGATCACTGGCAATGGCCAGCGCGCGCACCTTGCCGGATTTGATCAGAGGCATCAAGGTTGTGAGCGCCTCCATCGCGACGTCCACCCTGCCCGCCACCAGATCCAGGGTCGAGGGTCCTGTGCCCTTGTAATGGACGAAAGTGACTTTCGTTCCCGTGAGGTTGTGGAACCAGGAACCCGCCATGTGACCGGCGCCACCGCTTCCTGAGTCGCCGAAGTTCAGCTTTCCGGGATTGGCCCTGGCGTAAGTCAGGTATTCCTGGATGTCCTTCGCTGGTACGGAAGGATTCACCACCATGACGGCGGAGCGCACACTCATCAGTGATATGGGCGCGAAATCGGCGATTGGATCGAAGGGCAGATTCCTCGCCGTGGCTGCCATCATGCTGAAAGTCGACGGTACGATAAGCACGGTATAGCCGTTGGGCGCCGACTTCGCCACGAAGTTGGTGCCGATGACGTTGCCAGCGCCGGGCTTGAAGTCGAGCACAAAGGACTGCCCCATCAGTTCGGACATCCTGATGATGTAGAGCCGGACCTCGCGCTCCGTCGGCCCGCCGGGCGACGTCGCAGCCACAATCTGCACCGGCCGGGAGGGAAAGTTGGCCGCCGGTTCCTGTGCCGCAGTCGGGAGCGAGACTAGCGTTGATAGCATCAAAGCAGGCAACAGCAACCCTTGCCGATTCGTCATCATCATGGCTCTCCTCACTTGGATGGATCTATGGCGAATTACCCCGGGATATTACTCCCGGAGGGACTGATGCGAGGGACAGGAAATCCAAGGGGCTTTCGGGGACTATGACTGGCGCCGGGTGCAGCAGCCAATCGATTCGCGCGGCCTCACCGCCTCCACTTTGAACTCATCGGTGTACTGGCTGTCAGGTACGGACTCTTTTTTGCTCATTGTGGCGCCCGTTCATCAGAAATTTACCTCCAATCTGATGTGCGCGAAACTATGGCAAGATCAGAATTGAGCCAGAAGACCGAGGTTTAGCGCTCCCCTTGCCACTGTACCCGGAGACAGGCGTTGATCCTTACACCAGCGCATTTCAAGCGGCCGTAATCATTTTCGAAAATTGGGGCATGACATGACCGACACTGATCCTGTGGAACAAAAGACCAATAGACACAATGAGAAATTCCCTGCCGGAATATTCACGGAATTGATGCCGGGCGAATCCAATTTCGCGCCGCTCAGCCCGATATCGTTTCTGCGACGTTCCGCGGACCTGTACCCAGGGCATACCGCCGTGATCCACGGCGAAACCAGGATCACCTATGCGCAATTCCTTGCGCGCGCAAGGCGCCTGGCGTCCGCACTGCAAAAATCCGGGGTTCGGCCTGGCGACGTTGTATCGGTCATGCTGCCCAATGTCCCGGCGATGCTGGATGCCCATTTCGGCATTCCCATGCTGGGCGCGGTGCTGAATACGATCAACACCCGCCTTGACGCCGACACCATTGCCTACATTCTCGACCATTGCGAAGCAAAGGTATTCATCGTTGACAGCATGTTCGCTGACGCGGCGGGCAAAGCACTGCGCATGATCGACAGGAAGATCCTGGTGATCGGCAACGATGACCCGGCGCACAAGGGTGACAAGGAACGCCTTGGGTCAATTCAGTATGAGGAGTTTATCGACGGAGGAGATCCCGAGTTCATCTGGGCCCTGCCGGAAAATGAATCATCACCCATTGCCCTCAACTATACGTCGGGGACCACGGGCCGGCCCAAGGGCGTGGTCTATCACCACCGGGGCGCCTATCTCAATACGATTGGAAACATCATTGGATGGCCGTTGCCAAGAAAAGCGGTTTACCTCTGGACACTGCCGATGTTTCACTGCAACGGCTGGTGCTATCCCTGGTCCGTGACGGCGGTCGGCGGGACCCACGTCTGTCTGAGGGCGGTGGACCCTGCGGTCATTTTTTCGATGATTGTCGAGAACAACGTCACCCACATGTGTGGCGCTCCCACCGTGCTCACGATGCTGACTGGCGCGCCAGCGCAGGACAAGCGCGCATTTGCCCGCGTCGTTGACATCCAGACCGGGGGCGCCGCGCCGCCTGCCAAGGTAATCAAGGCAATGGAAGAAAACGGATTTCGCGTTACGCACATTTATGGCATGACCGAGCTTCACGGCATCTCCACGCTGTGCGAACCCCAGGAGGCATGGAACGGCATGTCAATCGAGGAACGGGCGACCCAGATGGCGCGCCAGGGCGTTGGCAATGCCACTCTGGAAGGACACATCGTGGGAGACCCGGCGACTTGCGTCCCTGTGCCCAGGGATGGCAAGACCATCGGCGAAATTCTGGTAAAGGGCAATACCGTCATGCTGGGGTACCTGAAGGATCCGGCTGCCACCGCGGAAGCCTTCGCAGGCGGATGGATGCACACGGGTGATCTGGCTGTGTACCATCCCAATGGCTTTGTGGAAATAAAGGACCGCAAGAAAGATGTCATCATTTCCGGCGGCGAGAATATTTCCAGCATCGAGGTCGAGATCGCCTTGTACCGGCATGAGGCAGTGGCGCTCGCGGCCGTGGTAGCCCGGCCTGACGAGAAGTGGGGAGAGACCCCGTGTGCCTTCGTGCAACTCAAGCCCGGTGTAAGTGCTACAGAGGCCGAGCTTATTGCCTTCTGCAGGGAAAATATTGCGCACTTCAAGGCGCCAAAAACCGTGGTATTTGGCGCGCTACCGGTCACCTCCACGGGCAAGATCCAGAAGTACGCTCTTCGAGAGAGGGCAAAAAAACTCCCAGCCTGATCTATTCTCACCGCTCAAAGATCAGACCGTGGATTCACCGATGCAATACAAGTCAAGCCTGGAAGATGGAACACGTCGCCCCAGCATCGGGCTGCAGCGTGGCTGTTGCGCCGGGCTCAATGCGGGAACCCCATGCAGACCGGGTTGACAGGGCAGGCCTGGCAGACCAGGCAGAAAATAACGCGGAGCCGACATCGTGGCATTTGAATCCAAGATAAAGCCGGGCTCCACGGAGTATCTGGGCAACGCCGGGATAATGCGTGAACTCGTTTCCGACCTTCAAGCCAGAATGGCCGTTGTGGCCGCAGGCGGCAGCGACGCTGCAAAAAAGAAGCATCTGGACCGTGGAAAAATGCTGGCGCGGGATCGCGTCAACACCTTGGTTGATCCGGGCTCTCCACTGCTGGAGTTGTCTCCGCTTGCGGCATACGGCCTGTACGGCAATGAAGTCCCTGCCGCCGGCCTGGTCTGCGCGATCGGCCGCATTGCCGGGCAGGAATGTGTGATCGTCGCCAATGACGCCACGGCCAAGGGCGGCACGTATTATCCGCTCACGGTCAAGAAACATCTGCGGGCACAGGAAATCGCCAGGGAAAACCACCTGCCCTGCGTTTATCTTGTCGACTCCGGCGGGGCCTATCTGCCTGCCCAGGACGAAGTTTTTCCGGACCGTGACCATTTCGGACGAATTTTTTTCAACCAGGCCACCATGTCGGCAATGGGCATTCCCCAGATTTCCGTGGTGATGGGGTCTTGCACCGCGGGCGGCGCCTATGTGCCGGCGATGTCGGATGAAACGATCATCGTCAGAAACCAGGGGACGATCTTTCTGGGGGGGCCGCCACTTGTCAAGGCTGCCACGGGCGAAAGCGTCACCGCGGAGGAGCTCGGTGGCGGCGATTTGCATGCCCGGGTGTCGGGCGTTGCAGACCATCTTGCGCAAAGCGATGTCCATGCCTTGCGGCTGGCGCGCCGGATTGTGTCCAACCTGAACCGGCAGAAGCACACTTCTCTCCGGTGCAAAGTGGCTGAGGATCCCAGCCTTGATCCGGAAGAAATTTATGGCATCGTTTCGGCAGACCCGAGAAAGCCCTATGACGTACGGGAAATCATTGCGCGAATCGTCGATGCATCGGTGCTGGATGAATTCAAGCCCCTGTATGGAACCACCCTGGTAACGGGTTTTGCGCATATTTTCGGGTATCCGATCGGCATATTGGCCAACAACGGGATACTCTTCTCGGAGTCAGCGCTCAAGGGGACCCATTTCATTGAATTGTGCGCGAAGCGCGGCATTCCGCTTCTTTTCCTGCAAAACATATCCGGCTTCATGGTGGGGAAAAAATATGAAAGCGAAGGCATTGCGCGCAATGGCGCGAAGATGGTGATGGCCGTGGCCTGCGCCAAGGTGCCCAAGTTTACAGTCCTGATCGGGGGCAGCTTCGGCGCCGGCAACTACGGCATGTGCGGCCGGGCCTACTCCCCGAGATTTCTATGGATGTGGCCGAACGCACGCATTTCAGTCATGGGCGGTGAGCAAGCCGCCACGGTTCTGGCGCGCGTAAAGCGCGATGGCATGGAATCGGCCAACAGGCCCTGGAGCCAGGCGGAAGAGGAAAACTTCAAGTCACCCATTCGCCAGCAGTACGAGGCACAGGGCAATCCCTACTATGCGAGCGCAAGACTGTGGGATGACGGCGTAATCGATCCGTTGCAGACAAGACGCGTTCTGGGCCTTGCCATCTCCGCGTCATTGAATGCGCCTGTGGAAAAGACCGAGTTTGGCGTCTTCAGGATGTAGGCGCTGAAAAGTCCTCGTACTGTTTTCAGTCGCCGCAATCGCAATTATTTATTGCATGAAATAGCGCAAGCCAATCTGGCTGGAGCAACGCATTGTTCAAGAAAATTCTGATCGCCAACAGAGGCGAAATTGCATGCCGAATAGTCCGGACTGCCCGAAAGCTGGGAATACACACGATCGCGGTTTATTCCGGGGCCGATGCGCAAGCCCTGCATACCCGGCAGGCGGACGAAGCCATCCTGATCGGCCCCCCGCCGCCCCGGGAAAGCTATCTGGACATCGAACGCATCATCGACGCTGCCCGCAAGAGCGGCGCCGAGGCGATACATCCGGGGTATGGGTTTCTGGCCGAAAACGGTGACTTTGCCCAAGCCTGCATTACCGCAGGCATGGCATTTATCGGGCCAAGTCCCTCCGCCATCCGTGCCATGGGATCCAAGTCCGCTGCCAAGCGTCTGATGGCGGACGCCGGACTGCCGCTGGTGCCGGGGTATCACGGCGATGAGCAGAACGCTGAAATGCTCAGGGGCGAAGCTGCCCGCATAGGCTATCCGGTCCTGATAAAGCCCTCCGCCGGAGGCGGCGGCAAGGGGATGCGCATAGTCCGGACGGACACGGAATTTCCGGAATCGCTGGCGGCATCACAGCGCGAAGCGGCCTCCAGCTTCGGTGATACCCAGGTGTTGCTGGAAAAGTATATGGAAATGCCCCGGCATATCGAGATACAGGTATTTGGGGACGAGCACGGGAACATGGTCTACCTGTTCGAGCGCGATTGCTCAATCCAGCGCCGGCATCAGAAGATCATTGAAGAAGCCCCCGCTCCGAACCTTGGCGGGCACACCCGAAAACTGATGGGAGAAGCTGCGATCACTGCGGCGCGCGCCGTCGGCTACACAGGGGCGGGCACGGTTGAATTTATTGTCGATCAAGCGGGACAGTTTTACTTTATCGAGATGAATACCCGTCTGCAGGTCGAGCATCCTGTGACCGAGATGATCACCGGCCTGGACCTGGTGGAATGGCAGATACGCGTCGCGGCCGGAGAAGTGCTGCCGCATTCCCAGGAACAACTGGTGCTGCACGGACATGCGATCGAAGCGCGCGTCTGCGCGGAAGATCCCGACAACGGTTTTATGCCATCGACCGGAAAAATCAGTTATCTGGCGTTGCCGGCTGAATCAAGACATGTGCGCATCGATGCCGGAGTGGAGGAAGGAGACAGCATCACGCCGTTCTACGACCCGGTGATCGCAAAGCTTGTCGTATGGGACACCAGCCGGGACCTGGCGCTTTCCCGCATGGCTGCGGCATTGGGACAGTTCAGGCTGGCGGGTATCACCAGCAACGTAGAATTCCTCCAAAGACTGATCGGCTCGAAGGCGGTATTGTCGGCGGATTTGAGCACCACCCTCATTGAGCGCGAGCAGGCCAGCCTCTTTCCGGCAGATCGCCCGGTGGTTCCGGACGATGTGTTCCATATCGCCGCCATGGCCGCGCGGTTGCATGAAGAGAAACAGTCGCGGGCCGCGGCAATAAAAAGCATTGAGCCGGACTCACCCTGGAATATCCCCGACACCTGGAGACTGGGTACCTGCCCTGGTCGACAATGGGTCTTTCGTTCCGCAGGAAGCACGACTGTCGTCACCGTGCGACAGACAGCTTCCGGTTACCTGTCGCAACTGAACGATAACGATACCGAGATACGGGTCAGCGGCCAATTCGGGGAAAACGGATATCTGCGTGCACGGCTCGGAGAAAGGCAGCTCGATGCATCGGTTGCGATCACCGGCAACAACTACCACGTATTCCTGCACGGAAGACACTTTTGTCTGGCCTGTAATAACGACCGTGACATTGACATCATCGAGGAACAATCAGTCGGGAAACTGGTTGCGCCATTGCCGGGGAGAATAGTCGCATTGCTTGCAAAACCCGGCGAGATCGTTGACAAAGGCGATCCGCTGCTTATCGTGGAGGCAATGAAGATGGAGCACACGATCGTCGCCCCGGCCGCGGGAACCGTGCGAGGGTTCCATCACCCGGTGAATTCGCAAGTTGACGCAGGCATCGAGCTTGTGGATTTTCAACCGTTTGCTTCAACACATCCTCCGCCTGCAACTCAATGACGGCACGCCTGATCAACTCTCCGCCTTCCTGCGCGCCGAACGTGTCCAGTGGGGCAGGCTTATCACCGAGCTGAGGATCATCGTCGAGTAAGCGATGCAATCGCAATATTATTATCTATTTGGAGATCAGCTTGCCAGCACGCGTACTTAAGCATACGGAATGTGATCAACGCTTTAGCGCCACTCCGGCCCGGAGCGGCCTTCAGGCCGGTACCGCCACCTTCTCCTGCTCGCAGCTATTGGCCACATCGCTGACCGTGGCGCGATGCATTTCGCGCACCCAGCGGAAGTCGTCGTACTCGGTGCCGCGATGCATGGTGCAGCGGTTATCCCATATCACCAGGTCGTGCTCGCGCCAGCGGTGGGTGTAGACGAACTGGCGCTGCGTGGTATGCGCGATCAACTGTTCCAGCAGCGTCTCGCTTTCTCCCAGCTGCATGCCGTCGATGCTGCCGATGTGGCTGGCCAGGTACAGGGACTTGCGGCCGTTCTGCGCAATGGTGCGGACCATGAGCTGCGGCACCGCGGCCAGGCGCTTCTCGTCGTCGGCGCTGAAGGCCACCTGCCCGGTGCGTTTGCGCGAGGTGGCGATGCTGTGCCGGGCGATCAGTCCCTGCAGGCGTTGTTTCATCGCCTGCGGCAGGGCGTCATAGGCGGCGCGCTCATCGGCGAACTCGGTGTGGCCGCCGATGGGTGCGACCTTGTGTGAGTAAAGAAGTGAGCATAGCGAGGGCCGGTGCTTGAAGGAGCTGTCGGTGTGCCACATCATGTTGGCCATCTTGTAGGCGCGCTGTTGGCTGTCCTTGTTCCAGATGCTGCCGCTGATGTCCAGGTTGGAGATGTCGCCCAGCTCCTTCCTGATGCGGTGGGGAAAGATGCCGTCGGTGCTCTTTTCCGTCTCCAGCGGGCCGAAGCGCGCGGCGAAGTCCAGGTGCTGATCGGCGTTCAGCTTCTGTCCTGGAAAAATCACCACGGCGTATTTCCAGAATGCCGCCTGGATGGCCGACCAGTCCTCCGATGAGATGGGCGCGGACAGGTCGACGTCGCCGATTTCCGTGGCGAAATTCGGGCTGATGGGATAAATGCTGATGCTCATGAAAGCTCCTTTGGCGTCGCATGGCACGGTCTGTGGCCGTGCTGCAGGATCAGCTTAACGTTTTTTGATGCTTATCGCAGGCTGCCAGCGGTTGCGCGGCCGCGGTGCTAGCGCGCTCCCGGTGCCTGGTAGGTGCTGGCCGGCTCTTCCGATCGCGCACGCTGTTTGCGCACGCGCGCGGCCATGGCCAGCGCGTGAGGCGCGGCCAGGCACAGGTGCGCGAGTTGCGCCTCGTTCAGCTTCAGGCCGGAGCGCGCAGCCAGCACACTGACCAGTTGCCGCGTGGTTTCGTCTGGGGAGGGATGCTCATGCACCGGAGCCGAAGTGACCGGCCTGGCTTTTGCCCCGGCGCTCAGGGCCGGCCGACCCTTACGCCAGGGTGTGGCCTGCTCGAAGGCGTGCGCCACCCTGAAAACCGTCTGCTCATCGAAGGGCCGCGCCGTCACCTGCATGGCCAGGGGCAGTCCCGATGAGGTAAAGCCCGTGCACTGCGCTAGCGCCGGTCCCGAGGTGACATTGAAGGGGGTGCACAGGCTGGGGCGCTTCCAGAAGCTCATGCTGTCCAGTGCGTCGAAGCGTGCCGCAGGTCCCGGAGCGATGGTGACGAGGGCATCGTAGTCGCGATAGAGCGCTTCCATCTCCGCCAGCATGCGCCGGCGCTCGCGCTGGGCTTCGACATAGTCCGAGCTGCTGAAGAACATGGCGGAGAGCACGTGGTCACGGAACAATTCGCCGAAGTCGCCGGGACGGGTCATGAATTCGTGCAGGTGCACCGACAGCAGTTCCGACTCGGCGATGATGATCTTGGTGTCGTAATAGTCCTGCACCGGGCGCATGCGCGCGGTGGAAAGCTTCGCGCCAAGGCCGGCAAGCACCTTCAGCGCCTCTTCCATCGCCGCCACGGCCTCTTCATTGGCCTTGCTGTCCTCCTCCCAGAAATGTCGCAGCACGCCTATGCGCAGGCCCTTGATGCCTGAGCGCAGCTCGGCGCTGTAATCGGGAATGGCGACTTGGGCGCTGCCAGGATCGGCCGCATCATGGCCGGCGATGACCTGCAGCAGGATGGCGCAGTCCTCCACCGTCCAGGCCATGGGCCCGCAGTTGTCCAGGCTGTAGGAGTTGGGAATGACCCCGGCCCGGCTCACCAGCCCGTAGGTTGGTTTCAGTCCGACGATGCCGCACAGCGATGATGGCGAGCGGATGGATCCGCCGGTGTCCGTGCCCAGCGCTGCCGGCATGAAGCCTGCGGCGATGGCCGCGGCCGAACCGCTGCTCGATCCGGCCGGGATGTGCTCGTCGTTCCAGGGGTTGCGCGCCGGTGGCCAGGGCAGGTCGAAGGAGGGGCCGCCATGCGCGAACTCGTGCGAGGCGAGCTTGCCCAGCAGCACACCGCCCGCCTGGCAAAGCTTGCTGACCGTGGTCGCATCTTTCGACGGGATATTGTGTTCCAGGATGCGCGAGTGGCCGGTGGTCAGCACTCCGGCGGTATCGAAAATGTCCTTCAGGCCGAAGGGAATGCCGTGCATGGGGCCGCGATGCCGGCCGGCAGCGATTTCACGGTCGGCCTCAGCGGCGTCCTTGAGCGCGCGCTCGGCGGTGAGGGTGACGAAGGCATTCACCTGGCCATCGTACTTTTCGATGCGAGCAAGGCAGGCCTTTACCAGTTCGGTTGAGGACAATTTGCGCGAGGCGATCAAGGCAGAAGCTGCACTCAGGGGCAGCAGTGCGGGGTCGGTGACTGAAGGACTGCTAGTCATGATTATTTTCCTTTGATACCGGACAGAAATCTCCAATGAATCCGGTGAAGCAAAAACCACCTCATGGCAGAGGTGGCGTGCTGGCCGGCAGCCGCTGCAGGTTTGCCGCCTGCTCGTGCGCATAGGCAAAGGCCAGCAGGAGCGGCTCGGTGTAATCCAGCCCCATGAGTTCGGCACCCACCGGAACACCTTGTGGCGCGGTTGCGCTCGGTGCGCTGAAGCCGGCGGGGAAGGTGACGGCGGGAAGGCCGGTGCCATGGGACAGCGCGCCATTGCGCTCGGGCTGCTCGCCGGTGGCGATGGGCGGGACGAGGATGCGCTGCTGAGGATAGATCACGGCGTCCAGCTGCAGGTCGGCCATCTTTGTTGCCAGCGCCAGCCGGAGCCGGTCGCGGTTCATCAGGAGGTCCTTGTAGACGGGATCGTTCATGCCGTCCTGAAGGGCCAGCTCCAGTTCCAGCGTGTCCTGCACCGCGGAGTTGTTGGCCGCTACGAGCTGTTCAAGGCTTTTGACGGGTGCATTCGGTCCCAGTGCGGCGAAGTAGCGTTTCCAGGCTGCGGCGGCTTCGAGCCTGGCTGTGCCAACCACTGGGGACAACTCTTCGAACTTATCCAGGCGAAAGGGCGCAAAGCTCGCGCCAAGCGTCTCCATGCGCTTCATCGCTTCGGCCATGACCGCATTGACTTCGCGATGACGTTGCTCCGAGCCAAACAGGTTTTCGATCACGCCTATGCGCACGCCGCGCAGCGCGTCGGGGTGCAGGAGCTCGCCATAGCTGCGCGGGATGCGTCCGCGGCTGAAGGCAGTTACAGGGTCGTCTGCGTCGTAGCCCGCCATGACATCCAGCATCAGTGCGGCATCGGCGACGGTGCGTGTGATCGGGCCAATCTCGTCCTGAATGAAGCTGTTTGGCATGATGCCGGCGCGACTGATGAGGCCGCGTGTGGGCCGCACGCCCACCAGATTGCAGGCGGAGGAAGGCGAGCGTATCGACTGCCCGGTGTCGCTGCCCGTGCCCAGCAAGCCAAAGTGAGCGGCCATGGCGGCGCCGGTGCCGCCACTGGAGCCGCCGGGATTGCGTGTCAGGTCATAGGGATTGCGTGCCTGGCCACCGAGCCGGCTGTAGGAGATGGGGCTGCGAGCCAGTTCCCCCTGATTGGCCTTGGCCAGTATCAGCGCGCCGGCCGCGCGCAGTTTCTTCACTGTGAATGCGTCGGCCACCGGGCGCGAGTCCCTGAGCATCACGCAGCCGCCGGTGGTGGGCATGTCGGCAGTGTCGAAGTTGTCCTTGAGGATCACCGGAATGCCGTGCAGCGGACCCAGTCTGTCCGGACGGGCGGCACGCATCGCATCGAGCTCGACGGCGGTTTCCATGGCCCTGGGGTTGATGTTGATGAGGGCGTGCAGCGCCGGGCCATTGCGATCATAGGCGGCGATGCGCTCAAGATAGAAGCGTGTCAATTGCGCGCAGCTCAACCCGCCCTCGGCATAGGCGCGATGCACGCTGGCTACGGTGGAATCGAAGAAGGAAAAGGCCATGGTTACCCGGTGCGTGCGGAATTAATCAGGCTGTATTCGGCGCCTTCACCACCCCGTGCGGCTGCGCTGAGGGCAGTGGATTGATCATAATTAATCTGGTGATGAAAATGCATAAATGAGTATGTATTTAAAATGATCATAATTATTGAAAGAAAATCAGTTCAGCGGCGTGATCTTGAGGCGCCGTATGTCATCGCCCATCTGATCGCCCTCGGCCTTGATGTAGGCGTTGAACTCGGCGATGGTGCCCGGCCACAGCTCGCGCTCCAGCTTGTCGAAGTAGGCCTTGTTCTCGGCCGAGAGATTGACGTTGTGTATGGCCGTCATCAGCCTTTGCACCACCGGCTGGTCCACTTGCCGGGGCACGAACACCGCGTCCCACTGGATCATGTTGATGCTGGGATAGCCCAGTTCCTTGAAAGTGGGCAGGCTGGGCAAGAGGCGCGAGCGCTGATCCGCTGCGGTGGCGATGCCGCGGACGCCGGGCTGGCGCATGCGGTCCAGCGCCGTATTGAGCGTGGCGAAATATATGTGGATATCGCCTGCGAAGAAAGCCTGGGCCAGGGGATCTCCACCCTTGAATGGCACGCTCACCATGTCCAGGCCGGCGGCGAACTTCAGCCGCTCGGCCAGCAGGTTCTGGCCCGAGGTGGGTCCGAGAGAACCGAAATTGAGCTTGCCCGGATTGGCCCTGGCATAGGCAATGAACTCGCCCAGGGTCGCGCCCGGAACATTGCGGGTGATGAGCGCGAAGGGCGTCATGCCCAGCACACCCACGGTGGTGAAATCCTCCAGCTTGTATCCCGCGTCCTTGAACATGTGGATGTTGCCGCTGAGCATGTTGGAGCCGTAGAGCAGGCTGTAGCCCAGGGGCTGGGCGCGCAGCACGTCCTGCGTGGCCACCAGGCCGCTTGCCCCGCCCTTGTTTTCGACGAGGATGGGCTGCTTCAATTGTTTGCTCAGCTCCTGCGAGAAAAAACGGGAGCGGAAATCCGTGGCGGAACCGGGCGCGAACATGGTCACCAGGCGCACCGGGCGTACTGGATAGTCCTGGGCAAGCGCAGTACTTCCCAGCAATGCCGAGGCAACAGCAGTTAGAAGCGCGGCGAGCGCGTGTACAGGTTTCTTCATGACGGTACTCTTCCCCTGATTGTGTAGCCCCGGATTGCCCCGCTTAGTCGACCTTCACACCGGCTTCCTTGATCAGTTTTGCGTACATCTGCGATTCCACGCGTATGGTCCGGGCGAATTCCTCGGGGGTGCTGCCCAGGGTTTCCAGCCCCTGGCCAAACAGGCGGTCGCGGACCGCGGGCGATTTCACATGCTTCACGACCGGGGCGTTGACGCGATTGAGTATGGCCGCGGGCGTGCCGCCCGGAGCAAACACCCCATACCATGAGTTGATGTCGTAGCCGGCGAATCCGGATTCGGCGATGGTGGGCAGTTGCGGCGAGAGGGCCGAGCGCCGGGGGCCGGTGGATGCCAGTGCACGCAGCTTGCCGGCCTTGACCAGCGTGCTGGATGCAACCTCGGGCGCGATCATGTACTGGGTGCGACCACCCACCAGGTCCAGCAGCGCCGGACCGCCTCCCTTGTAGGGGACGTGCTCGGCCGTGATCCCTGCGATGCCGTTCAACAGCACCGCGCCCAGTTGCGTGACCGTGCCGTTGCCGGCGGAACCGAAACTCAGTTTGCCCGGCCGAGCACGGGCGAACTCGACGAACTCCTTGATCGTTTTTGCCGGCACCGATTCCGGATGCACCACCAGCAGGAAGTAGGACACGCCCACGTTGCTGATGGGCGCAAAGTCCTTCACCGGGTCATAGCGGATATTGGGATTGAGATAAGGACCGATGGAGATGGCCGCCGGGCTGGCGAGCAGCAGCGTATAGCCGTCAGGCGTTGATTTGGCCACATAGTCAGCGCCTATGGAGCCCCCGGCGCCGGTGCGATTCTCTACCAGCACCGGCTGGCCCAGGCCCTCCGCCATGGGTGGAGCGAGTTCGCGCGCCAGGGCATCGACCGGGCCGCCGGGTTCGGAGCCGGAGATGAGGCGCACAGGCTTGCTGGGATAGGTCTGCGCCTGTGCCGGCGCGTAGAAGGTCATGCACGCCGCGACAATTGCTATTCCCGTACGGGACATCAGTGCAGCGGAGGTCGAAGGCCAAAATTGCTGGTTCATGGTGATCCTTCGTTTGGAAGCGACAGGCATGACTCAAGCTAACATCCGCAACCGTCGAAATCCAATGATTTTAAAAAGGCGGCTGGCCGATGACAACTCGAACCAAGCCGACCTGGCCATCTGCAGGAACTTGAAACGGTCTGCTGCCCTCAGGCAGCTGCCTTGAGCCTAGTTGAACTCGGCGATGAGGTCGGTGACCGTGCGCGTGGGATTCAGGAACAGGCAACCGGAGCGATGCGCGGTCCTGCCATCGGGCAGGGTGATGCTGGTGGAGTAGCGCACCTCCAGGTCGACGGTGATGGACTCGCGGCCCTCGCGCTTGACGCGGCAGCCCTTCAGTACCGTCCCAGGCTCCAGGGTGATGTCCGAGTGATACAGCAGAAAGCCTATGCCGCGGTTGCTGATGTCAATGATGCGGCCGTCAAAGGAGGCCACGCCGCTGGCATCGGCCAGGCACTCGAACGTGATGGGGTTGGTCAACGACAGGCGTGGCTCCGCGCGCCGGTGATCCTGGCTGACGATGACCGCCGGAAAATCCAGATTGATGATGGCCTGCTCGCCCAGCATGGCTGCGCGCGGCTCCGCGGCGGCGAATTCGATGTGCCAGCCGCCTGATTCGGAGACGAAGCTGGCACGGGGGCGGGCCAGCAGGGCGGCATTGGCCTGCTCGTTGGCCGAAGGAGCGAGTCCTATGCGGCGATTGGGCAGATCGACGGAGACCAGTCTCGATGCGAACATCAGCCCGTCCTTGCCGACGATGGACCTGACGGAGTGTTTGGTCCGGTGCAGCGACATCAGCACGCGCGCGATGTCCTCCGAGCGACGGGAAATAAGGCCACCTGCGGGTATGGAATCGGTGCTCATGTGTTGTGTGCGGTACAGTGAAGTGAAAGGGATTAATTCGAGGTGTTGCCATAACCTTATCGATTTTTCCTGGTGTGACAATAGGGGGAATCTGTACAACCGCGGCAAAATGCCAACTATTACCGACTGTGGGTGCAGGCATGGATCAGGGCAGCGACGAGCAGAGGGCGCGGCAGCGCGTGGACAAGTGGCTATGGGTCGCGCGCTTCTACAAGACCCGCAGTCTCGCCACCCAGGCGGTCGAGGCCGGCCGGGCGCGCGTCAACGGCGAGCGCGTGAAACCCTCGCGCGATGTGAAGCCCGGGGACGAGGTGCTGGTGCGCTTGGGCGAGCTGGAGTGGAAGGTGGAAGTGCGCGCCATGGCGGTACGCCGCGGCCCCGCAGCCGAGGCGGCGCTGCTCTACGTCGAGGGTGAAGAAAGCCGTGTTCGCCGCGAGACCATGATTGCCATGCGCAAATCCGGACCGCAGCCAGTCACCCACGAAGGCCGGCCGACCAAGCGCGACCGGCGCCTGCTGGAGCGGTACAAGCGCGAGGATTAGCCGCGCCAATGCCTGCGCCAGGTCATGGCAGCCCCTTTGTAGGGGATATGCACCAGATCAATCCCTACCATCGCTTTCAGCTTCTCTACGCAAAGATGGCCGATGCTTCCGATCCCAGAAGAAGCATAGTCAATCGCCCCGGGTTTGGATTTCGCCATCGCGGCGAGTTCATGCGTTACTAAGTCTTGCTAATGCCTCGACTTAATGGAGTTTTATTCTTCGGCCTTGATACCGGCCTTTTTGATGACTTCGCTCCAACGAGCAATTTCAGCCTGAACAAACTTCAGTGTTTCTTCAGGATTCAGGCCGGCGGGCTGTGCGGCACCCATGTTAAGAAGCTGTGAGCTGATATCGGGTGATTTGACCGTTCTGAGGGTGGCTGTGTAGAGCCTGTCCACTACAGCCCTAGATAGGTTCGCAGGACCCACCACTGCGTACCAAGAGGTCGAATAGAACCCAGGAAGTCCCTGCTCGGCGACCGTTGGTACGCCCTGCGCAACATTGGTGCGCGTGGCTCCGGTAATGCCAAGCGCGCGTACAGCACCGGCTCTCACCTGCGGCATGGCGGCTAGCAAGCTCGTGCATATAACGGGAACTTTGCCGCTAATCACATCGGTCATAGCCTGACCCGCGCCCTTATAAGGAACATGGACAAGATCGATGCCGGCCATGGATTTGAGCATCTCGATACCCAAATGTCCGGCAGTACCCATGCCCGAGGAAGCAAAATTGATTGCGCCAGGTTTGGACTTGGCCATAGCGATCAGTTCTTGGATCGTGCGGACGCCCAAGTTGGGGTGCGCAACGATGATCGTTGGAGCCTCCGCCACCAAACTGATCGTGGAAAAGTCCTTGATCGTGTCGTAGGGCAGGTTCTTAACCAGGGCGGGATTGATGGCGTGCGTTGCGCTCGCCAAAAGCAAGTTGTAGCCATCCGGAGCTGACTTAGCCACGAACTGCGATGCAATGAGCTGGTTCCCTCCCCCGCGATTGTCCACGAGGATTGGCTTGCCTAACTCGTCGCTTAGTTTTGGGCTGAGAATTCTGCCGATAATGTCTCCTGCTCCCCCGGGTGGAAACGGAATGACGAGCCGTATGGGGCGGTCGGGGAAGGTCTCGGCAGCCAGAGCACCCTGCCCGGTCACCGCGAGTGAAGTACCGAATAAAAACGCCATCGCCAGATTAATCATGTTTCGTTTCATGTTCCCTCCTAAATTACCGGGTGGATGCAACAAATTGACACAACGAAAAACCATCGCATCCCTGCGTTCTTCCGACACAAAGGCCGAGCTCCTTAATTCACCGACCAGTTCTGCATCACCTTGTTGACGCTAGATTTGCTTTATCTTGCCAGTAGCAGTTTTGAGCGAAGCTGGTCGGTCTTCTTGCTATCGACAGCCTTTTCCTTTTCATCAATAACCACGCCGTATGCATTCCGAATGTGCTCGGCCGTCTCCAGTCCATTGATTAAATCCCTTAAACACAGTTTAGGATCTCTTTCCAATGGATCGCCCCATCCACCCCCTCCTGCCAGCGTAGTTCTCACTACATCGCCAGCATTGAGTTGGGTCACCCCCTTTGGGTTCATGGGCTTTGCTTCGTGGTCATCCGGATTGAGGATAATCGAAGCAAGACTACCGGATCCACCCCCGGCCACTCCCCATGGCGCATTGCCCAGGCGAGGAATGCGAGGGCGAACAAAGCCATCATTTCCAAGCCATACATAGTCCCGGCGGACTGCGCTGCCCCCTCGGAATTGCCCAGCTCCCCCGGTATTCGGGATCAACTCGTGATTCTCAATACGGATTGGGAAATGCGCCTCCAATATCTCCACGAACTCAATGGACGCCCCGTTCGGTCCGCCTGCCTGTGCCCCATCCGATGCGTCCTTTCGCATCCGGGCGCCCATGGCGCCGGGGCCAACTCGGTCGAACATGAAGGATTCCCGTCCCTTGCTGTCTTTACCGCCAATTCGAACAAGCGCAGAACCCCCGTGCCCAGCCGCCATCATCTTGTCTGGCAGGCACTGCACCATCGCCCCCTGTAGGGCCGTGATGATGTAACCCAGGAGCACACCTCGTTCGGAAGTTCCGCCAGGGGGTTTGGGATTCACGACGGTGCCTTCGGGGGCATAAACCGTCACGGTTCTTAGGAGCCCACCATTCATGGGGATGTGGCCATCCAGGCACGTGCGCACGATCTGCACCGGAAAGCGGAGCAATTCGTGATAGGCCATATTGTAGGAAGCAGGAACCTGAGGCGCTGTTCCGGTGAAGTCAGCATGCACACTGTCTTCTTTAACCGTGACCTTCACATGAATCTTGAGGGGTTTACCGGTCACCATGTCATCGTCCATGTAATCGGTGAATTCCCAGGAGCCCTTGGGCCACTCCCGGATCTGGGCTCGAGCTAGATCCTCGGTGTAATCGAGCAATTCGGCGAAGATGTTCAAGAGGTTCTCCGCCCCGTACTCGGAAATAAGCCTTCTTATGCCTTGCTCGCCCACCTTCATGGCGCCGATCTTGGCGTTTAAGTCTGATAGGAGGATATCGGGATAGCGGATGTTCAGACTTAGCAAATCAAAAAAGGCCCGATTCAGTTTCCCTTCCTCATAAGCCTTGACCGGGGGTATGCGAAAGCCGTCCTGAAAGATGTCCACGTTGTCGAACGCCATGCTTCCTGGGACACGTCCGCCCACGTCAACGTGATGAGCCTTGGTGTAGATCCAGCAAAACAGAGAATTGTTCACAAAAATGGGCTTCACCATCTGGATGTCGGACAGATGGCTTCCTCCGCTATAAGGATCGTTGACCGCGAAAATGTCACCCGGTCGAATATCGGCTGTGTCATAGCTGCGTCTGACCGCGCCAATGAAGGTTCGCGGAGAGGACAGAAAGCCAGGTGCCGTCACGCAGTTAGACAGAACTTCTCCTGTCTTGTCTGCAAATCCTGCGGCGAAGTCTTGTGCTTCCCGAATCAACGGAGAAGCACAGGTTCTACCAATCGTAAACCCCATCTCATCAGACAGCGACTGAAGACTGTTGTTGACCAATTCCAGGGAGATGGGATCAATATTTCGAGTTCCGCGCATCTGTGCAATCCTTAGGAAAGACTGACGACGATGACATCGTCTTTGCCGAGTCCGACCGCGCAACCTGGCTGCACGACAGTCGAGGAATCGGCTTCTTCAATGATGACGGGCCCCTTCACGGTTCCCGAACGCAAATCCATACGGGAAAGGATGGGTGTCTCCACAAACCCGACGGAAGGGCCAAAGTAGGCCTGCCGGGATTTTTCCGTGGGGCGCCACTCGATTCCAGTGAGTCCCACACCCAATCCTTCGATCTCACGAGATATTCTTGCCACAACGCGCACATTCTGGAGCTGAACCCCAGACCCCTTCGGGGTGTAGTTGTGAATGCGATCGTAGGTCTCCAAAAAGGCTTTCTCCAAAGCAGGAAGGTCTTCAGAAACTAGAGGCCTCGAAGGCAGTGGCAAAACGATTTCCCCGGAGCGATCATCGAACTTGAACTCAGCTAACCGCTCGATCGCCAGCTTGTCCATGGGAAAACCATGGTCGCGCAGTTCTCTGGTAACGGTGTCCTCCAGTTCTTCCAGGGTCTTGTTCACACCAGGCACATTGAGCTCCGGTAACGATTGAACGACACTACGAATCGCATGATGCTCAATGTTGGCTGTCAACAGGCCATATCCGCTGAACAAGCCCGGGTATCGAGGAACGAAGACCCGGCGCATTTCCAGGCTTTTCGCCAATCCAATCCCCTGGATCGGGCCCGAGCCTCCAAAAGCAATCATGTCCGCATTGCGCAGATCACGGCCAAATTCGGTGGATACACGCCGTATTGCCGTCACCATATTTGCATTGGCAATCAGGTGAATGCCATAGGCCGTTTCTTCTACTGATTTTCCGAGCTGGTCGCCAAGTTCCTTCAGGCTTTTTTCCGCCTTGCTCTTATCAATGGGGAAGGTTCCTCCAGCCAATGCCTTGGGATTCATATACCCCAGCACCACGTTTGCATCGGTCAAGGTTGGACGGGTGCCGCCTAGGTCATAGCAGGCCGGGCCCGGAGCGGCGCCTGCGCTCTCAGGGCCGATGTGGAGGACGCCGCCGACATCGATCCATGCAAGGCTTCCACCGCCTGCGCCCACCTCGGCAATGTCGATGGATGGCGTGCGAATCGTATAGCCCACACCGGTATCCAGCCTGCTGCCTGTGCTCATTGGGGCACCGACCACGAATTTAGATGCCCAACCCAGCTCCCCGTGGTCGATAAAAGTTGCCTTAGTCGTCGTACCACCCATGTCCACCGCAACGGCATGATCGATTTCCAAGCTTCTAGCGTAGTGACGCGCTGCGACGCAGCCGGCTGCTGGCCCAGATTCGAGGGTTAGAGCGGGTTTCTGCTTAGCGAAGGAATGCAGGAAAAGCCCTCCGCTGGATTGGCAGACAAAAAGTGGGCCGTGGATTTTCTTCTCGTCCAGCGACTGGCGCAACTTCGTCAAATACTTATCGAGAATGGGAGCTATATAGGCGTTGGCGATCGTCGTACTGGTCCGCTCGAATTCTCCGACCTCCGGAAAGAGCTCTGAGGACAGGGAAATGGGAATGTTTCCCAGCGACTTTTTCAAGATCTCTCGAACTTTTTCCTCGTGAGAGCCGTTCACATACGAATTGATGAGCGAGATGGCAATAGACTCAACGTTCCATTCCCGCAGCGTCTTGGCGATTGCCACGACTTCACTCTCATCGAGCGGGCGGACGACTTCACCGTTACTGCTAACACGCTCGCTCACGGCCACCCGGCGTCTGCGCGGCACCAGTGCTTCAGGAGGATCCCAGTTGAAATTGAATGGCTCCCCTTGGCGTCCATATCGGAACGTCATGACATCCAGAAATCCCTTTGTCGTGACCAATGCAGTCGTTGCACCTTTGCGTTCCAGCATGGCATTGGTTCCCAATGTCGTGCCATGCGCCACTTCTCGAATCGACGAAAGGGCGAATCCGCACTCCTTCGCGATACTCGTCAATCCATTGATGATCGCCAAGCTGTAGTCCGCCGGTGTGGACAAGACTTTTCTGGTGGTTAATCCATGATCAGGGTGCCAGACAACGATATCAGTGAATGTTCCACCGATGTCCACACCGACGATCGTGTTAAGTGAAGCAGACATCTTTTTCTTCCTTGAGTTCTAACTCCTACTTGGCCGTAGCGGCTATCGAGACTTTTCTCTCCAAACCCGTAATCGCATTGGTAATCTGATTTTCCTTGTCTACGTTGCCTGCATTCACCTTGGCTGGCCTTCCCGACTGAATGAGGTGTTCATAGATTCCGTTCACAGCGCCCAATACCGCCACGATCGTCGATCTGGAATAAATTAGAATTTGATATCCCAAATTCTGGAAATCAGGGACGCCGGTGGACCTTGACTCCGCCGTCTTGGTGGAAATGAGACCCACCATCGGAATGTCCTTTATCTTGCTGCGGAAGTATTGATAGTCCTCTCGATTGAAGTCACCCAGAATCATTAGCGCGTCGACTCCCACTTCCACTGCTGCCATTGCCCGCTTGAGCGCCTCCTCTTTGGTACCGCCCTTGGGCATCCAGGTATCGGCAGTCGCTCGTGCTCCGTCTGTTCTTCCGATAATCAGAAAGTCCTTGTTCTTACGAGCCTTGACGGCATATTCGAGCCGTTGCTGATACACATCAATGGGAACGACATGTTCCAGGCCGCGATGATAGGAAACCCGCTTGGGAAAGAATTGATCTTCAATATGAATGGCGGTAATCCCTGCCATTTCGAAGCTTTCCACGGTGTGCATGACGTGCACAGGATCTCCAAAGCCTGCGCTCGCATCTAAAATGACAGGCATCTCGTTGTCGCAGGCACGGACGACGGTTCTTCCCACGTGGGAGAGCAGCGTGACGTCTTCCAGGGGTTCCGGAATTCCATTGGCAATTCCGGTCTGGTTTCCGCCTATGTAAAGGTATTCGAAGCCCATGGCTTGAATCAGGCGGGCCGTGCTCGGGTCGTAGACACCGGGTGCCACCACCATCCCACCGGCCTCGAGTGTGCGCCTCATTTTAGGGTTTGCCATTTTTGTCCTTTAACCGAAGAGGGTTGAAAAGTTCCACTGCTTAGTGCTCTGCAATCGGCTTATTGCCAATTTCGGTTGTTACTGCTTCAACTGCCCATTTTTCTTCCATGCCCACGACCCTCCACATGATCGAATGGGCTTTTTCATCCTCGCCTTCTGGAACGTCAGGGAGGTAACCCGTATCTTTCACTTTGCGATACACATCGTGGACGGCCAGCAAGGACGGTTGAATGACGTCCTCGTAGAAAATCAACTGGTAACCCAGGCCCTTGTAGTCATCCAAAGACAGTGGCTGGCCTTTCTGGTCCACGAACCACTGGGCACCGGAGTTCGTCGTTGTGGCCAAAGGAATGTCCTTGATTTGCGCACGGTAAAACTGCAAATCATCGGCTTGCGGGGACATATTGCTTAGGAAAAGAGCGTCCGCGCCGGCCGCACGCACGGCATTTGCGCGTTTGACAGTCTCGACTCTGGAAGCGGCTGGATCATTCGCGGAGCTGGCGTCGAGGCGAGCAATGATCAAGAAATCCTTGTTCATTCGCGCTTTGACCGCTTGTCCGATTCGCTGTTTGAACTGGTCAATAGATACAGCCTTACGCTGCGTTGCTGCCCGGGCGGGCTGGTCCGTATCCCCCAAGTGGATTGCCGATACGCCCGCTCCTTCGAGTTGCCTGACTGTCAATTGGACATGATCGGAATTTCCAAATCCAGACAAGGCATCCACAATCACAGGGGCTTCGTAGCGTATGGACTCAAGGACACGATCGGCGACGGTGACTGTCTGCGTCAGGTTAGTCATCGCCTCATCTTGACCGAGCATGATTCCGGTGCCTTTTCCCGGTATATACAACGCCTTAAACCCAAAATGATGCGCCAAACGGGCGGTGGGGGGATTCCATACGGTCGGGGCAAAGAACACTTCGCCTTTGGCAAGCATTTGTCGTAATTCAGGGTTGGGCATTGTTCCTCCTACTCATGACTTCACCAATGAAAAAATAGCGCGCTCGACGCCGTGATGCCTACTGCAAATTGGTTTGTCCCAGATCGCGCAGCACCGTTCGCCAGCGCCCATCCGGATCGTCGGGCGGAATGTGCATATACAGCGAGGCCCGATCCAGCAGCCCGTCGCAGTGCGCGCGAATCGCAGCGCCCAGGCGTTCCGGCGGCGCGACCACGGCAAATTCGGCGAGCATCTCGTCGGTAATTTTTGCGGCGATCCGGTCCCATTCGCCGCGTCGTACCATCAGCTTCAATTCGTCCGCGACGCCGCCCCAGCCGTGGGCGTCCATGACGCCACGGTACCCCGGCGTTGAGGCGTAGTAGGCGATGCGGTCCTTGGCCTGATGCTCGGACTGTTCCATTTCAGCCCGGGTGTGGCCGGTGACGCAGAACAGGGCAGCGGTGTATTGGAATCCCTCGGGCTTCTTTCCGGCGCGGCGGCGCCCTTCTTCAACGGCCGGGCGCACCACTTCGCGCAGGTAGCGGCGCGAATGAAAGGAGTGAACCTGAAGCCCGTCGGCTACTTCGCCGGCGGTGCGGCACATGATCGGATTGACCGCCGCGAGCAGAATCGGAATCTCCGGATGGTCTATCGGTCCCGGATTGTTCGTCGGTGTCAGCAGCGTGAATTGATAATGCTGACCCTTGAACGCCGCCGGGGCGTTGGTCTGGAAACTCGTCCAGATGGCGCGTATGCACTGTATGAGTTCCTTGACGCGCGGCGCTGGCGGCGTCCATGGCACCGAGAAGCGTCGTTCATTGTGCGCGCGAACCTGGGTTCCAAGACCCAGCGTGAAGCGCCCATTGCTCGCTTTTTGCAGGTCCCAGGCGGTCAGCGCGGTCACCATGGGCGAGCGCACGAAGGCAATCGCAATGGCGGTTCCCAGTCCGACGCGATGCGTGGTGGTGGCGGCAATGGCGAGCGGCAGAAACGGGCAGCGACCCGTTTCGCTGCTCCACATTGCGCTGTAGCCCATGTCTTCATAAGCCCTGGCGGCCGTGGCGATGGTGCGCAGGTCGCGTACGCGCAGGCTGACGTCGAATTGCATCGATCTCTCCGGCGTTTGGAAATTATTAAATGGGATGAAAAAACCGAACAACACTTCCACCGACTCAGCGGCGCGCACTTCAGCCGCGTTGCGCATGGCGAAGGCGGTGAACCAGCCGCACGGGCACCTCCAGGACGCATCTTCATTCCGCCCGAATGCCGATATCCCTGATTAATTTTCCCATCGTTGTCATATCCGCCTTGATTGCTGCAGCGAACTCCTCCGGCGTGCTTCCTACCGTGTCGATCCCGATCCTGGAAAACCTTTCCCGTGCATCGGACGTATTCAGAATTCGCACTATCTCCTGGTTCAGTCGGGTGACAATGGAAGCAGGCGTCTTTGCCGGTGCGAACACACCGTAAAACGAACTGGCGCTGTAACCAGGCAAATCTGCCGATGCGCTCGGCACTCCCGGATAGAGAGCAGACATCTCCCCACCAGTCACGGCTATTGCTCTCAATCTGCCTGACCTGGCATGCGGCGCCACGGCCGTGGCGGGCGCGAATATCACTTTCACGTCTCCCGATAACACTCCATTGATTGCCTGTGCTGATCCTTTATAAGGGATGCGCCGCAAATCAACGCCAGCCATTACCTTGAACAATTCTGTCGCCAGATGGGATCCAGACCCTGCGTTTGCCGATGCATAATCGATTTCGCCCGGCTTTTGCTTTGCCAGCGTGATCAACTCCCTGACTGATTTGACAGGCAAGGATGGGTGCACAACGATAAGGTTGTAGGCCTTGTGTGTCAGGGAAACTGGAGCGAAATCTCTTACAGGATCATAAGTGGCCTTCTCGGTCAGGAATGGCCAGAGCCACATTACGCTGGCTCCAACATGCAGCGTATGTCCATCAGGCGCGGCCTTGGCGACATGGTCCGCCGCAATCCCCGTGCCGGGACGGTTTTCAACTACGACTTGTTGTCCCACACTTTGCGGTAGCGCCTGCGCAATGACACGAGAGATGAGATCGGTACCCCCCCCAGCCTCCAAGGTCACGATACGAATGACTTTACTGGGGTAGCTTTGCCCATGGGCCAGGCTGGAGATGAAGAACAATAAATGGAACAAGAACCACAAGACACTTGATTGGCGCACAGGCATATCGATGCTCCTTGAGTCTTGGATAAGCGCACATAAGGGTGGTGAAAGCAGCTTGCGTCTTAGGGTCTGCAAACGTGCAGGATCATCCCCATACGATCGGTTCAGTTCCCTCTTACTGTGTTAAAAAAACAAACTATTATGAGTTCATCTTCAACCAACCTGTCAAGGCGAAGATGGACACGACGTGAATGCAACAGTTCGAGGACTATGTGACGATGATTGCCGGCCACCTTGGACACGCGGATCGTGTGGGACCGTTTCGCGGCTACTGCGCGGGGCTGATGCTGCCTGGGGTGCGCAAGAGCGTTGAGCCGATGGGCGTATAGGGATTTCAAACCACGTTTTCTCTGATGCGCGACGGTATCGCCGTCCCGAGAGGCGGTCAATCACGCGGTCTGTGGCAAAGATTCCCCGCTCTCAATGACGATTCGCCCCCTGAATCGACCCGAATTGCCTCACTTCGATGCGCGCTGCCCCCCGCCACACGAGCACAGGTCGTGAGGGATTGTCAGCCTCGTTGCGGAGCCGTTCTTGCCTTCGGGGATCAGGCGGCTTCGAACAGATCGAGTCGCCGCGCCGGTGCGCGCGGGGGTGCCCTGGCGGGCAGACCCAGGTGAGTGAGGATCTTCACGATCACCACAGGATCCGCGATGGCGGCGATGATCTTCATGTCGCCCCCGCACTGCGGGCAGTGTTCGAGGTTCAGGTCGAACACGCGCTTGAGCAGGCGCGCCCAGCCGATGCGCGCCGATGGGTGTGCGTGCTCCTCGGTGTGTTCACCGGGTTTGTGCGCCGGGCCCGGCACGACCGCCGCGCGCAGCCCGATCGGAAACGACAGCACCCACTGCCTGACCTGCACCTGGGGAATCACCTCATCGACAAGGACCGCAGCGCTCTGGGCCATGCGCCGCGCACCGCACGAGCGGCAAAACCCGCGCCGCTTGCAGGAAAACGCCACCAGCTTCTCGTGCGCGCAGTCGGCACAGCGAGCGTGCATCAAACCGAGAAAGCGCCCGCTACTCCCACTCGATTATTAACGGCATATGTAAGCCGTTGTCGCATTTAGAAGTTCGTTCTGCGAGTAGCATTTTTACCGTCAGATTTACCGTCAATCTCATCTGATCCCCGAAAAAAGCGCTTTGATCGCTGCGCCGCTTGGAATTCTCAATATGTGGTGGATCTGCTCAACTTGCAGCGTAACATGCACCTTCGCGGCACAAGCATTTCCACTTTGCGAGGAGGCAATGATGAGAAATCCGTTCTTTGCAGTTGCTCTGGCCACGACCTTGGCCCTGGCCTCGAGCCTGGCGGTCGCACAAAACTATCCGACCCGGACAGTGACCATCGTCGTGCCGTTTGCCGCGGGGGCATCCAGCGACATCGAGACGCGCATCTATGCGCAAAAGCTCACCGAATCCCTGGGTCAGACCTTCGTCGCCGATTTCAAGCCCGGCGCCGGCGGCACACTGGGCACGGCCTATGTTGCCAAGTCCGCGCCGGACGGCTACACCCTCATGGCCATGAGCGGCGGCTTCAACTCCGCGGCCTCGCTGTATGCCAACCTGCCCTATGACGCGCAAAAGGACTTCACGCCCATTTCGCTCATGAGCCTGCGCTCCACCGCCATCCTGGTCCATCCGGCGACGCCATACCGGAACGTCCAGGAATACGTCGCCTATGCCAAGGCCAATCCAGGCAAGATCAATGTCTCCACCGCCGGCGCGGGTGGTTCACCGCACCTGAATGCCGCCTGGTTTCACGGTCTGACCGGCACCGAGGTCACCTTCGTGCACTACAAGGGCACCGCGACTGCGTCCATCGACCTGGTGGCCGGCCGGGTCGATGTGTTCTTCGGCACCCTGCTGAGCGCCCTGCCCAATCTGAAGTCGGGCAAGGTCAGGGCGATTGCCATAGCCAACGCCCAGCGCAGCCCCCTGATGCCCGATCTGACCACGGCGCAGGAGCAGGGTGTGCCCGGCTTCGACTACTCCAGCATCTTCGGCATCATCGGCCCGGCGCGCCTGCCGCCACCGGTGTTGAACAGGCTCGCCGGCGAGTTGGCGAAGATCGCCAGGATGCCCGACGTCATCAAGAGGATAGAAGCCGACGGTGGCGTAACGGTGGGTAATACCCCGGAGCAGTTCCGCAACCTGATCGCCACGGAAATCGTGCGCTATCGCAAGATCATCCAGGACAACAAGGTCAAGCTGGAGGAGTAGCGGTCAGCGCGATCAGCTCGCGTTGACCGTCACGGCCTTGCTCACCGCCCTCGATCCGCCCCAGGTCGGTATGTAAGCGGCTTTCACGCCATGCCCTCCGGCGACGACGATGAGGATGTCCGAGGCTTCCTTGGCAATGCGCACCGGCGCGTCGGGGTCCAGGCCCGCGGTTTTGCGATGCGCAACCACACGCTCCCGCACCGCATTTGAGAGTCTCTCCAGCGGCAGCCCCGCGTCCTTGAACAGGGCGGCCTGCACGTCCTCGCGCGACATGCCTTCCTGGTGAAAATGCTGCGCCTGTTCCGGCGGCATGATGACCAGCGGCTGACCGCTGCCCATCATACCCATGTTGCCCACGCTGCCCGCGTACACCATGGAGCTGGCGAAGGTGCGTATCAGGTCGGAGGGCTTGCTGCTCACCGAGTCCACGACCTCGATGATGCCGGCGGCACCGGCCACGGTCACGGCACTCTGGTCCCTGGTGAAACCGCGTGTGGCGTGCAGCGGCAGCCAGGGGCTGGCCTCCTCATTCTCGGCCAGGCAGAAGGTGTACTTGCCCGGATGACCCAGCGTGGCCATGTCCATCTCGCCGGGCTTGGCCCCGCCGATGTTGCGCAGGATGAGGCTGATGGCCCTGCCTATGGTGGCATTGGCGCGGTTGCCGGGGCCCAGTGCATTGCCCGCGGCGTTCATGCCGATCTTTGCGACGACCGGTCCGTTGACGATGGTGATGGGCGCCGCTGACCCCGTGGTGGTCTGTATGCCCAGCAGGTTGTATTCGTTCTCGGCCATGGCCAGCAGCGCCGCGGCGATCACGCCCAGGTACTCAGGCCGGCAGCCCGCCATCACGGCGTTTTCGGCGATGCCGCGCCAGGTGGCCTCGCCGAATGCGGGGGCGAGCGTGACCACGACTTCATCTGCGTCCACGTCGTTGCGTTTCAGCATGGCCTCGACGCGTTCGCGTGTGGGTGGCACCAGCGGCAGCCCGTCGCCCCGATCGGACAGCGCTTCCTGCTCGGCTTCCCATTGGTCGTGTGTGCTCATGGCTTCCCGGTGTCGTGATGTTGAGGTGTCGCTCCCCATTCATCACAAATGGTGATGGGGGGATCAGTACATCCTATTTTACGGCCACAGGCTTTCCTTATAAGCTGGCAGTGCTTGCAAGTCCGGGTCTGCCCCGCCCGCCCGGACTGAAGAAATAACAACGCCAAGCGAAAGCGCGAGGCAATGCCGCACGCGCTTCTCCCCATGGCGAAGAACCGGAACTGCCCATGAGCTTCGACCTGCTGTTCAACGCCCGGGGAATCGCCATCATCGGCGCCTCGGACAATCCCTCGCGCTCGGGCAGCCAGCCCATCGCGGCGCTGAAAAGCGGCGGCTACAAGGGCGGCATCTACCCGGTCAATCCGCGCTACCAGGAGATCGGCGGCTACAAGTGTTATGCCTCACCCGCAGACATCAGGGAGCCGGTGGACATCGCGGTGATCGCCCTGCCGGCGGCCGGAGCGGTGGACATGGTCAAGACCTGCGGCGAGCTGGGCATCGGCTATGGTGTGGTGCTGGGTGGGGGCTTTCGCGAAGTCGGCCCGGAAGGCCTGGCGCTGCAGAACCAGCTTGTGGCCAACGCACGGGCGCATGGCATGCGCCTCATCGGACCCAATTGCAACGGCATCGCCAATATCCACTCGCGCATGTATGCCTGCTTCGGCAGCATGTCGCGGCCGCCGCGGCTGAAGGCCGGGCCGGTGTCCATGGTGATGCAAAGCGGGGGCTTCGGCTATGGCATGGCGCTGGCCTGCCGCAACGAGAACATCGGCTTTCGCATGCTTATCGCCAGCGGCAATGAGGCCGATCTCACCGCGCCCGAACTGATCGACGCGCTGGTCGATGATCCGCAGACCGAGATCATCCTCGCCTATCTGGAAGGCGTGATGGACGGGCGCGCGCTGCTGGCCGCCGGTGATCGCGCTCTGTCCGCGGGCAAGCCGCTGCTGGTGTGGAAGGCGGGCAAGGGCCGCCAGGGACTGCGCGCCGCGGCCACGCACACCGCCAACATGACCGGCAGCTACGACGTGTGGAGGGCGGCCTTCCGCCAGCACGGCATCATCGATCTCACCGAGATGGAACAGATCACCGACACCATTCAGGCTTTTGCTGCGAAGCGCTTGCCGCGCGGCCGCAACATCGCCGTGCTTACGCCTTCCGGCGGTTCGGCGGTGGTGGTGTCGGACGCCGCCGACCAGTTCGGGCTGACACTCCTCGCGCCCGGCGAGCAGACCGCTGCCGGCCTGCGCCAGGCGCTGCCCCATGCGCATACGCATGCCAATCCCATCGATATCGGTGCGGGCGGGATCAGCCCGGCGAACCGCGCCAATGTGGCCAGGGCGCTGGATGTGCTCCTGGCTGATCCGGACATCCACCAGGTGTTTCTCATGACGCCGACCTCGGTGGGCGATCGCGCCATCACCGGGGCGCAGATCATGGCCGAGGCAAGTAAGCGCACCGACAAGCCCTTGCTGGTGTTCTCAACGCTTCTGCGCGACATCATCGCCGAGACGCTGGACGCCTTTGCCGCGGCCAACATACCGGTGCTGCGCTCGCCGGTGCGGGTGGCGCGTGCCGGTGGCATGCTCGCCGACTATGCCGAGGCGCGCAGCGCCCTGGCGAGCAGGCTTGCGCGGGGCGGTGAAGCAGCCTCTGCCAAAGGCATGGCCATCGCCGGCAGCGGAACCCTGGACGAGGCTCGCAGCAAGGCAGTGCTGGCGGCCGCGGGCCTGCGTGTGACCCGCGATGTGGTGCTGGCAGCCGATGGCAGCGCGGCGATCCCCGAGTTCGACTATCCGGTCGCAGTCAAGGTGCTGTCCCCGGACATCGCGCACAAGACCGATGTGGGCGGCGTGATGCTCAATGTCGCCGATGCGGCGGCGTTGAAGGCGGCCACGCAGACAGTCATTGCCAATGCGCGCCGCGCGAAAGCCGATGCGCGCATCGAAGGCGTGCTGGTGTCGGAGATGATCACCGATGCCGTGGAAGTCATCGTCGGTGTCATCAACGATGAGGTATTCGGCCCGGTGTTGATGCTGGGCATGGGCGGCGTGCTGGCCGAGGCGATGCGCGATGTCACTTACCGAGTTGCGCCCGTGGAACTTGAAGAGGCGCAGCAGATGCTAGGCGAGTTGCGCGCGGCCAGCGTGTTCAGCGGCCTGCGCGGACGCCCGCCCTGCGATACCGCCGCCCTGGCGCAGGCGCTGGTGGCCGTGTCGCGCCTCGCCTGGGAGCAGCGCGAGCGCATCGCCGGGCTGGACATCAATCCACTCATGGTTCGTCCCGCCGGCCACGGCGTCGTTGCCGCGGACGCCCTGATCGTGCTGCGCTGAGCTTGCCGATTTGCGATACAACTTTTCACCAACCCTGAAATAGGACCCGCCATGGACCAGACCCCGAAATCCCTCATCCTGTATGAATGTTCCGACCGCATTGCCACCATCACCCTGAACAAGCCGGAGCGGCTCAATGCCTTCGACGACGACATGGTGCGGCAATTGATGGCGGCACTGCGCCGATTTGACATGGATGACGATGCCTGGACCGCCATCATCTGCGGCAACGGCCGAGCCTTTACCAGCGGCGCCGATGTGAAGGTGCGGCAGGCGCGTCCCAGGGAAGACCTGAAGAGGACCGGCGGTGCCTCGGCGCAGGACGCCAAGAGCTCGGACATCTTTGCCCGGTCGATCAACTGGAAGCCGGTGATCTCGGCGGTGCACGGCTATGCGCTGGGCCTGGGCATCACGCTCGCCTTCGATGCCGACATGTGCGTGGCCGATACCACCGCCAAGTTCCAGATCACCGAAACGCCGCGCGGCCTGGCCAGCTCCGGCAAGCTGATCAATGTCATGTCCTATCGCGGCCTGGGCAGCTTCGCCGTGGACGTGAGCATCACCGGGCGCTTCTTCACCGCCGAGGAGGCGCACAAGGCGGGGGTCATCGATCGCCTGGCGCCGGAGGGGAAGCACATCGAGGTGGCGCGCGAACTGGCGCAGACCATCAACAAGAATCCGCCGCTGGCGGTGCGCGCCTGCATCGCACAGCGGCGCTGGGAGCTGGAGGATCGCAAGGCACAGGCCTTGCGCTATGCCAGCCTGAACAAGCTCTATCTGAGCGAGGACTTTGCCGAAGCCGCGCGCGCCTTCGTCGAGAAGCGTCCGCCCAAGCCGTTCAACGCGCGCTGAGATTGAAACAGGGGCCTACTCCGCCTTGATGGCCAGGTCCTTGATCAGCTTGCCCAGCACTGCCATGTCGGTCTTGACCGTGGCCGCCAGTTCCTCGGGCGAGGATCCGACGGTCTCCAGGCCCAGGTCGAAGAAGCGCGCCTTGGTATCGGCCAGGCCCAGATAGGCCACGATGTCCTGGTTCAGCCGGCCGATGATGGCCGGCTGAGTTCCCGCCGTGGCGAAAATGCCGTGGACCTGCCTGGATTCGTATCCTGGCAGGCCTGAGGAGGCCACCGTCGGCAGGCCGGCGCCCAGCGGAGAGGGTTTCAGCGTGGTCACTGCCAGGGCGCGCAGCTTGCCGGTCTTGATGTGGCCGGAAACGGAGGCGGCCGCCGGAAACATGAACTGGATGCGGCCGGCCATCATGTCGCTGAGCGCAGAGGCCGCCCCCTTGTACTTGATTCCGACCGCGTTGACCCCAGTCATTTTCTTGAACAGTTCCGCTGCCAGGTGATTGCCAGACCCGGCGGAGGCCGTGCCGTAGTTCAGCTCCCCGGGTCTTGCCTTGGCCAGGGCGATGAGCTCCTGCACGCTGTTCGCCGGGACGCTGTTGTTCACCACCAGGACATTGGGGGAGCTCGAGGACAGCGTGATCGGTGCGAAGTCCTTGAGCGGATCCCAGCTGATATCCTCCTGGAGGAAGGGTTGCAGCCAGATGCTGCTGCCGTAGAACATCAGGGTGTAACCGTCGGGCGGGGACTTGGCGAGCATGTCGCCGGCGAGCGCCGGCCCGGGCCGATTGATCACCACCACGGTCTGTCCCAGCCTGGTACTCAGGCCTTGCGCCACCAGCCGCGCGGGAATGTCATTGGCGCCGCCGGCCTCGGCGGCAATCATGCGAATGGGCCTGACCGGATATTGCTGAGCTGCGAGTTCTGCTGCCGTCAGCAGCGACAGCACGCACCATGTCCAGAGCATTGAGCGCATCAGCATGAATTACTCCTGTTCGGTACCGTTATCGCCGGCAAGCGTCAGCTTACCGGCGAAGATTTGATGGGGAAAATATGTTTTATTTATGCGGCCATCACGCGCCGTGATGATCGCTTCTTCGGCGTAATGCCGGTCCAGCCGGTTTCTGCCATCAGCTTGCGCACCTCATCGCGGATGATGTCTCGCGCCACGCTGGCCACGGGTGACATCAGCTCGGTGGACAGGGAGCAGAGGAAGTTGGGGCGGAACAGCTCCCTGTCGGTGATCTCGGAATAGCACACCTGATCGGCCAGGCGGTGCACCGCCGACCAGGGTTGTATGGTCTCGGCCACGCCGTTGACCACCGCCTCCATGAGCACATTGACCGAATCGACCTCGGCGATGATGTTGGGCCGCAGTTTCTGCTGCGACAGGGCGGCATCCAGCGTCTGGCGGAAACCGTGCACCCGCGTGGGTAGTATCAGCGGGTGTGTCGCGGCCTTCTTCAGGCTGATGCGTGGCGGCGTGGCCGCTCCCTTCTTGCCGATGAGGTAGATGCGCTCGTCGGCCAGGGGGATGCGCTCGATGTCGCGCGACAGCCTGGGATTGAACAGGATGGCCAGATCGAGCTTGCGCGACAGCAGCATCTTTTCCAGGTCGCCGGCAAAGCTTTCCACGATGTTGAGCACGATGCCCGGATGCTCGCTCCGGAACAGGCGCAGGATGCTGTACCCAAGCGCCGAGGCCGTGGTGGGGGCGAAGCCGATGCTCACGGCGCCGACCAGGGGCAGCGGCTTGGATTTCAACTGCACCGCCGAGCGCGCGTGCTCGAGCTGCCGCAGCACCGAACGCACGTACTGATACAGCACGCGGCCGGCTTCGGTGGGCACGATGCCCTTGGAGGAGCGCACCAGCAGTTTCACGCCCAGTTCGCTCTCCAGGCGCGCCAGCTGCTGGCTGAGCGCCGGCTGCACGATGGACAGGGCCGCCGCGGCGCGGGTGATGTTGCCGGTCTCGAAGGTCCGGGCGAAATAGCGCAACTGGCGGATTTCCATGGCTGCTTGACTTTGCTGATATGCCTGAAGCAGGCTTGTTGCTACATCACGGATCATGATGCCACGATCACTTGATATTATTTTACTCTTATGGCCTTCCCGTCTAGTCTTGGCATTTGGTCAACGCATTGACAAAGGAGCTGTGCCATGAAGAAATCTGCATGCCTGAGTTGGGTCTGGCTGGGCGCGCTGCTCATCCTGGGGCAGGCTGTCGCGCAGGGGAGCGCGGACCCCTATCCGGCGCGCCCGGTGACCGTGATCGCCAGCATCGCGGCGGGAGGCCCCATAGACCTGGAAGCGCGTCTCTACCTCCCGCGCATCAGCACCCTGCTGGGTCAATCCTTCGTCATGGACTTCAAGCCCGGTGCTGCCGGCTCCATAGGCTCGGGCTACGTGGCCAAGTCCCGGCCGGATGGCTACACCCTGCTGGTCACTTCCGCCGGATTCACGGTGTTTCCGGCGTTCTACAAGGACCTGACCTTCGATGTGGTGAAGGACTTCGCGCCCATATCGGCCATGAGCGAGCGCGCCTCGGTGCTGATGGTGCCGGCCGCCTTCCCGGTGAAGTCCTTCACTGAATACATCGCCTATGCAAAAGCCAATCCCGGCAGGATCAACTACGGCACCACGGGTGTGGGCAGCATCACCCATCTGGCCGGGGCGTGGATGCACGGCGCGACCAATACCCGCGTGACTTACATTCCCTACAAGGGCACCGGGCCGTTGCTGGTGGAACTGGTGGCTGGCCGTGTGGATGTGGCCTCCGGCACGCTGATCGCGGCCCTGCCGCTGGTGAAGACCGGCAAGGTGCGTCCCATTGCCCTGCTCAACGCCAGGCGCTCGCCCAAACTGCCTGATGTCGCGACGGTGGCCGAGCAGGGCGTGCCCGGCTACAACTACCAGAACTGGGTGGGCTTTCTCGCCCCGGGCGGGACACCCGCGGCCATCGTCAACAAGCTGGGAGAAGGTTTCGCTCGGGTTGCGCGCATGGCCGAGGTGATTGCCACGCTGGATGCGGAGGGCAGCGCTGCCGTGGGCAATACGCCGGCGCAGTTCAGCCGGCAGATCGCCACCGAGACCGCGCTGTGGCAGAAGATCGTCCAGGATAACGGCATCAAGCTCGAGGAATAGGCCACGCGGTGCTTACATGAGATCAGCACTGATATTCCTGCTCGCCCTGCTGGTCGCCGGGTGTGCAACCTATAGCGGTGCCGAACTCCTGCCGGGTAGTTCCACAGCCGCGCAGGTGGAGGCGGTCATGGGGCCGCCGGCGGAAAAGGTTTCCCTCTCCACCGGAGACACGGTCTGGTTTTATCCCAACCAGCCCTACGGCCGGGTCAGCTACGCAGTGGTGCTGGGCGCCGATGGCATCGTGCGCAGCGTCGAGCAGCGCCTCACCGAGAAGAGCATGCAACGCATCGTGCCCGACAGCAGCACCATGCAGGAGGTGCGCGCGCTGCTGGGACCGCCCACGGCAGTGGTGCGCTATCCGAACCGTAATGGCGATTCCTGGGAATACAACATGCTCGGCGGGCCGATCAATGACTGGAAGATCCTGTCGGTGCGCTTTGATCAGGCGGGCCTGGTCAGGGATGTGAGCTACGTCGATGACCCGGACTCGCCGCGGCTGAGGAGGCGCGGGGGTTTCCGGTTTTCCCTGGGTTTCTGAGCGACGGCCGGTTCATAAAGTGGAATAGTGCAGATAATAATCATCATGTACATCTTTTTCTGAAAAGCACTTCTATGTAAAAACGATAATAATATTCATGTAGCCCAGAACTTCGGCCGGGCATCACCCCGTCGGCAATGAGATAATCATCGCTCCAGGCAGTCTGCAGGGCGCGCAAGAAAGCCCACAGCAGCCGGTCGCGAATTCCTTCCCAACCTCTGGATGGCGCAATGAACGAAGCAGGCAATGATCAGCCGCGTCCGGAGCCCGTCCGCTGGTACAAGAGCGTGCCGTTCAGGATGGCCATGCTGGTTTTGTTCGCAGTTGTCTTTTCCTGGTTGTTGGGCTTCGTGGTCAGGGCCATTGCGCCGTTTTAGTCCATGGCGCCGTTCTAGCCCATGAGCGAGCCTGGCGCTTTCAGGCGCACCTTCTCCTCGCTGCGGCACCGCAACTACCGCCTGCTGTGGACTGGCACCATCGTCTCCAATTCCGGGGACTGGATGGACCAGATCGCGCTCAACTGGCTGGTGATGGAGCTGACCCACTCGCCCCTGAGCCTGGGGCTGGTGAATCTGTTCCGTGCCATCCCGGTGCTGATCCTCATGCCCCTGGGCGGCGTCATCGCCGACAAGTGGGAGCGTCGCCGGATACTGGTGGTGATGCAGACGCTGTCCATGCTGCTCGCACTGGCGCTGGGCGTGCTGGTCACCACCGGGTACGGTGAGGTGTGGCCGATCTACTTGATCTCGGTGCTGCGCGGCATGGTCACCGCCTTCAACACCCCGGCGCAGCAGTCCATCATTTCCGACCTGGTGCCCAGGACGGATCTGGCCAATGCCGTGGCGCTGAACTCGGCCACCATCCACCTCACGCGCGTGCTGGGGCCGTCGATCGGCGGCGTTCTCATCGTCATCCTGGGCCTGGACTGGCTGTTCTACCTCAATGCGCTCAGCTATATCGCCATTCTGTACACGCTGTACCTGTTGCCTGATTTAGGCACCCTGGAAAAGAAGGGCGGCGGCCCCCTGCAGGACATGACCGATGGCTTTCGCTACATCCGCGGTCACGAGATGATTTTCTTCCTGGTGCTGCTGGCGGTGGTGCCCATGGTGTTCGGCCAGCCCTATCTCACCATGCTGGCGGTGTTCGCCCACGGCGTGCTGAATGTGGGACCGGCCGGACTGGGCCTGCTGATGTCGGTCGCCTCGCTGGGCGCGGTGACCGGCGCGCTCACCGTGGCCGGACGCAGGCGCGGCCCGCGCATCGTCCTGATGATAGGCGGCATCATGCTGTTCGGCCTGTCGCTGATACTGTTTTCATTCAGCACCTCCATGCTGCCGGCGCTGGTGTTCCTGTTCATCGCGGGCGCGTCCAATGTGCACTACAACTCCACCAACAACGCGCTGATACAGGGCCTGGCCGAGGACCGATACCGCGGCCGGGTGCTCTCCATACTGCAGTTGAGCCGCGGGGTGGTGCCGATGGGGTCGGCGATCACGGGTTTCCTGGCCGAGGTGTTCGGCGCGCCCGCGGCGCTGGCGGGCATGTCCTCCATGCTGATCGTGCTGGGTGGAATTGCCTACGTGGTGCGTCCGAAGACCATGATTACGGCCGATGGCGAGGAAGTGCCGCTGAAGCGTTGACGGGCGGTGACAGGCCCTGCCGTTCGCTCTGGGACAAGCTCAGGGCGAACGGTTCCAGCAGAAAATCAGTCCTCGGCCGTGGCCCCCGACGCCTTCACCACTTCGGCCCAGGT
>CAXNIK010000002.1:0-40490 GCA_964202115.1 Burkholderiales bacterium
TGAGAGACTTCAATCTTATTTGACCCACGTGTACACGATTCGGTTTGTAAAGAGCGGCTCAATTCCGATGGATGCAGTTTTAAGAGCGATGAATTGAGTCAATGCGCAGGAGGAAAGGTCTATGAGAAGTATCTGCCTCCCGCTTCGAATTGCTTTTTAGAAAGCCGTGGCCCCGCGATATTTGCCAACACGATTGGCCCTATTAACTTAGCCAGATCAGACCTGTCATGTCAGACCCCGAACAAACTGTAGAACTGGCCTCGACCGAGGCGCGGCCGAATATGTACGACGAAGACGGAACTAGCATTCTGGAATTGCTGATTGTTCTGGCCAAGTACAAGATGTTTTTACTCGTTGTGCCGCTGGTTACGGCAATTCTTGGGGCTGGTATCAGTTTGACCATGACGGATGTTTTTAGGGCGAAGACGAGCATCCTGCCGCCGCAGGGCCAGTCTTCGACGTCGGCCATGCTTGCACAGCAACTTGGTGGTCTGGCCGGGTTGGTTGGTGGAGCGTTGAAGTCACCTAATGATCTCTACATCGGAATGCTGAGGAGTCGAACTGTCGCAGACAACCTCATACAGCGCTTCGATCTCCATAAAGACCAGAAATATCAGTCCGTAACCCGTGCACAACTTGCCGATCGAACCACGATAATGAATGGCAAGGATGGCATTGTTACGATTGAAGTTGATGATGCGGATCCCAAGCGTGCGGCAGAGCTGGCCAACGCCTACGTCGAGGAACTCTTCAAGCTGACAAAGGGACTGGCGCTCACGGAAGCTTCCCAGCGCCGCTTGTTCTTTGAGCGACAGTTCGCCGAAGCTAAGGACAACCTTGCCTCGGCAGAGGCGGCCGCACGGCAGGCACTCGAATCGGGAGGGTTGGTACAGGTTGAAGGGCAAGGCCGGGGGATTGTTGAAACAACAGCACGCCTCCGCGGGCAAATTTCGGTCAAGGAAGTTCAGATCGGTGCGATGCGAACGTTTGCCGCAGACCGTAACCCGGAATTGCAGCTTGCCCAGCAGGAACTGGATGCAATGAAACGCGAGCTGGGTAGAATCGAGGGCGCTTCTTCGGGGAAGTCTTCGAAAGTGCCAATAGGGACGGGTGGTGGAATAAACAGTTTGAATCTTTTGCGCAACGTCAAGTATTACGAGACGATATATGAATTGCTCGCCAGGCAATATGAGCTGGCGAAGATCGATGAAGCCAAGGACTCATCAGTCGTCCAGGTCATGGACATGGCGGTCCAGCCTGACCTTAAATTCAAACCCAGGCGACGTCAGATCGTGATGCTGTCTGCTCTGGCGGGAGGTTTCCTGGCCGTGCTTCTGGCATTTGCCATGCACGGGTTGAGCGTTGCAAGGACAAGGCCGGAACACGCGGAGCGAATGGCTCGTCTGAAGCATCATTTGTCTACAATTCGTGGTGCTTGAGCGCTTCTGCTTGTACAGATATCGATAAGTTCAGTAAAAAGCAGACTGGGTCTAGTCAATCCGCAGTTTCGATCAGGCAGAGTGGTGTAGGTAGTCATGAGCAACCCTTCGATGAGCGCAGAATTCCACGGTGGTGATCTGGGCGGTTCCCCGGGAAGTCAGATACCCAACCAGCACCGCGGCACCACTCCCAACCGATCCCTTGCGGTCGTTGTTATCCTGACCCTGTTTGCAATTGGGTTGATGGTTTTTCCTCGTCAGCCGCTTTACTATCCCAATGTAGTTATTGAAGCAGCCGAAGGACTGCAGATTGATTTCTTGCTGAATGGTCGGCAAGACCGCAGTTCCTGTGTTTCAGCGGCAGCTTCCATTGCAAACGCCATAACCTCAAGCTGTATCGAATGCAAGACCCGCAGCCAGACTTGCATCAAAAACCCTTCCGCGGAGCTGCGTCAGCGCTTTGGAGAAGCGCCTCTTCCCGTACCCTCGGGGCGTTTGCCTAATGGCATAGTCATTTTCAGCCCTCCGGATTCGGGCAATGCCTCGGACCTTGCCTTGGCGGCCTGCCGGGAAAGTGAGCGTCAAGCCGCGCTTGACGGTGGGAAGGCAAAGGTCAGATGCTATGGCTCCGGTGTGGTACGCCCCTATACAGACTTTGAGAAGTATCGCGACCAATCCAGCCACACCACATTCACGCTGATGCTCGCTTTCGTCGGTACTCTCATCTTGGGCCTTGTGGCGGCCATTGTCTTTACTCTCATTCGCCATCGGCGATTTCTGGCCCATACGGCAAGCGTGCCTGTCGATAACCCAATCTTTCCCACTCATCCCATACTTGAGAAATTCACGCTTGCTGGTGTAGATGTACTCGTATTAATCGGTACCTTCCTTCTCCTTTCCTGGCCGGCGAGTGAAGACATCAACCGCTGGAGCCGCCTTGACCGGGACACGGTGGTCGGCAACGGCGTGATCATTATGCTAACCGTGAGCTGGTTCTGGCTTCTGCTTGAACACTATGCCCGCCGCCGTCCATTCTGGGATGAACTGCGGGAAATATTTCGTGTACTAATCATTATGTTCATGGTTGCGAGTGCTGCTGCATTTGTGTCAGGACTGGAGACAGGGCGCAGCAGCCATATCATTGCCTGGCTATTGAATTGCCTGTTGATACCCCTTGGGAGGGCGGGTGCCAAGCAATTGCTGGACGATTTTGGCCTGTGGCAGCGCCCTGCTATCATCATTGGTTCCGGAGAAAATGCCCGCGATGCATGGCTGGCAATCAAGAACGAGCGTGGCATGGGGTACCGGGTGCTCGGATTCATGGCGGTAAGCTCGAGCGAGGCCGATGACCCGAAGTTTATTACCATAGGCAATGAGAGTCTTCCAGTATTTGCTGTGCCATCGTCAGTCGAAGTCCTCCTTGAAAACCTGGGGAGGCCTCAGGTCATCCTCGCTCTGGATTCGCTTATGGACCAGGAGTGTCAGCCCCTAGTTCAGCGCTTGCTTGTATCGCATTCAAACATTCACATCGTTCCTTCGATACGTGGCCTGCCTCTTTTCGGAACCCAACTTTCGCATTTCTTCAGCCACCAGGTCCTGTTTCTCACGGTCAGGAACAATCTGTCCCGACCCGGCTATCAGTGGATAAAGCGAGCTTTCGACATTGCCGGAGCCAGTGCGCTTCTGATCATACTGTCACCACTAATGGCGTACGTCGCATGGAGAATATGGCGTGAAGACGGCCGCCCGGTGATTTTTAAACAGCCGAGATTGGCTAAGGGAAGCGGCGAATTCGGTTTTCTCAAGTTTCGAAGCATGGTCAAGGATGCCGATAGAATTATTGAAAAGTGGCGCGCGACCAATTCTCCAGAATGGCAAGAATACTATGCCAACAACTTCAAATTGAAGAATGATCCTCGAGTACTTGGGGTCGGTTCTTGGATACGAGCGTGGAGCGTGGACGAACTGCCTCAGATCATCAACGTACTGAAGGGGGAAATGAGTCTCGTCGGTCCGCGCCCGTTACTTGGTCGTGAATTGTCAGAGTATGGTGACTCCATCAATTACTATCGTCTTGCCCGCCCCGGGATCACCGGACTCTGGCAGATCAGCGGGCGTAGTCATACAAAGTTTACTGATCGGGCGGTGCTGGATGAGTGGTATGTGCAGAACTGGTCGCTCTGGTACGACATTGCCATCCTGGTGAAGACCATCAAGGTCGTGTTGCAGGGGCGGGGTGCGTATTGATCAACCGGATGGAGGCGGCCCGGAGTCGGGAATGCCTCAGCAAGGGCGATTCTCAGCAGCCATGAATCCGGCGAGCGTGAAAACCACCATGCAGCAATCCAGCAGCAACTTGACCACGCTGGCCAAAGCGCACCGTTACAACGGTTACATCGTCGACAATGTCAGACGGTATCTCGGAGACCGGGTGCTCGACATCGGCTGCGGTATTGGAAATACCACGGCTTTTCTGCAGCGGCCGTTTGTGCTCGGAATAGACACTTCCGAGTCCTGCCTTGCGCAGTTCCGGTCGCGGTTTCCCGACATCGAGGCGCGAAATATCGACATGTCCCGTGATGACAGCGTCGCCGCATTGCTGCCGTACCGGTTCGACACGATATTTAGTTCCAATGTGATTGAGCACATCGAGGATGACGACGCCGTCCTGGCTCATGCATACGAAGTGCTGGTTCCCGGAGGGGTGCTTGCCCTCGTGTTGCCGAACTACCCCTGGCTCTACAGCGCGCAGGATGAGTACGTGCGGCATTTCCGGCGCTACCGGCAGGGTGAGCTTCGCAGTCAGGTCGAGCGGGCTGGATTCCGCTCGGAAGCGAGTTTCTGCATCAATTTCCCCGGGGTTTTCTGGTGGTTGCTCACCAGCAAGCTGTTGCGCAAGCGCGCGCTCTCGGACTGGGAGCCCGGCCTCATTGATTCCGTCATCCCCGTGGTGAGGCTGCTGGATGTCCTGACCCTGCACAGCATCGGACTGTCCGTTGTCCAGATCGCCCGCAAGCCAGGCTGACAGCGGCGATCGCCTGCGTCGAGGCGGAGCCGCCCGGTTCGGGAAGGATGCGTGGGCGCTGCCGCTGGCGGCGTTGGTCATCACCGCGGCGGTCGGCGCCATTGCGGCCATTCCATCTCCTGCCTACTTTCTCGTGCACATGGTGAATGATCCGGTGCTGTATTTCGTCATGGCTAGGGCCTTCGCTCAGCACGGGACAGCCGTGACATCCATGGCCGAGAACACTGCGCCATTCACCTATGCTTTTGGCATGGCCTATGTCTATGGCTGGGTGTTCAAGCTGTTTTCGACCTATGAGCAGCAGATCCGCGGTATCCAGGCGGTCAACCTGCTGCTCATATTCGCCTATCTCGCCCTGTCTCTGCGCTTCGTTGCCGCGGTGCTGCCGCGCCTGCCCGTCGCCCTCTTCGCCGCGATTTTCGGCAGCGCCATGCTTCTGGATTACCGCTGGCACAACGCCGCGCTGATGCCCAATTCGGACATCCTGCCCGGCGTGCTGACCATGGCGGCGATCTTGATTGCCCGGCCGGCGTTTCAGCCCGGGCCGCAGCAGCTTGGGGGCCCGGGCATGGCTGCGCGCGCGCTGGCGGTTACGGTGCTCGGCGGCATGGGGTTGTTTGTCAAAATGTCCCTGGTTATCCTGCCGCTCGCATTTTTCTTCCTGCTGGCGATGGACAAGGGTGGCCAGCGCGGTGCCTGGTTCCGCCGCTTTCTTCTGCCGGCCATTCTGCTGGGCCTGCTGGCGCTGTTTTACGCCAACAAGGAAGTGGCCACGTATTATCTCTACGTCCTTTTCAACAGCTATCTGTTTCCCAGCGGCGAGATCTCTGCGGCGGGATTCGGCAAATCGCTGGTTAACTGGGTGGCGAACTTGGTCTTCTCTGCCCTGCCGGGGGCGATCATTCCCAAGTCACGGCACCTGTTCTTCAACGACATGGCATTTCCGGCCGACGCCTTTCAGGCGGGGACCTATACCGGCCGGGTGGCGCTCGGAATGATTCTGGGGGCGGCGGTCACCGGCATCATGGCTCTTGGAGCTAGCCGGCTATGGATGCGCTGCCGCTATGAATTCGTCTGCCTAATGTTATGCCTGCCGGTCTTTGCCGTCGTCCACGACAGTACTGCGCGCTACCTGATACCGTTCCAGGCTTTGGCATGGGTGGCCTTCATTGCCGGTTTGCCGCAGGGCCTTCCCCATGCATTGCAGCGGCACCGTGCACCCGTGGCGGTAGGCGCTGCCGTGCTGATAGCCGTTTTCATCGCCTTGCAGGCAAGGTTCTTCTGGAACAGGCCTGAAGGAGACTTGGGAAAGCTGGCTCACATCAGGGAGGCCGGCAGAGTCTATGGGGAGGCGCTGGCCGCACTGCGGACATTGCCGCTGGGGGACACCCGTCTGCTGCATTTCGACGAGCCGCAAAACCGCAGCACCGCATGGCGCGTTGCTACCGACCTAACCTTTTATGCGCCCGATGCCGATCTTCCGCAGGTTGCCGCCAATTATCGCACGCTGTTTGTGGTGGGCTGCGTCGACACGGGGTGCGATCTATTCGACAAGTCGTTCTCCGAGGCTATCTCCGCGATCCGCAAAACGGGCGATTTTGAGTTCGCCCTGGTGAAATCGCTCAGTTCAAGCGTGGCAAGGGTGGAGATTCATGCGATTAGGGCTGTCACGAAGCAGGCCGGTAACCGCCTTAACGAGAATGCGACAACTCTGGATGCGTTGTATGACTGAACCTCATGCCGCAGTTGGACAATGGTGAGCCGTTTGATACGATGCGCGCGGACCGGCGGGGCGTGCAGGAATAGTCAGGCGCCCAGTCAGGCGACCCCGATTTCCGGGCCTATGCAGGCTGGAGCAGAACTACCATGTTGATCAGCATCGTCGTACCTTGTTACAACGAGGAGGCCAATGTCGGCCAGGCGTATGAGGGCATACGCGCGGCGTTTGCCGCGATTCCCGACCATGCCTACGAGATCATCTTCATCGACAACGCCTCCACCGACCTGACCGTGGACCGGGTCAAGGCCATGGCTGCTGCGGATCGCAACGTGCGCCTCATCGTCAATGCACGAAATTTCGGCCATATCCGATCGCCGGTGCACGCACTGTTTCAGGCTCGCGGCGACGCGGTGATCGTCATGGCCGCAGATCTGCAGGACCCGCCGTCGCTGATTCCCCAGTTTGTCGCAAAATGGGAGGAGGGATACCGGATCACCGTCGGTGTCAAGGCGAACAGCCTCGAAATGCCGCTGATGACATTTGTCCGCCGCCTTTACTATCGGGTGGTCGGGGCGATTGCGGATGTGGAACTGATCCCCGATTTTACCGGCTTCGGGCTCTATGACCGCAGTGTCGTCGAAATCATGCGCAAGTTCGATGATCCCTATCCCTATTTCCGGGGGATTATTTCCGAGATAGGGTTCAGCGTCGCCCACATTCCCTACACCAAACCGCGCCGGTCGCGCGGCATCACGAAGAACAATTTCTACACCTTGTATGACATGGCAATGCTGGGCATCACCAGCCATTCCAAGGTGCCGATACGGCTGGCTACCATGGCGGGCTTTGCGCTTTCCCTGGTGAGTTTCCTTATCTCGCTGACCTATCTGGTGCTCAAGCTGTTGTTCTGGGAGGATTTCCAGTTCGGTACCGCCCCCATCCTCATCGGTTTGTACTTCTTTTCCTCCGTTCAGCTTTTTTTCATCGGCCTGCTCGGGGAATACGTGGCCACCATACATACCCAGGTGCTGAAACGCCCCCTGGTGATCGAGCGGGAACGCGTGAACTTCGAAGCTCCGGAGGGTACAGCGGCCGCGCCGCCGCCATGAGCATCAGCCCGCGCAAGCTGTGGAGCAGCGACAAGGTCCGTTTTCTGGTGGTGGGTTCCTACAACACGCTGTTCGGCTTCGTCGCCTTTGCCCTGCTGTATGCATGGCTGGGAGATCCCCTGCATTATCTGGTGATCGCCACCATCTCGCACTTCATTGCCGTGACCAATGCCTATTTCTCACATCGTGTACTGGTCTTTCGCGCGCAAGGCGCGTTGCTGCCGGCGTACCTGCGCTTCAACGTTGCAACGCTTGGGACGCTGGTCGGCGGATTGACGCTCATGGCGCTACTGGTGGATCTGGGTGGTTTCAACCCACTGCTTGCGCAGGGCGTGGTGGTGATGGTCAATGCCGTATTCAGCTATTTCACCCACAAGCTGTACACCTTCGGCTTGCCGTCCTGAGCGGCAGGGATGCCCAGGGAGGCATCATCGCCGTCCCGGAGTCAAGGAGAGCCACCGTCCTGGAATCTGGGCCGCTTGTAATCGAAAATGCGATCGGCGTTGTAACGGCTGGAATGGATTCTGTCGGGCCAGAGCAGCACCCGCACCGTGCCCTGAAAGGGGAAATGCGGTTCCGTCAGGCTTTCGGCACTCCTGACCCTGGAATAGAACCAGGTACCGGTGAAATCCATTTCCTGCCCGTTGGTCGCGGCCTCAAACACCGGCGAAGCTCCGCTCGCTCTGAACTCCATGACGCTTTGCTGCACTGCAGCGATATCCTGGCGCGATACCGTGCCATCTGGAAAGAGATACTTTTCAAGGGCAATCTGGGTTGTCGAAATTGCCTGCGGCAGGAGGGCCAGATGTGTCGCCAGCATCGCAAGCAGGACTATGCCCGCCGCCCGCGCGGAGAAAACGTCCAAAAGAGCCCGGATGAAAAGCACGGCAAGAACGGCTGCGGCTGGATAGCCGTAGTGGGTGAAATCGCCGGCGCCGACGCGGACGACCACGAATGCGACCACCACCAGCATGATGGTCCAGAAGGCATAGAAGCGCGCTCGTTCGTCGCCCAGCCATGCCAGGATCCGGGTATCGGGACTGTCGTCTGCCAACGCCGCCGTGCGCACGTGCAGCCTACAGGTTTTCCATATTCCGACTGTGATAACGGCAAGCACAGCCAACCCAACCAGTGTTGTCACTGCCGGATGGCCGAGTGACGACCCGAGTATCATGATTTCGGCACGCCAGAACAATCCGTTCACCAAATGCCAGATTGCTGCTGGCTTCAGGAACTCACTTCCACCTGATGCGGAGGCGGCGAGCGCCAGAAACTCGGGGGCGGCACCACCGAAAAATACCGCAGAGATCCCGAAGCAGGAAAACATCACCGTGAATGCGGCAGCCGTTCCGAGAAGGAGCGCTTTCAGGATCCTGACGTGCGTGGAGTACGGTCCCGAGACCAGGTCAGGACTGGCAAGGTTGATGTGTGCCACATGCAGGAAGGTCAGCAGCATCGCCGCGAACAAGCCGAGTTCATCGGAGAATGCCGCAGGGGCCAGCCAGAAGAACTTCATGACTTTGCTGCGCGCGATGAAATGGCACAGCACGAAGGCTACCCACACATACTTCGCATACAGGACCAGCAGCATGACCGGACTCATCACCAAAGCCGTGGTGCAGACAGCCAGCCATGCCAGTGCGAAAAGGGTTGTTCGCGTCCGGAAGTCGGGCACGACCCTGGTGGCAAGCCAAGCCATCAATGCACCATTCAATGTCATCAGGGCCATCATCCAGACATTGAACATGGGGGAGGGGAGCATCCATCGGGTCAGTCCGTCAAGCCCGTACAGCGCCGCTTGGATGACGCGGCCCCTGCTCATGTCGTAGTTGTTGGACGATCTAAGGGAATAGAAAACCGCCTTGACGGCGCTCTTCGCACCGCCTCCGTCTTCCCGGAAATGGTCGACATTCACCTGCCAGAAATGCATGAAGCGGATCGAATCGGGAGAAAGAGTCACCAAGGGCGATTTCAACAGCACGATGTGGAAGAATATCGCCAGCAGAGCCAGCACCACGGCTGCCTTGGCCAGCGTCATCAGCCCCTGTTTTCTGCCTGTGTCTTGCATGGTTGAAGCAGTTTTCGTCCGCAATTGTCCCGCGCGGCCACTGGGCGACTTTGACGGGGTAAGCTGTGAATTCTCTCACGATCGCCGACCATCGGACCGGAACCAGGCCCTGCCGGATCTTTCGAGGGCATGCACGGCGCGCGCATTGACGCGTGCGGCGGCGATAGCTGGGATAATGCAAGCAGTTGCCCATCTGACATCGTCACTGGCGGGTTTCCCGCTGTGTCCGGACTGGCAGCAATTCCGATTTTCATGATAAGGCGCGTTCTTGAGCCTTTTGGGAGCGTATATGGGAGTGCAGGATCCGATATCGAAGTCATGCGCTGGGCAGTTGGCTGCGCAGGGGGACGGCACTGCGCATCGTCACGGCATTGCGGTCCTGATTCCCTGTCTCAATGAGGAAGTCACCATAGGCAAAGTGGTGAGGGACTTCGCGCTGGCGCTTCCCGGGGCGGTAATTTACGTGTTCGACAACGCCTCTTCGGATCGCACCGTGGAAGTGGCACGCAATGCCGGTGCGCGCGTCATTCATTCGCCGCAGCGTGGCAAGGGCAATGTCATCCGGCACATGAAGCGCGCCGTCGATGCCGATATTTTCGTGCTGGTCGATGGCGATGGCACCTATCCGGCCTCGGCGGCTCCTGAATTGATAGATCGGTTTCGCAAGGAGCGGCTCGACATGCTGGTTGCAACCCGCCTGGAGCAGCATCACGCGGGAGCGTTCCGCCTGTTCCATCGGTTCGGTAACCGGTTCATCAGCTGGCTAGTCTCGGTGCTTTTCTCAGTACGTGTCGGCGACGTGCTTTCGGGTTACCGCATTCTGTCGAGGCAATTCTTCAGGATGGTTCCGCTGCAGGCGCGGGGCTTCGAAATCGAGACCGAACTTACTCTGCAGGCGGCAGGAAAGTCCTTCGGCATCCGGGAAGTTCCCGTCGAATACGGAGCCCGGCCGGAGAACAGCCATTCCAAGCTGAACACTGTTGGCGACGGCTTCATCATCCTGCGATGCCTCGTGCTAATTTTCAAGGACTACAAGCCGCTGTTATTCTTTTCCGTGATTGCCGGCATTCTGGCGCTGGCTTCGCTTGCTGCCGGCATCGGCCCGGTTCTGGAGTTTTACGAGACAGGAATTGTGCTGCGGGTTCCACGGGCGATTCTCGCCGCAGGGCTGGGCATACTCGCCACGCTCAGTTTCTCCGTCGGCCTGATCTTGGATACGGTCGCCAAGTACCACAACGAGACTATGGAACTCTGGCGCCAGCACCTGCACTGAATCGGGGTGAAGAAGCGGCCGTTATGGCTGGGACGAGGGTGCCGCCTTCATCTCCAGGGTGGCATCGCACATGTTCGCGATGACCCCATCCACTTGCGTTTTCGCGGCCCAACCGAGCCTGTGCCAGGCTTTCTCCGGGTTAGCCCGTCCCACCCGGATATCGGAGGGCCTGAGCAGGGATGGATCGGAGGCCACATATCGATTCCAGTCCAGTCCAAAATGCGAAAAGGCCTTTTCGACGAAGTAGGCCAGTGAAACTGTCCGGCCGGTGGAAATCACAAAATCCTCGGCTGTCTCCAGTTGCAGCATGAGCCACATGGCTTCCACATACTCTGGGGCCCAGCCCCAATCGCGATAGATGTCTAGATTACCCAGAAGTAGTCTCTCGGGGCTGCCCCGTGCGATGCGGGCTGCCGCCCTGACGATCTTCTGCGTCACGAATCGATCCGGCCTCAATTGCGACTCGTGATTGAACAATATGCCGGTGCAGGCATGTATCCGGTACGCCTCGCGATAGTTGACGACCAGGTGATGGGCGGAGGCCTTGGCCACGGCGTATGGGCTGCGCGGGTGGAAGGGCGTCTCCTCGGTAGCAGGGCTGTCGCCAGTGTCCCCGAAGCATTCTCCCGTACCGGCGCTGTAGTAGCGTATCGGCTGCCCGAGGAATCGGATGGACTCGAGCAGGTTCAGTGTCCCCATGGCGATGCTCTCCATGCTTTCCACGGGCTGCTGAAACGAAAGACCGACGGAACTCTGCCCGGCCAGATTGTAGATCTCATCCGGGGCGGCATCCTTGATCGCAGCCAGCACACTACCGAAATCGCTGATCGCCATCGACACGGTTTGCACCCTGGCACGAAGTCCCAGGCGCGCCAGGTTGTCGAAAGACGCAGCCATGGCATCACGCGAGGTGCCGATGACCTCGTAGCCCTTGTCCAGCAACAGCTTTGCCAGATAGGCGCCGTCCTGGCCGCTGATGCCGCAGATCAGCGCACGCCTAGTCCTTGTGCTCAAGCAGTTCCCTTGTCCAGTAGGTCAGAATGTCGGCAAGGGTCTGGTCCAGCGGTATCCGTGGGACCCAGCCGGTTTCGATTCCAAGCTTGGTCTTGCTTCCGCGAACACGGCGTTGCTCGCTGGTCCTGAACCTGGCCGTATCGGGCCGCAGTTCCACCTTCAAGCTAGCCAGTTCGCACATGCGCTCCACCAAAGAACGCATGGAATGTTCCTCGCCGGAGCAGACATTATAGATTTCGCCATTCCTGCCTTGGTCCAGAAGCAGCCAGTAGGCGCTGACCACGTCGCGCACGTCGGTGAAGTCGCGCGTGGTGTCTATGTCACCGACATGGATCACCGGCTCGGTCTTGCCCAGCCTGATGGCCGCCACCTGGCGTCCGAAATCGGCCACCGCGAAGCGCTCGCTCTGACCAGGGCCGATGTGGTTGAACGGACGGGCGGTCACGATCTCGAATTGTTCCGTCTGGCTCCATTGGTAGCAAAGTGCCTCGGCAGCAGTCTTGGCCACGGCATAGGGGCTCAGTGGCCGCGGGAGACGGTCTTCTCCCACGGGAAGCTCCCCGGGGTTCAGCAACCCGTAGACCTCGCTGGAACTGACAAACAGCATGCGGCCGGAGAATCCGCAGTCGCGTAGCGCGACCAGCACGTTGAGCGTGCCGAGAAAGTTGATGTCGTAGGTGTCGCGGGGGTTTTGAAATGACTCGCGCAGCGTGGTAATGGCGGCCAGATTGACGACCTGGTCTGGCTGCTCCCTGGATATCAGCGCGCGCAGTTTCTCCAGGTCCCTGACGTCGGCGTCGCGACCGGTGGCGGCTACCACCGACGTGGCCTCGACGGAGGCGCGCATGTGGTTGCCCACAAAGCCGGTTCCACCAATCAGCAGGACCTTCTTCATGCGGTCTGCCCGAACGCATTGACGGCCAGGCGAAGCCGCCGCTTGAATTCTGGAATGCCCCAGGCCGATGCGTGTCGGACCAGATAATCAGGGTCGAATCCGGCGCGCTCGAACCGTCGCACAGCCTCCACCAGGGCATCGGCTGTCTGCTGATGAAAAAAGACCGCTGTGGCCGATGCGTCGTTGCCGAGCCTTTCATCCCAGGGAATCATGGTCTCGGTGATGCCGCCTTCACCGTAACAGATGACTGGGGTGCCGCTGGCATTGGCTTCGAGGGGGATGAGGCCATATTCCAGGAAAGGGGTGAACACTACTGCCTTGGCCACGGCGTACTCGCGGGCCAGCGCGGCGTCGTCGACGCCGCCCAGGAAGCTGATGTTGGACTGCGCCATGGCTCGCAGCCGCGTCTCTTCCTTCCCCGTGCCGATGATGCGCAATGGCAACCCCAGTCTGTTGAAAGCCTCGATCGCGTAATCCACCCGCTTCCACTGCTCCAGGCGCGACACCACAAGGTAGTGCTCGCCGTGCTTCTCGGAGGGGGCGAATTTTTCCAGGTCGATGGGTGAGAAAATGACCCGGGAGTCCCTGTGATAGGTGTCGGCAATATGCTTGCGGGTCGTCTCGGATATGGCAATGAATTGGTCGACGTGCCTGGCTGCGTGCAAGTCCCGGTTGCGCAACCAGGTCAGCATGGGCCTGATCAAGTGTGCCTTGACGCTTGCGCCGAAATACTCGTAGGTCTGCCACAGTGCGCGGGTGGGGATGTAGCAGTAGCAGATGTGCTTCCCGTTGGGGACCCGGACGTACTTTGCCACCGTTGCGGATGAGCTGAGAACGATGTCGTATTGCCCAAGATCCAGCGACTCCATCACGTAGGTCGACAGCGGGAATGACCATCGAAACGCATCCATGGAGCGCACGAAAGGGTTCACCCATGTCGTCCTGATGCCGCGCCCCCGGAAATAGGCCAAGGTCCTATCCGGATTGTATGCGAGGGTGTAGGCATCGGCCTCGGCGAATTCCTCGCAGATGTACTGAAACACCCGCTCGGAACCACCGATGCCGCACAGATAGTCGTGGACGACGGCAATCTTCAATGCTGCGCCTGCACCGGTTGTCGCCCTCCTCTGCGGACCTGCCCGCGCATCATCCACTCTTGCGGATCACTTCCACCTCTGGCAGGGGAAAGATCATGCCCACGCCGCGCTCGATCATTGCCTTTTCCCTGTCCAGGAACTCGGCCTTGAAATGCCACGGGAGAACCAGGTAGTAATCCGGTGCCAGCGCCCGGGATTTTTCCTCGCTGATGATGGGGATATCGGTGCCCAGGGTCTTTGCGCCATCCTTGTCCGGGTTGCGGTCGGACGCATAATCGACGAGCAGATTGTCTATCCCGCACCACTGCAGGATGGTGTTGCCCTTGGTGGAGGCGCCGTAGAGATGGATGACCTTGCCTTCCGCCTTGAGTTTCTTCAGCAGGGTGATCAGCTCGTCCCGGTGCTTCTCTATCCTTTCCTGAAAGTGCCTGTAGGGTTTGTCGGTATCCAGCTCGAGATCGAACTCCTCCTGTCGAAGCGCATCCAGATCCCGCGCAAACTCGGGCCTCTTGTAGGAGAAGTTATCGGCATGGCTTGCATAGCAGCGTATGCTTCCGCCGTTGATGCCGTTCAGGCCCGCGCGCACAATCTTCATTCCGGCGCGGCCAAGAATGTTCTCCAGCACCGCCAGGCTGTAGTACTCTAGGTGCTCGTGGCAGATGGTGTCGTAGGAGTTCATCCTGAGCATGGAAGGCATATAGGACATCTCGAATATCCAGATGCCGTCCCTGGCCAGGAACTCCTTCACGTTCAGCACGAACGCCACCGGATCCTCCAGATCGTAGAACATCGCGATCGAGGTAATGATGTCGAACGGCCTGCCTTGAATGTCGGTTTTCAGTTCCGCGGAGGGAAAGGTGTCCTGTATGACCCTGATGCCGTCGCCGACTTCCTGGGCCACATCCGATGGGTCCACCCCGTACTTGACGAAGTCGCGCGGATAGCATTTCAGCAGCGTTCCGTCGTTGCAGCCGATGTCCAGCACGCGGGCATCCCTGGCCTTGACCATGCCCGCAGCCTCCTCGGCGATGCCCTTGAGGTGATCGCGCATGGTCTGGTTCGTGCCGGATCTGTACCAGTATGCCGAATAGAGAATCTTCGACGGCACCGAGTGGACCATCTGCAGCAGCCCGCAGGCCTTTTCGTCCCGCGTGGGATCGCACCTGACCAGCACGGTGGGGATTCTTCGCATCGGCGGCAGTTCCTTGCCCGGCTTGACGAACGAGCCTTGCAAATACTGCTCCCCCAGGTCGATGACCTTGGTGAGAGCGGATGATCCGCATACGCGGCAGGTGTTGCGGTGGATGAGATGCATTGGAACCCGTGCTCCCGATCAATCAATTGTCAGACAAAACGAACCAAGTTTACCTGGCCGCCTGGAAAAAACGGCCTTTTACGTTTTTACTGTATCAGCAAACCGCGCATCACTTCACAGGTTCTGGCGATGCAGGCGTCCCAGGTGAACTGCCGGGCATGCGCCCGCCCCTTGCGGATAAGCGAGTCGCGCAAGGCATGATTGCCGAGCAGTTCCCTGATCCTGGCGGCAATGTCTTCCGGCCGGCGTGGATCGCAATACAACGCCGCGTCACCGCAAATTTCGGGCAGGGAGGCTGCATTGGAGGCGATCACCGGGCTGCCAGAGGCCATCGCTTCCAGCGGCGGCAGTCCAAATCCCTCGTAGAGCGATGGAAAGACAAACGCGTCGGCATGCGCCATGTACTGCTTCAGCGACTCATCAGTCACATAACCCGTGAAGTTTACCCTGCCCAGCAGCCTTTCGGCGTCGAACATGGAGGCCGTGTCCCCGGTGATGAACCCCTCCTTCTTGCCGACGATTAGCAGATCATGCCCGATGTCATTGGTGACCAAGGTGAAGGCTTTGACTAGGGCGCCCAGGTTCTTGTGAGGCTTGACGTTGCCGACGTAAAGCAGATATGGCCTGCCATGGGGGTTTGCCAGCCTGGGAATGTCAAACCACGAGTCGTCGACCCCGAGATGAATGGGATGGATGGGCTGAGCCTGCGGCCTTTCACCGGTATATCGGATCAGTTCATCTCTGGTGAACCGCGAGATGGTAATGATCGCTGCGGCCTTTCGCCTGACCGCCTCGAACATGCACCGTGCATAGACGGACTTGTGCCACCCCCCCACCAGTTCGGGCATGGCTACATGGAAAAGGTCGTATACCGTGACCAGCATCCTGCCCCGGTAAAGCAGTGGAACATTGTAGTGGGTGGCTAAGTACAGCCGCGTGGACCTGGGGATCTTCCGGGCGATCTCGAACTGCTCTCTTACCGAGTACATCGAGGCCGCGGCCGATACCGGGATGACATTTGCCTGGCGCAGCAGGCCGTGGCGTTGCATTTCCCCGGGATCACCGAGCAGGCAGAAGTCTTCCCGGGGGAAGGCCGCAATTATTCCGGGAACGAGATTTCTCAGATAGGTGCCGATTCCGGAAACCGAAAGCCATCTGACATCAATTGTGATCATGGACGATGCCGCGTCGGACATGCTTTTTCAGGGCGACACCGTGTCGATGGAAGGCCAGCAGGATTCCGTAGGCGAACCAGAAGAAGGTGAGCATGTGGGATGCATAGGTCAACCCGTCGATCAGGATGGCGGTCATGGCGCAATACGCGCCCACGAACATGGCCAGCATGCCGCCGTCCCGGTCCCGCTGCAGCATGGCCAGCGAGCGCAGCGGCAACACCAGCGCGGCCAGGACGGCAAGCAGGTAGGACAGCATTCCCAGCATTCCCAGTTCTGCGAAAATGTCCGCCAGAACATTGCCCGTGGTGGCGCTGTCCTCGCCGAAAATGTGAGGAATGTTGCCCAGACCGATGCCGGCAATGAAGGTGGGCAGCGATGAGGATGCGGCCGACACCGCCGCGGTCATGGCCTCGAGCCTGAGATTGGCCGTGGCGTCTCCCCCTGCCAGCAAGGAGAGCAGGCGGCCGAGTAATGCGGTCAGAATTTCGGCGACGGCGACGGCATTCCAGAAGAGCACGGCCAGCACGGCGGCCGCGAGGGCCAGTGCCCGGCGTGCCTGGGGCAGCAGGGCGCGGATCTCGTCGATCCGGTGTGCGACCGCCAGTGCGGCCATGGCGAAAAGCCCGGCGGCAAAACCCAGTATCCCGCCACGTGAAAATGTCAGGGCTTGCGCAACCAGCACCACCAGCAGGCCGCCACGGTAGGCCCAGCGCTCCCACCCTGGCAGCGATTTCTGGAACAGGAGCGCCGCGAGCAGGAAACCGAAGGGCAGGCACAGAAACTGGGAGAATTCATTGGCTTCGGCGAAGAAGGAACGCACTCGAGGCAGGCCCTGTTCCGTGCTTGTGATCCAGTAAACCTGAAGGTTCTCCGGGAAGAAGAACAGCTCGACGATTCCCCAGGCGGCGATGAGGATGCCGGGATAAGTGACCCAGCGGAGGGTCTGGACGATCTGCGCACGGGACCATCTCTGGGCAACGAGCGCGGACAGCGTGATCATGGCAATCAACAGCAAGGTTTGCTTGAACCATAGATCAAGGCGGTTGGCATTGAGTCCTGATAGCAGTACGCTCAGAACCAAGGGCAGCACAAGTACGATGGCTGTGGTATTGGGAATGATGAGTGCTCCCCGCAGGCACGCCTTCATGAAGATGGAAGCGGCAAACGCCACCAACAGAACTTCCCACATCCGGATATTGGCGCCACCTACCTGTCCAACTGCCACGGTACCAAACCCCAGCGAACCCACCAGCAGACCGTACAACCAGCTGGAGAACGCCGTGTTGCCGCCTATATACATGCTGAGAGACTTCATGTTCCGTGCGCCGCGTAATTGTCCGCCCTTCCGATGAGGACACCTGCCAGGATTTTGCCGCTTGCTTCCCAGGTAGGCAGGCTGGTTCGTTCGGTGCCGGACTTTCGTGGCTGAGACAATGCCTTCAGCATGCCTTCGCACAAGCCTGGAAGCGTCGGCGCAACATACACTGCATCATCCCCGCCGGCTTCGCGCAGCTCGGGAAGGTCGCTTGTCAGAACCCGCGTCCCGCAGGCGCGGGCCTCGGCGACAGGCATGCCGAATCCTTCGTACTTCGACGGAAAGACGAACAATTCCGCGCCAGCGTAAAGGCATGGCAGATCCTCGTCAGTGACATAACCCATCGCGATTACGTCATTATCGTGCGCCTCGTCCAGCCGTTCGCCCAGCGCTTTTGCCCGCCATCCTTTGCCGCCGGCGAGGATCAGGGAATAGCCGGGGAGTCGGCCTTGTTTCTTGAGCGCGAGAAATGCCTCCAGCAGCAAGGCGGTGTTCTTCCTCGGTTCGCGTGTTGCAACCGAAAGAATGTAGGGCGGAGCGATAGCATGGCGCTTCAGACAGGCGGCGACTGCCTCCATTGATTGCGGCCTGAAAGCATCAGCTACCGCCGGATAAACGGTGACGGGCGTGCGTGATTCGAGCTGCTCGCTTATGCGTGCGGCAGTGCCGTGTGAGTTGGTCATGACGGCATGGGCTCGTCTGAGGTCCGCGCGAAAAAAAAGCTGGTGCGCCCAGCGATGAAAGGTGGACATACTTTCTGGGGCGATTTTGAACGTTACGTCATGAACCGTGACGGCCATGCGGATATTACCAGCCAGTGGCGGCAGGAAGGCGGCCACACCCCAGAAAATATCCAGATTGTCCTCGCGGCACAACCGGCCGCAACGCAGTTTCAGCCACAGCACCGGTTTCATGCGCCGGGCCAGGGGGAAGGGGTCCAGCCGCAGCGTCCAGCGCGCCGACGCCACCGGCATTTCTACCGGCATGTTGCTGTAGACGTAGAACTCGGCATCCGGGATCAGGCGATCCAGTTGCCGGCACAGTTCGAAGGCGTAGCGGCCAACGCCTGTGCGCAGGCCCTGCAATGGCCGTCCGTCTATGCCGATTCTCATGGTGTCTTCGCTCCGGCGAGCAGCGCGCGGGCCGCATGAGCGACTTCGGAGACTTCGACATTCCGGACGCATTCCATGCCTTTGCATCCCAGATGACAGGCCAGGCAGGGTACCCTGGCCGTCAGCGTCAGAGACATTTCGCCGAGCGGACGGAAATAGGCAGGGTCGGTAATGCCCGACCAGACTGCAACGCAGGGCACCCCGGCAGCCGAGGCAATATGGCTGGCAAGGGACTCCACGCACAGCACAAGTTTCGCCCTGCCCATGATCGCGATGAACGTGCCCCAGTCCAGCTTGTCGCACACATTGAGGCAATTGCGCACGCCGTGCGATACCAACTCGGCCGCGCGGGCCTCCCTTTCACCGGACCCGGTCAGCACGACTGCATGCCCTTCGCCGGTCATGGTCTCGACCAGCGCCCGCCATTTTTCGCGGGGCCACTCCCTCTTCGGCTCTCCCGTGCCCATGTGCACGATCACATAGGCGCCGGGCGCGAGCGATGCGCCTGCCAGAATGGCGGCGGCTGACCGCATGGCCTCGGCTGATGGCATCGGCAGGACGTAGCGAAGGTTTGTTGAGCCTCCTTTGCCTTGCAGCAAGGGCTCGAGCAGGTCGGCATGATAGGCCGATACCTGCCGGTCCGAGCGTCGCCATGTGAAGGGGTGCGTCAGCAGCGGCCCGAGGCCGCCGCTGATGTAGCCGATACGCACCGGTATCCCGGCCTGCCAAAGCAGGCCGATGACATTGGGTTTGGAATACAGGTTGACCGCGACGTCATACTGCCTGCTCCTGATTTCCAGCAACGCCTGCCTGCGGGTCCTCAGGTGGCGCCGCAGCTTCGCCAGCGAGCCTTCCGCAGAGCGGTTCAGGCGGCGATGATCCATGGTGTGCACCCAGTCGATCAGGGGATGGGACTGCAGCACGGGCAGGGACCATGATCCCGCCAGAAAGCCGATCTTTGCTCCGGGGAATGCCTCTTTCATCATGGGCAGGATGGCGGTCGAGATCAGGGTGTCGCCCAGATGAGCGATATTGGCAATGAGCACTCGTCTGGGGGCCGCGGCTGGTGCGGCATTGCGCCCGCGCGGAGCGAGAACGGCCAGAAACGCGTCGAGCGCGCCATAGAACAGCTTGAACTTGAGGCTGGAGTCCGGATAGCGCTTTTCCAGCCAGCGCGAGGATCGGCGGGCGGGGCTACGCATGGTCGCTGCCCGTTCCCTGCGGTATGACGTTAGTGCTGCCCATGGGTGTCGATCCTGCGTCCTGCAATTCGTCAGGCTTACACACTGACAGTGCGCTTGCGGGTGGCGGTGCTCAACAGGTTTTCCGTATAGATGCCGCCCATTCTCCCGCCGACGGCGATCCGTAGATAGAGCGAAATCAGGGGGCTGATGACTCTACGCCAGAGCATGGTTCTCACCATGCTCTTCCAGTCTGCGGGGAACGGGCCCAGCGGGAAATGCTGGATAGTCTCGCTGTCATAGCCGGCCATTTTCAGGCTTTGCTCGATGCTGTGGACCGTGTAGGCCCGCTTGTGGGTCACGTCGCCGTAGCGGTTGACGCAGAGTGGTGAAAGTCCGTTGGGCACCTGGATGATCAGCAGGCCGTCATCGGAAAGTGACTTTCTTATCTGGGCAAGCAGGCTGATCGAGTACTCGACATCGAGATGTTCCAGGACGTCCAGGAGCAGGATGGCCTGATAGGACTGCTTTGCTGCCTCAAGGAATGGGATTGGATCGGCCACCTCGATGCTGGCGGCGAGACCCAGCCTGTTCCTGCCATATTCGATCTGCTCCGCACTGATGTCTATTCCCGTGACATTGGTGTAGCCAATTGCCATCATGGCCTTGATATAGCGGCCATACCCGCAGCCCACGTCCAGGATATGCGCCTCCCTGTCTGCGGGAAGGTGCGCAAGCAGATGGTGGCGGAAATACTTGGCGGTCCATGCCGTCAATTCGCCTTCCTCGAAGCCGCGCAGCATGGTGGTCGAAGTGTAGTTGCCGTAAAGATCGGTGTCTTTCATGGTGCGGGCATCTTTTTCACGACCACCTCAATGGAGTACTCGCCGTCACTGTGCGCGTCAGGGGCGTCGATTGTATGTCCTTCCCTACAGATTTCCGCACGGACGATCATCTGACCCGGCAGCAGGCGCCGTATCAGCGGGACGATGCCAATGGTATCGGGGGCTTCGTCCCGGTCCAGCAAAAAGAAGTGCTTGTGGTCCAGGTTCCAGCGCGAGGGCAGGGTCTTTTTCTTTTCGTACAAGTCCCGCTCGGGAATGAAGATGATCAGGTGCCCCCCGGGCTTGAGCACCCGCCACCAGTTGGCCAGGGTCACGCCGGGGTCCACCATGTGCTCGAGCGTATGGGAGGCGTAAACAAAATCGAAACTTGCATCCGGTAGCCCGCGAAGGTACTGGGCGTCGCCATGCTCGAAATCCCAGCCCGTGCAGTTGGTCTCCAGCAAGTCGCCTCCATAGCCGATGTCCAGCCCCCGGCCCGTGCAGTATTTGTCGAAGAAGCCCTCGCGCAGCCTGCGCGCCCTGGCCTTCGCAGACTCGCCCTGCCTGGCGGGCCGGCCCAGGGTACGGTACTTTGCCTTCACCAAGGCGTAAAAGCATTGCTTGGCGGCATCGTATGCCGCTTTGGGGAGCAGGATTTTCAGGATGCGTTTCATGCTCCACCTTGTCTCAGGGTTTGTGACAGGCTGCGAATCAAGCGCCGCGCGGTTCTAGCAGTCAGGTACAGGGGTCGTAACGCCCAGAGCGGCAGAGCGACGAACGGATGCAGGAACAGCCAGTAGTTCCGGTACGGTCGGTACAGCCTGGTGATCTCGGCCAGGACTTCAGGGCTGGCGTGCGGATCCATATTGCAGCGCCTTGGTATGACCAAAATGTAAAAGCCCCGCACCAGGGCATTGAGCACCGTGTGCTCGGTTCTGGCCGACACCAGATTGTGGCTGCGCAGGATCTGGTATTCGCGGGCGCTGTCGATCAACGTCGTCAGCACGTTGTAGTTGTTCCCGTCCTGCGGATTGTGGCAGGCCAGCGCCAGCTTGCCGATGAAAATGCAGGGCTTGCGCGAACTCAGCAGCACATAGTGCGCAACGTTGACGGTGTAGCCGCGCGTGAAGCCCTTCTCGGCGTAACCTCGTACGGTCGGGATATGGGGCAGCGCAAGGCTGCGTTTCATGATGATGGCGGAGAAATGGGTGATCTCCAGTTCGCGCAGCGCTTCCTCGGGATCCAGGTAGGTCTTGTCCGGGCGTACAGTGGTTCTGCCGTAGACGATATCGTAGGGTTCGCCTGGCCAGTAGCCTGCGACATGCAGATACAACAGGCCGGCATTTGCGCCCGCGATGTTCTTCATGATCTCGTCGAACACGCCCGGCAGAGGAATGTCGTCATCGGAAAGCAGCCAGACGTAGGTTCCCGCAGCGGCCTCGATGGCCCTGAAGGCATTCTCGTCCATGCCCAGATTCCGCTCGTTGCACTGGTAACTCAATGCCGGATGCACCTTCCGGAAGGATTCCACGACGGAGTGGGTTTCATCGGTGGAGGCATTGTCCGAAATGAGCACCTGAACAGATGTCCAGTCCCGAATCTGCTTGAGCAGGTGATTCAGGGTGGTGCGCAGGAAGCGCGCTCGGTTGTACGTGGGGATGCAGATGGTGAGCTGAGGCATGATGGCTTGCGATGATAAGCGCTTTGGTTTCCTTGTCATGCGCCGGGTTTCAGGCGCCTATGGGTTTCCTTCGCGGCCAGCACCCGGACATGCAATGGAACGAAAATGAGAACGGTGACGATAAGCAGGGCCGCCGCCAGCACTTCCGCGTCGAACCACTTTGCGCTGGTGAATACGGTCGCCGCCGATACCACCGCGACGATGGCGGCTGTCTGCATCAGCGGCTCCTCCTTGAAGGCCCTCAGGTAGGAGGAAATGCCGGTGGTGACGATATTGCCCAGGTTGGTGAGGCAGAGAAAGGCGAGGCCCCAGAGCGACAGTGTGCGCCCGTCGAAGCGCGGAAACCATGCCGCCAGGATGCCGATGCCGAGCACCAGCGCCACCGAAAGGCATGCCCCTGCGAACAGGGCGCGCAGCGTGGCAGTCCGGGCCAGCCGGCCCGCTTCGGAGATGCGGCCTTCGGCGATAACCCGTCCCACAACGGGTGCCTGGGTGGCGATCCAGGCATTGCTGAGCAGGTAGATGATGCCGGTCAGTTTCAGGCTCATGCCGAGCTGGCCGGCCTCGGCGGCGCCGCGGTACTCGAAGACCAGGGGCACGAACAGGAAGCTCGTGAAGTAGGCGCAGACCCAGCTGACGGCGATTCGCCATTGCATGGGCAGGACTTCCCGCTTCCAGGAAAAATCCCGCACCAGACCTGGGGACAACGTCAGCGTCTGCCGGAGCAGTCCGGAATAACGCACGGCAATCCACCCTCCCAGGATGAGGCTGCTCGCAAGCATTTCGCATGCGGCGGCGTAGAGCTTGAATTCGCCAATCAGCAGGGGCCACACCACCAGGGGCGAGGCCATGACCTGGAAAAAGCGTATGCGCTGCACCTCCGCCACCATGCCGCAGCCTTCGAGCACCGCGAGCAGCGGGATCAGGAAGGTGCCGAAGGCGAAGCCAGCCATGAAGACGATCCATGGCAGGAGGTAGTTGACCTCGAGGGACTCGGGCTTTCGGGTGAACATCCACGCACCGAGCGGGATGAGGATGATGACCAGCAGCAGGCTGATCGCTCCATACCATAGCAGCGCCTTGCGCAACATGGCAAGCACTCGGTGCAGCGCGACGCTGTCCCCCTGCAGCCTGCCATCCGGCGACCATCGGAGCCGGGCGTATTCGTGGCTGGCGAACTGGGTCAGCACCACTCCCAGGCCCAGTTCCATCAGGATGGAAACGCCGGTCAGCGCGGAAAAGGCGTAATAGAAGCCCTGCTCGACTTCGGTAAGCGTGGACACCACGAGGATGAGCGTGACCGGCGATGCGAACAGTGTGAATGCTCGCGAGGACAGCACGAAGGACACGGCCCGGTCCAGCCCCATCAACTCCGCCACCCGCTTCAGCGCGGCTGCTGCGCTCTTGTGCATCGTGCGCACCCCCCTGCCTGTCACGGTGCGCCCTTTCGGGCAGCAAGCGCTTTCCGGAGAAGCGCTTGTCGGAGCATGATCGTCCGGCGCGGAACAGATAGCTTCACGCCGCCGCCGCAGAATTGCCAATGGCGCGCTTCATGGCTCGCGCCAGCGCCAGAGACCATCGAGGCAGCAGCAGGACAGGACGGCACTGCAGCCAGTACTGCGGACAGTCGCGGTAGTTCGCCGCGAGCGCCGCCGCCGCCGCCTGTAGCGGTCGATTGTTCATCTTGAGCAGGACGAGTCTGCGGATGACGTTGTAAAGGATATTCTTGTTCCGCGCCTTGCGAATCGCTTGCGTCGAATAGCCGTACTGCGCCAGAGCATGCACGGCCGACGCCAGGCCGATCACGAATGTCCTGACCCAATGATCGTCGTCAAAGCGCGCAATGCCGCTACGGTAGAGTACCACCGGGCTCTCGATCAGAGCAGGACGGCAATTGACCGGTGCGCTGGCATAGACGCAGTACAGAAACGATGCGCCGCATTCCATGAACCGGTCGCGCTCGGCGGTCGGAACGGACAGGAAACGCTGCCGATGGGTGACGGAGCAGGAAATGAACCCCAGTGTCGTACTGTAGATCGCAAGTACGGCATCGCGGTCGTTCAGCAGCGACGGGCTTGCGATTGGCAGGCCACGCTTTTGCAGGACTCGCGAAAAATCCGGCGACATCACCGAGTACTGGCAGATGATTAGGTCATGGCCGGCGCGGACCTTTTCCAGAACCAGGCGTATCGCATCGGCGGTAATCTGGTCATCGTCGCCGAGCACCCACACGAAGCGTCCCCGCGCCCGCTCCATGGCAAGATAAAAGTTTTCATCGAGTACATTGCGCTCGTTGCGAAAGTAGGAGGCGTTCTGATGGTTCCGGACGAACCGCGTGGCCACCTCGGCCGTCGCCTTTTCGCTGGCATTGTCGGAGATGACGATTTCGACTGTATCCTCGATGCCCTCGAGCGAGCGCACGATGCTTTGCAGGCACTCTTCGAGCAACTGCGGGCGGTTGAAAGTCGGGACGCATATTGACAGCACGGGGTTGGCGTCCATGCTGCTGGTTTCTGCGTAAGAGATATGAGTCATCGGGTAAGTCTGGCGAATGTCGCTACTGTGGCGGGGGCTTCTCGGGGCTTGGGATCAGGCATGGTGATGTTCATTAACTGCCGTCCCTCACCCGGACGCCGCGCGCATGCGGCCGACGCAGGATGCGCTTGAGCAGCCTTATGGCCAGCGACAGGGCCGAAAGCAGCCACAGCCCGGCGAATTGCTCGCCCAGGCGCAACAGGGGGCGGGAGCGTGTCCTGTAGCCTCTGCATTGGCCGAGCATCCGGTCGAAGGCGAGGCGCATGGCGCGCAACTCCCCGGAATCGAACAGGTGGGCGTCGTGCAGGATCGCCATGGGCAGCCATGACTCCACCAGGCCGGCCCGGTATGCAAAGTCCTGGTCGGACGAAATGCCCTTCCTCCGCAGGTCGTACTGGAAGACCAGGTAATCGTGGCACAGGTGCTGCAGGCGATCGTAGTTGATCGCGTGTGGCGTGCGGGCTGCGACGCCGCGCGCGCCCATGAAGGCTGCCGGCAAATTGGAGCCGGCGGCGCAGCGCGGGGCGATTTCCGAAATGATGCCGCGCGCCCTGTTGTAATAGGCAGGGTCGAATTCCCGCATCAGTTCGGCGAGCGCGCGCTGCGCGAGATCGCGCCTGCAGGCGAGACCCGAGTAATGGCCGACGCTCGGATGGTTCATCAAATCGAGGCCGCGGGCGAAAATCCTGTCCTCGTCGGGGGCAAATTCTGCCGGATCGGGCCTGGTCGGATCATCGCGAAAGCTGATGTAGTTCATGGCCATGAGGCAGTAGGGGCCGCGCGGCAGGAAGGCGAGCAGGCGCTCAACCTGACCGGGCAGGTACAGGTCGTCATCACACAGAAAGGCGATGTACTCACCCCGGGCCGTTTCAATGCACTTCATCTGGCTGCCGGCATAGCCGCGGTTCTCCGGCAATCTCGCCACGCAGACGCGGGGATCGTTGCGTGATGCATTCTGGAGCAATGCACCCGTGGCATCGGACGAGCCGTTGTCCACCACCAGCACCTCGACGCTGCCATCCCCCGGCACCTGCGGAAGCAGCCATCCCAGGCACTGTGCGAGCAGATGCGCCCTGTTATGGGTGGGAATCGCAATGGTCAATATCGGGAGCATGGCGGTTGTTGGCTCAAGCCCGATCTTCCCGCGAAGACTTTTGCGCAAAAAACAGCAATCCCCAAAAGCCGCCGTGGTCGGTCTGCTCCAAATGGATACGCCCGAACCCCGCGGACTGGAAGGCCTGCAGCAGTCGGTTGGCGTCGTAGAGATTAATCTGCATCAGCGGATCGGAAGTGGATCTTCCCTGCAGTAAGTTGAGCAGGAAGTGCAGTGGGGGAATGCGATGTCGCAGAGAATTCAGCATCTTGCGCGGCAGGGAGCAATCCCTGTGGTAGGTGAAATGAAGGACGGCACCCCCCCGGAGCCGTTTTGTCCAACAATCTCCTCAAGATATCCATGCCCTTTGCAGCCGGGATGTGCTGGAAGACGATGAAGGAATGGATAAGGTCAAATGGTTTGCAGGTCTCCATCCATGGATGGTCTGAGCGCTCGAAGCTCACGTCGGCCGTGGGTTGTGCAACCCCGACATTCCTTTTGGCTTCGTCGAGCATAGACGGAGAGATGTCTACGGCAACGACTTCCCTGCAAATCTTTGCCAGTGGAATGACCAGGCGTCCGACGCCGCAGCCGAAGTCGACAGCGCGCAAGGGGCTGAATGTATCGTCCAGGGTATTCCTGATGGTGTGCATGACCTGATCGATGTGATCCTCGCTGGACTGGAAGAATTGTTTTCTCGCTTCCTTTGAAAGTTTGCCAGAGCGATAGTCCTCGCATGTCAGGACAGCGTAGTAGGGATCCTTGCGGCCCCATTCTTCCCACTGGGTGTCAGCTGAAAACATCGCACGATGCTCCTTGTCCAAACCCCGCTTTGGGTGCCTTCAAAACATGCCGGCAGACCGGCTCACATGCCGTGCGCCAACTTGTCCAAATCATGCTGACCTGCTGCAGCGGGCCGGGGACTAGGAATTCCATCGTCATGGTTTGCCGAAGAGCCGGACTATAGTGTGGGGCTGGTCCAGCGCGAGGTCTTGCCCGGCATTCTCAGGAGCGCTGGCGCCTCCGTACCCCCAGGTCGCTAGCCCGAACTGCAGCCGGTTGGCGCCTGCTGCCTGGCGATCCTCGTCGCGATCGCCGATATAGGCCGTATGCAGCTGATCCAGCTTGTGCCCGGACAGGATGCGAGCAATCAGATCGGCCTTCCGCGCCAGGGGTGGCTCGAAGAAATCCAGTGCGTAGATGCCCCGGAAATACGGCGTCCAGCCCAGGAATTCGATGATCAGCCGGGTCGGCAGCAGACGCTTGTTGGTGGCGATGTAAAGAGAGTGGGATAGGGCCAGCTCGCGCAGCATTTCGGGCACACCGGTAAACACCCGCGTGAGCTTGTAGCCCTCCGTGTCGTAATGCGCCTTGAAGGCATCCGCCAGGGGACGCAGGACGGCGCTGTCGTTGCAGCCCGCCAGCTGCGCCAGGGTGTCCATGAGAGGAGGGCCGATCACATCGGAAGCCAGCGGCCGCACAGGGCTTATCCCGCACCGGGCGAAGGCGCCCGCGAAACTGCCGAGGATGCCCTCCGAGGAGTCGATCAGCGTGCCGTCCAGGTCGAATATCAGGTGCGAAATGTTCTGCATGCCTGTCTATACCTGCCCGGAGGCTCTGGCGAAGTCCGCAGTCTTGCGAATCGATGATTCCAGCGATGTCCAGGCATCCAGACCCAGCTCCGTTCGTGCCCTGCCGATGTCGGGGACGTACCAGTTCCGGGAGAAATTACCGACGCGGTTTCCGCTCTCGCCCAGCACCTGCACGGGCTTGCCGGGGCTGACGGTGTCGCGTACCAGATGGGCTAGGTCGAGGATGCTAACGGCTTGATCGGAGCCGACGTTGTAGACACGTGCATGCCGCCCATTGACCAGCATAGTCAGCAGCCACACTATGAGGTCCGACATGTACAGAAACGAGCGCATGGGGGATCCGTCGCCCTTGACGACGATCGTTTCTGCGAACAGGGCGTCGCGGATGAAGTTGCCGATGGCGTAGTGGATGTCGAGCGGCAGATGCGGACCGACAAAAGAGAAGCAGCGGCCGACGGTGAACTCGAAGCCATGCTTCTGGGCGTAATAGGCGCAAAGAAATTCCGCGCTGCGCTTGGCGATGCCCAGCGCCGAATCCACCTGGGTCGTGTCCGGCGATCCGGGATACTCCTCGAGTATGCGCTGCATGCCAGACGGCGTCGGGCCGTAGGCCACGCCGGAACTGGTGAAGAAGACCTTCTTCGCCCCGCATCGGGCCGCGAATTGCAGCGTGCGCTCCGTTCCGTGCAGCAGGGTGTGGAATTTGCGCAGCTGGTCCTCCCCGTGGCTGGTTTCCCAGGCCGAGGTGGTGGCCATGTGCAATACGTGGGAAAACGACTCGTCTGGAAAGTCGAAACTCATCACGTCTCCACCGATCACGCGGACTGCACCGTCGCCGAAGAACTGCGGGAACTGCCGGCGGAAATTGTCCGGATTGCGGGTCAGCACCGTCGCCTTCAGGTCCGTTCCCAGGGTGCTGTTCGCGCACAGCATGGCCTCCAGCAGCCATCGCCCGAAAAGGCCGGTGCCGCCAGTGATGAAGAGGGACTGCCCGCGCAATGCTTTCCACAGAGGGGCGCTGCGGGCTGCGATGGCGGCGATATCCTCGCTCAGGAGATTCTGATCCGGTTTCATTACTTCTGGATTACGGGCCGTCGATAAGGGAACGATAGGCCTCATGCTGCGGAATGATGTTGGCGGGGCAACCCTTATGCCACATCCATTGGTTGTTCCTGGGGTTGCCCGGGTCGAAACGGTGCGCTTCATCCGGCATGGAAGTCAGTTTGCAGCGATACAGCATCGAAATGAAGTGTCCGCGAATGTCCCGGTGTGGCGCCATGACTTCGCGGACGACGACCGGCGTGGCTTCGGCGGTTACGGACGCATCCAGTTCGCTTTCGGCAACTTTCTGAATGCGAGTGGCTGCATGTTCCTTGAACCGCAGGATGCCGCCTGGAATGTGCCAGCCGGGACCGTAAAATTCATCCGCTCGCCATGTGAGGAGGGTTTCGCCCGAGGCATTCTTGATCAGCAGGTCTACATTGACCATTGGCGTGAGCTGGCTGATGAAATAGAAGACGTCCTTGGGCAGCGACAGCCGGGGATTTTCTATCGCTTGCATGACTTCCGCCAACAGGGCCGGCAACGGCGCGCCGGTCATGGCACGGTCTCCAGTCCGTGATCGCGCAAGATTGCCACTTTCATCGAGGCGGGATAGCGAGCGCGAATCGTGCGGGCGACTTCGTCCGAATACGCTGCCGCCATGATGATGACGGCATCCACGGGGTCGCTGAGCAATGTGTCGGGAGCGACGATGGGCACATGCGAAGCCGGGGTGAATTTGCCTTGCTTGAATAGTGCCGAATCGAGCACGTACTTGACCCTCTTGCCGATGTCGGCAAGGGCGATGACTGCCAGCGCCTGATGACCTGCGCCCCAGACGGCCACCCGGTTGGCGGGAAAACGGTCGATGAAGCCATTCAGGGCTGTAGCTATCCTAGTGCGGTAGTCCTCGAAGAAAGTCAGATCCGTCCGCGGCCGCTTGCGTACGATAGCCGAGAGTATGTAGTCATGCCACACGGGCTCGCATTCCAGCACCTCGAAACCATTACGCTGCAGGGTGAAGGTCAGGGTGTCGCGAGTGAAATACAGCAGATGATCGGCGATGAACTCCGAGAACAGTCCCATTTTCAGGATCATGTCGAAGTTGGGCACTTCGACCATGCCAATGCTTCGGTCAGCTAGATTCCTGCAAATTTCTTGCAGCGTAGCGTTGGGGTCGGGCCAGTGTTCAAGGAAGTTCAGGCAGACGAAGCCGTCAAAGGGCGCATCCGGCAGTAGTGGGGAATCGGCATCCATGAATGCCCGATGGACCGAGAGTTTCCGGTCGGCGCAGGCATCCACCGATGTCTGCCCGAATTCGACGCCGACGGCATCGACAGGCAATTCACCCAACAACTCGAGATACTCTCCGCGCCCACAGCCGACTTCGAGGATTTTCTTGCCGGACAGGCTGTATTTATCCACCCATTGCTCAAACTGCACGCGGCGAAACTCCCGCATTTCCTCAGAAAAGGCTGAAGCCCTGATGACTTCGCGGTAATAGGGCACCGGTGGGTTGCTCAACTGCACGAGGCCACAGGCCGAACACTGGTACATCTCGAGATCCGCACCGGCATCAGTTTGAAGAGTTGCCAGAGTCGGGAATCCTTGGGCGGCAGCGGGCATATTTGAGTATCGTAGCGATGGCTCTTCGAACAATGCCCCGCCACACACCTTACAAGGTTGTCTGTTGCCCAGCTTTGCCTGACCCGATACCCAACCCAACTCATTTCCCCCTTGTATTTAATTTAACCTGCATCCACCTGATTCACTGCCTCCTCCCGGCGAGCCCAAGGACAACTTATCTATCCAAAGACTGTTATGCCGCCAGCCCACTGCTCAGATACCTGAGTGGTGTCCTTAGTGAGCATATTGGTCATGCACCAGAACTCCATATGGGGGCCATATGCCTTGAGCAGTAGCACAAGGCGCGGATCTGCATGCACATAGGCCGACAAGCACACAATCGGCGTGTAGTGCTCATCGCTGATGAGCAGGTCGGGTGATCCGATCAGTGCTGCGCAAATATCCATGCCTCCGCTAAGACAGACATTGACGCCGTCAAGCTCGGGCAATGAAGTCATTTGCTCCCGTTGTGACCTTACATCGTACTCCTGCAGGGCTTGCGGAAAATACCAACCGACAACTGCAGCGCTCTGGCTTGCGTCTATAAACCGTTGGTAGCGGGATGCCTTGTCCAGCGTGATATGGCCTGGCAATTCGGAGTTGCTTTGCAGCACAGCCTTGAAATGGGCTTCCGGGTAGCGAGCGGTAAATGAACCCTGCAGATTTGACAGCAAAGTATTTTCAAGATTCGATCCAAGATCAACCTCGCTGCCAACACGCTGAAAGACGAAAGGGATGTGCACGCCTTTCAGCAGATTTGCATACGCTGGACTGGCATTGAGTTTGTCAAGCAGGGCTTCGGCCCTGGATTTGAAATCAGCGGCCGTCAAACTGGCAGGGGAAACGTTGTACTGCTTGCAACGAACGAGAATCTGCTGGTAGTCGAGTTTTGGCTGCGTCAATCTGTAGTAGTTGCTGGGCGTCTTCCCAAACAGACGCATGCCGTCGCCTGGAATACGGCGACCGATTTCATTGAAATACATCACCCTTTTCTCCGATCAGCCATCAATAGCGGGGGCACGACCAAAACCGTGTTCATAGGGAACCGGTAGAAGCGGACTCACCTTCGAATAATCGGCGACTGAACTATTATGGAAGTGGATGAAGTCTTTGTGTTCCCCAATGATGCATTCGTCGCGATATGGCCCCAGCCAGCTGTTCTTCATGCCACGCTCAAGAATCACTGACAGCGGCTCCTTCGTGACATTCCCGATCGACAGATCCATATAGGGGCATGGAACAATCTCGCCATCGTGGTTGACCGTGTTGATTCCCTTGACTGTGATGCAGCGCCCGGGTTGCCCATAGGAAGGGCTCATATGAGTGAATATGTTGTATTTATTTTCCAGGTACTTGAGGTGATCCACGTCCTTCTTGGTACACACCCAGGTATCTTGTTCCCGAGCCGTTCCAACTGGTTTGGCGAGCGTCACATACAAAGGTATCTCTTCAACCTTGCAATACTCGCAAAGGCTCAGGAATTCGTCAGAATATACGCGATCCTTGATGACGCAAGTCGAGATCAAGAGTTCAAGATTTGCATTCTTGGCTGCATCCAAAGCCCGCAATACCCGCTTGTAGGAGCCCTTCTTGCCGCGAAACGAGTCATGCTCTTCTTCAATCATGCTATCAAGGGAGATTTGTGCCTTGTAACCGCCCAGACCCGCAAACCACTTGGCCTTCTGGTCATCAAATGTCCAGCCATTGGTGTCCAGGATAATGAGGTGCTTCATCGGGTCAAGGGCCTCGATCAGCTTGTCCAGGCTCTTGTCCAGAAGCGCCTCGCCTCCGGTCAGCACAAAACGGAAGATTCCATATTCATCGGCTTGGCGTGATAACTCCCGGTACTCCTCCAAACCCATTTGCGGTCGGGGATCAATGGAACCGATGCGTTTTTTCAGATCCCGAGTCATGTAAGGTTCTTCGCAGCAATGTACACAATGAAAATTACACAAAGAACGGTTGATCTTCAGACGCAGAATCGGGCTGATTTGGCCGTCGAGCATGCCCTTGAAGTACTGCTGAATCTTTTCGTGAACGCGGGGACGCCTTTGACTCTGATCCTTGCGTTTGTTCTTCTCAGTCAAGGACAGGGCTTCCTGTTCTGCCAATATTTGAAGAGTGTTCGACATTTCGGTCTCCTAGGTTTAAGTGTTAAATTGGCGGGACGCCACGATTAGACGCCCGCAGCAATTATGGCCAAATTCGTTGACAGCATCACGCCAATGCGATGGTCGCAATAATATCCTTACAATTATTTTCATTGTAGGCGGCTAATGTTTTCTAGTGCTTATTGAGGCATCTAGCAACGGGATGAGCATCTCCTTCTCCAAGATGCTCAGATCGAGCAACGGGGTCATGTCCTCCAGTGGCATGGATATCATGCTGCCATCGGGTTGCGGCATTGCGGCCGCCTTTGGCGAGAGGACTTCGTTTTCGACCAGACGCACATCTATGATGCAGGGCCGGGACATTTCCATGACAGCATTAAGGTCTTTTGCCAAGCTTGCAGGTTTGTCGATCCGGCGGAACGCAAGCCCATAGGCTGTGGCAATGAGTTCCAAGTCGGGCAGTAACAGGCCGGCTTCGGGGCCGGTTCCTACGTAGCGCCCCTCAAAATAATTGCGCTGTGTGTTGCGGATCGAAGCATATCCACCGTTATTCATCACGATCAGGCAAATGGGCAGGTTGAAGGCGCGAAGCGTGGCCAGTTCCTGGATATTGAGTTGCAGGCTGCCATCGCTTTCCACGGCGATCATCGGCTTTCGGTCATTTGCAAAACATGCGCCAATGGCTGCAGGCAATCCATATCCCATTGCGCCCAGACCCGATGTGAGAAACACTCTTTGCCCGGGCTTATTGCGAAATACGGTATAGAACGCCTCCACCGCCAGACCGGAACTGCCTGTTGTGATGACCGCGCCTTCCGGAAAGGCATCCGACAAGGCGTCCATCAGCTGGTAATGCGAGATCTTTCCCGCGGTTGGAAACGGCTGACCGTCGTTGACCGGATACCGCCGCTTCCAGTCCAGACAACGTGTCCGCCAAGGCTCCCAGTCAGCGTGGGACGGTGTCTCGTGCTGGTTGACTGCTTCAATGAACGCCATTGCGCTGCTGGCCACGGAAACGGCAATTTCCATGTCCAGTTTGTCGATTTCGTTCTGATCTACGTCAACGATGATTTTTCTGGCTGCCCGTGCAAGGCCGCGCGGATTGTAGGCGGTGATGATGTTGTCCAAGCGGCTGCCGATGCTGATCAGGAGATCGCAATTCTGCACGGCAAAATTCGGGGCCCGCAATGCAACCACGCCGGGACGGCCGATATTTAAATGATGGCTGTAGGGCAGAAGATCCAGCGCATTCCAGGTGGTGACGACAGGGATGCCGAGTTTTTCAACCCAAGCTCGAAATACTTCTGCAGCACCGGCTAGACGAATACCATGGCCGGCAAGCACCAAAGGGCGTTCCGCCTTGGCGATGAGCAACAGGATGTCCTTGATTGTGGCCACAGGAATTCCGTCTGCTTGCTGGGCAAGTTTCCGGGTCCACGGACGCAGGGCTGTCGGATCGACTGGGGCGCCCTGAACATCCAACGGTACATCGATCCACACCGGGCCCGCACGGCCTTCGCGTGCCACATGGTAGGCCTCCTCCATGACTGCACGGATATCTTCAGGCTGTTCCACCGTCACGGCGTATTTCGTAATACCCTGGACCATCCTGACAATATCGACTTCCTGTACGCCTTTCTGGCGCAGGGGGGCGTCACGCAGCATGTCTGCACGCTTGACCTGCCCTGTAAGGACCATGAGTGGCACGGATTCGATCCATGCTCCGGCAACTCCGGTGATGACGTTGGTGGCTCCCGGACCGGTGGTCACCAATGCCACGCCGATATTCTCGTTGATTCGAGCATAGGCTTCGGCGGAAATGCCGACGGCTTGCTCATGAAGGCATGCCACGGTTTCCAGCCCGGGGCATTTGCCCACCGCATCGACCAGGTGCATATTGCCGCCGCCGGGCAGCAGGAAGACATGCCTGACCCCAATGCCGGCCACGAAATCAGCGATAAAGTCTGCTACACGATAGTGCATTGACGCGCCTTATCTCATCCAGTAGGTCAGCAGGGTTTTACGCTGCTTGTTAGCCATGATGGCCGGGTCTGTGTAGAACGAGTCATCCCTGAAATGCGTGGTCGATATTTCCTCAATGACCGCACCGGCCTGGCTCCTAAATGCATGTCTTGTGCCCGGTTCGATGGTAATGACATCTCCCGGTTTGCATTGTCGTGGTTGACCGTCCAGCTCCAGGGTAATTTCCCCATACAGGACGTGGAATGTTTCCTCTTTCTGCTTGTGATACTGCTCCGGATGCGATTGTCCCGGCAGGGTCACAAGCAGCTTCTTGCAGTAGTCGCGATTCACGACTGTGAGCATGGTGAGGCCTACGTCATCAAACCGGCCCAATCCGTAGTGGTGAGAGATGTCCAGTTCGGCACTGCCCGGAATCACAACCTGACTTTCTTTTAGAAAGGCCTTTACCCTCTTGACGATATCCCAGATTTTTTCGCGAGTATCGCTTTGCACCGAATTGGCCGGTGCGATGGCGCCGTCTGCGGCGATGGGTGCGGTGGCGGTGAATTGAGTGTATTTCGACCAGTCGTTGGCGGTGTATTGGTCGTCCTGGGGAGGGAACGCGAAATACACGTCTTCGCGCCGAACGATTTCGCCCTTTGAGATGGGGCGCCTGGCGAACACACCCCGACGCAGGGAGCGCAGGCTGGCTATTTCCTCAGGGTTCTCAGGACGCCGGACCTGCCCTTCACCGCAGACAGTCAGGGCGTATTCCGCCGCTGACAACCATGCATCCACCTGTCCGGGAGAGGCCGAATAGGCATTGATCGGATATTTGTCTGTCGGCAGGCCGACGTGTTTCTCGAATATGGTCGCGCCCTTGGCAATGGCCATCTTGACCATGTCTGTGTTAGCCGGGTTCTCGTGGGTGGAAAAACCAATTCTTACACCCGGGTAACGCCGCTGCAGGAAGTCAAGTTGCGACAGGTGCATGCGCTCATCCGGGGTGGGGTATTCGCCGACGCAATGAAGAATGGCGAAATCCTTGGCGCGGTGCTGGAAGAAACTGATGACGCGATCAATGTCTTCCAGCTTTGCGCCGGCTGTCGAAGCGATGATCGGCCGGTCGGTCCCAACGATGCGCTCGAGCAGTGGCCAGTCGTTGAAGGAACAGCTGGCAACCTTGATGATGTCCAGTTTTTGCGATTCGATTGTGTCCACTGATGCCTCATCGAACGGGGTGGACATGGTGAGGAATCCCTGGGTACGAATTTCAGCTACAAGCCTGTCAAAATCCGCACGTGACAAGCGGGTTTCCGAAAAGCGCTTGATGTACTTGATGTCGTCCCGCCCCTGCATGGACGGGTGGATGAAAGTATCCAAGTCGCGGTATTGGAGCTTGAAAGCCATCGGAAAGCCGTGCTTTCTGCGGATTTCGCCAAAGGCACGAATCACGGCAAAGCCGTGTTCCATGTCCCCCATGTGGTTGTTGGCCATTTCTAGAACAATGAGCGGGGTCGGAATTTTGGAAGTCATCGGATACCTCACTGCGAGAGTGGTTGAGGACGGTGATAAAGGTCGGTCATCTGCAAATTGCGTCGATTGGGAAACAGGCTTATGTGGGGTAGTGATCAGAAATTTAGGCCAAGGAAGATCGAGACCTTCCTTGCGACAAAGTCAAGCATTGGTTCCGTAAGGCCGGGATACACACCGATCCAGAACGTGTTGTTCATGATGATGTCCGTGTTGGCGAGATGCCCTGAAATGCGGAAATTGCGGCCTATCATATAGGGCTGGCGCGCCAGATTACCGGCAAAAAGTAGCCTGGTGCCTACTTTTTCCTGATCCAGGTACGTGAGCAGGTCCACCCGGCTGACCGGCGCGTTGTCTTTTAACGTGATCGGGAAACCGAACCATGAAGGATCGGAATCAGCAGTGGCCTGCGGCAAGATCAGAAATTCTTCGCAGTCAGCCAGCCGGTTTTTCAAGAACGCGAAATTATTCTTGCGGGCCTGCACAAAATGATCGAGTCGATCCATCTGAGCCAGGGCGCAGGCAGCCTGCACGTCACCGATCTTGAGGTTGTAGCCCAAGTGGCTGTACGTGTACTTGTGGTCATAACCTTCTGGCAGTTGGCCGAGTTTCCAGCAGAAGCGCTTGTTGCAGGTATTGTCCTTGCCCGGGGCGCAGTAGCAGTCCCGACCCCAGTCACGGAAGGACTCGGCAATGCGCTTTAGGTCGTCGTTGTTGGTGAAGACAGCTCCACCTTCACCCATTGTGATGTGATGAGCCGGATAAAAACTCAAGGTGCCGATGTCCCCGAAAGTGCCCACGCGTTGACCGTTGTAGGTGGACCCCAGGGCGTCGCAGCAATCCTCTACCAGCCAGAGATTGTATTTTCTGGCGATACGGGTGACTTCAGCGAGGTTGTACGGATTTCCCAGAGTGTGCGCCAGCATGATGGCCTTCGTCTTGGGACCGATGGCCGCTTCGAGTTGCGTTACGTCGATATTGTAGGTGGGGATATGGACGTCAACGAATACTGGAATCGCGCCGAACTGCAGTATGGGATTCACCGTTGTGGGGAATCCGGCGGCTACGCCGATGACTTCATCTCCCGGCTTGATTGCCCGGTCGCCGAGCATGGGGCTGGTCAGCGCAGAGAAAGCGACCAGATTTGCCGATGACCCCGAATTGACGGTAATGACGTGTTTGACGCCAAGATACTTGGCCAGGCGCTGCTCGAAAGCACTGTTGAAGCGGCCAGTTGTCAGCCAGCCGTCCAGAGAGGCTTCGACCATGTTCCTGAGTTCACCGGCTCCGATTACCTTTCCCGACGGGGGGACCACTGTTGTGCCTGGTGTGAAGGGCAACGGAGAAAAAGCGAGCGCCGCGTACTCATCGACGAGCTTGGCAATCTGTTGCCGGATCTGTACGGTTTTTTCCATGAGAATCTTAGTGGATTGTGGCTTGGTATTGGGAGATCTGCTTCAGAGTGACAGTCTTCATGTCAGCTTTGTCGAGAAAAGCCTTGTGCCATGCCACGATGTTGTCGAGAGTTTCCTTCAATTGCCATTTTGGATTCCAACCCAGCCGTGCCTTCGCCTTGGAGCAATCAAGCTTGAGGTAGTGGGCTTCATGGGGGTGCGGATTTGGATCGAGTTTCCAAGAAGCCCCCGTGCTCCAGGATTTTGTCAGACATTCGACAATCCATTGCACCGGCTTGGCATCATCGTCACCTGCGCCGAAATTCCACGCTTCGGCGTAGGTAATGCCATTGTCGTAAAGCTTTTCAGCAAGCGTGAGGTACCCGCCCAGTGGCTCTAGTACATGCTGCCATGGGCGAATGGCTTGAGGGTTCCGGATATTGACTGGCTGGCCGGATTCAATGGCACGCAGAATGTCGGGTATCAGGCGATCTACCGCCCAATCACCGCCGCCAATGACGTTGCCGGCCCGCACTGTCGCTAGGGCAACACCATGCTCCTTGTGTCTGGCAGGGTTGAAAAAGGAATTGCGATAGGCAGCGGTCACGAGTTCCGCGCATCCCTTGCTGTTGCTATAAGGATCGTAACCCCCCATGGGATCATTTTCCCGGTAGCCCCACAGCCATTCCTTGTTTTCATAACACTTGTCGCTGGTGACATTGATTACGGCTCGCACGCTGCCGGTCTTGCGTACGCCTTCGAGCATATGCACAGTGCCCATCACGTTTGTTGCGTAGGTTTCTACAGGAGCCGCATACGAATGGCGTACCAGCGGCTGAGCAGCCATGTGGATCACAATGTCCGGCTTTGCATCGTGCATGATACTTGCCAATTTTTCGGCATCGCGGATGTCTGCAATGACGGATCGCATACCTTTTCCTACATCCGCCACTGCAAATAGGCTGGGACTTGTGGGGGGCGGCAATGCATATCCGGTAAGGTCTGCTCCAAGCTGCTGCAACCAGAGGGACAGCCAACTGCCCTTGAAGCCGGTATGGCCTGTCATGAAGACTCGTCTGTCACGCCAGAATGAGAGATTCATCCCCAAACTTTCCAAGGCGCCTTGCCGCTGGCCCAGAGTTCTTCAAGCAACGTCTTGTCGCGCAGGGTGTCCATGGGTTGCCAGAACCCTTTGTGAGGAAAGGCTTTGAGCTGGCTTACCTCTGCCAGAGTTTCTAGGGGTTCGCGCTCCCAAGGTGTCTGGTCGCCTGCAATCAGGTCCATGACCTTAGGTGAAAGCACAAAAAAGCCCCCATTTATCAGGCCGCCGTCACCCCTGGGCTTTTCCTTAAACGAAGTAACGCGACTGTCCGGATGGATATCCAGGGCGCCGAAACGCCCGGGGGGGTAAGTGGCGGTAATTGTCGCCTGCAGGCCGTGTGCCAGGTGGAATCTGATCAGTTCTGTTACGTTGACATCGCTCAAACCATCTCCGTAAGTGAAGCAGAATGCCCCTTCATCCCTCACATAGGAGGTGACTCGTTTGAGGCGCCCACCTGTATTGGTACTTTCGCCCGTATCTACCAGCGTGACACGCCAGGGTTCGGCATAGCGCTGATGGACTTCCATTTTGTTGTGCTGGACGTCGAAGGTGACATCCGACATGTGCAGGAAGTAGTTGGCAAAGTATTCCTTGACAACATACCCCTTGTATCCGCAACAGATGATGAAATCGTTGATGCCATGGTGGGAGTAGATCTTCATGATGTGCCATAGGATCGGCTTGCCACCGATCTCAACCATGGGCTTGGGTTTGAGATTGGTTTCTTCGGAGATGCGGGTTCCAAGACCGCCAGCGAGAATTACAGCCTTCATGATTGGATTTTCTTGATGCTGGAAGATTTCGTTTCAAAGAGGATGGTTGGGCGCACCGACTCAACATTCGATGTTGCTGATTCAACGTGCATTCCAGAGGTGAATGCGGCCGCATTCATCACTCGTGATGGTCCATAAATTTGTAGCCGTGGTGTTTGATGAGCTCGTCACGTTTTGCTGTCTTGAAATCTTGGCGTACCATTTCGGCAACCAGCTCTTCAAATGTGGTTTTCGGAGTCCAGCCGAGTTTTTCCTTGGCTTTAGTTGGATCGCCTAGCAGTGATTCGACTTCAGTCGGGCGGAAATAGCGAGGGTCAACGGCAACAATGCAATTGCCGTTGGCATCAAATCCCTTTTCCTCCTTGCCTTCACCTTTCCATGCGATTTCCTTCATACCCAGTTCTCTAGCCGCAGCGTCGACGAAGTCTCGTACACTGTATTGCAGGCCAGTCGCGATGACATAGTCTTCCGGCCTGCCCTGCTGCAGCATTAGCCACTGCATTTCGACGTAGTCACGGGCGTGCCCCCAGTCGCGGCGCGCGGAAAGATTGCCAAGGTACAGGCAGTCCTGCAGCCCAAGCTTGATTCTGGCAAGTGCGCGCGTGATCTTTCGCGTGACAAAGGTTTCGCCGCGAATGGGGCTTTCGTGATTGAATAAAATGCCATTGCAGGCGTAGATTCCATAGGCCTCACGGTAGTTAACCGTGATCCAGTATGCGTAAAGTTTGGCAACTGCGTATGGGCTGCGTGGATAGAAGGGTGTGGTTTCCTTTTGCGGAGTTTCCTGCACCAGGCCATAGAGTTCCGAAGTGCTGGCCTGGTAGAAGCGAGTTTTCTTGTCCAGGCCAAGCAGGCGAATAGCCTCAAGGATGCGTAACGCGCCCAATGCGTCGGAATTAGCGGTGTATTCGGGTTCTTCAAAGCTGACCGCCACATGGGACTGAGCTGCTAGATTATAAATTTCATCCGGTTGGGTTTGCTGGACTATGCGGATGAGGCTGGAACTGTCCGTCATGTCTCCATAGTGTAGAAATAATCGGGCCCCGGCTTCGTGAGGATCTTGGTACAGGTGATCGATACGATCGGTATTGAAGAGTGACGCTCGACGGCGAATTCCATGCACCACGTAGCCTTTACTAAGTAGTAATTCCGCTAGGTAAGCACCATCCTGGCCGGTGATGCCAGTGATGAGAGCAACTTTGCTTAATTTGGTCATGGGAGTGGTTCAGTATGAATTTTTGCTTGCGTAACGTGATTGATCTTCAATGTGTGGAGGTGATGTTTGAGTTGGCGACCCCGTGTGTTTCACATCGAGATGAAGTGGATTTGTGGTAAGTCATAGACCTGTTGGTATAACTGCGCCGGCTCCGATTTTTCTGGACACGAATTTGGGGTTAAATCGTGTCTGGAAAAAGGGGTTGAAAATGCTCAAAGTGAAGGATGCAAGTGGGGTTGCGCCGGGGTCGCTGGAAGGAGCGCGTAGCG
>CAXNIK010000003.1:0-39735 GCA_964202115.1 Burkholderiales bacterium
GAGGGCACCCATCCGCCCATCCATCCGGCGCAGGTCTTGCGCTTCGCACCCATCGGGTCTCGCAACCAGTATCTCGGCGACAACGCTGTTCACAGCGCGAGCAAGGTGGTGGTGCGCAAAGTGCTCAGGGTCGGCGACACCGTGCGACTGCTGACCGTACCGGCGGAGAAATGGGAAAAAAAGAGAAACCACTGGGTGACTCTGTATTGCGCCGTTTTCAGGGATGGAGAAGTCTGCGCCGAGGTCTACCACACCCAAATATTCAAATTGCATGGCACCTAGCAGCCCATCTTCTGCAGCAGGCGGCTCTGGTTTTCATCGCCTGTTCAATCCGCGCGGAGTTGCGATCATCGGTGCCAGCGCCGAACCGCAGCGCCCGGGCGGAAACGCCGTTCGTTCGCTAATCGACCGCGGATTCAAGGGCGGCGTCTATCCGGTCAATCCGAAGTATGAGGAATTGCATGGCATCCGCTGCTACGCTGCGGTTGCCGATATCAAGGAGCCCTGCGACGTGGCCGTCATTGCCTTGCCAGCCCAGGCAGTCGGGGCTGCCATCGCTGAATGCGGCAGGCAGGGCATTGCTTTTGCCGTGGTGCTGGGTGGCGGTTTCAGGGAAGCCGGACCGGAGGGCGTGGAGCGCGAAGCGGCGTTGCTGCGCACCGCAAAGGCGAGCGGCGTGCGTTTCATCGGTCCGAACTGTCTGGGCTATGTGAATATCCCGCGCAATGTTTTCGCCGGTTTCGGCAGCATTACCCGCCCGCCCTTCCTCGAGCCCGGCCCGATATCGGCCGTCGTCCAGAGCGGAGGATTCGGCAACAGCCTGGTGGCCGAATCCGCACTCGCCGGTCTGGGATTCCAGAATGTGGTCGCCAGCGGCAACGAAACCGACGTCAATGCCGCCGAACTGATCCAGGCCTTCGTGGACGATCCCGGCACTCGCATCATTCTCGCTTATGTGGAAGGCGTGCCGGACGGACGCGCCTTCATGGCCGCAGCCCGCCATGCGCTGGAGGCGGGCAAGCCGCTGATCGTCCTCAAAGGAGGAAATTCCTGGCAGGGATTACGAGTGGCCGCCTCGCACACGGCCAGCATGACCGGCCAATACGACGCTTATCGCGCGGCCTTCAGGCAATGCGGGGTCATCGAAGTAAGGGACATTTCCGATGCCGTGGACATGCTGCTGTCGGTCGTGAGCCAGCGGCGCCCGATGGGCCGCAACATCGCCCTCATCGGCGGCTCGGGCGGGTCGGCCGTGAACTTCTCCGACGCGGCCGATGAATTCGGCCTGGTCCTTGCGCCACTCGCTGCCCGGACCAAGGCAGTGCTCAGTGAGAACCTGCCCAGCATTGCTTACATCGACAACCCGGTGGATTACACGGCTGGCTTTCTCACTCCAGCCAACATGGGCAGGCTCAAGCAGGCGCTGACAGCACTGGTGGATGATCCTGGTGTGGATCAGGTCGGACTGTTGCTCGGCACGGGTTCAGGTCCTTCGGTGGGGGATTTTGCTCGTGTTGCCCGGGAAGTGCTGCAAAACTCGGGCAAGCCCATCGGCGCCGCCGCTTCGGCGGCCATGCCCGCGGCAAACCGCAACCTGTTCAATGCCGGAGCGATACCGGTGGTGGGTTCACCCCGCCGTCTGGCGGCGTCCATGGCCAGACTGGCGGACTATGCCGATGCTCTGCGGCGTCACGCAACGCGGGTGCCGCCGGAGGTATTGCAGGATGTGCACCCCCCGCGCAGCGGCAGGCTGGATGAACACGAGGCCAAGCAATTGCTGGCGAGTTACGGAATCGCCATCACGCGCGACCTGCTGATCAGGAGCGATGACCTCGATCGCGTCCATGTGGACCTTCGCTTTCCGGTTGCGGTGAAAGTGGTTTCGCCCGACATCGCTCACAAGACGGACGTCGGCGGCGTGCAGCTCAATGTTGCGGATCGTGCCAGCCTGGTGAAAGCCGGCCATGAAGTCATGCAGAGTGCCAGGAGGGCAATGCCGCAGGCCGTGATCCAGGGCGTTCTGGCGTCTGAAATGATCGCCGACGCCCTCGAAGTCATCGTGGGTGTCGTGAACGACATTTCCTTCGGGCCTGTGGTGGCCGTGGGGCTGGGCGGGACCATGGCTGAAGTCATGCGTGACATCACATACCGGGTGGCTCCATTCGGACCGGAGGAGGCGCGGGAAATGATCGCAGAGCTGCGCGGCGTGGTGATGCTGTCGCAGTGGAGGGGAAGACCAGCGCGTGATGTGGAGGCCCTTGCCATGACCGTCAGCCGCGTATCGCAGCTTGCATGGGCGCTGCGCGATGCACTGGTTGAGATGGACATCAACCCGCTCCTGGTGAGAGCCGCGGGCGAGGGTGTCGTGGCCGCCGATGCGCTTGTCGTCCTGAAATGAGAACGGCGCCCACCTGATCCTGCTCTTGCCACCGCCTTCATCACCTGGGGGCTGCGCAAAACGCCATGGGTACCGGCCGGGGCTGTCTTCATCGCTGTTTTTCCAGCCATTCGAGCTTTGCAGGAGTTATTGTTTTATATTACGAGACAAAAGTGGTGGCAATGGAAGCCGCACCAGGAACGCTTGACCCAGCATGGCGGACGACGGTGATGTCGGTTCGCCGTTCAGGGGGATGCGATCATCCGCGACTCGCATGACAAGTCTTTGCCGATTTCCCGTGGGACAGGACCGATGGAGGAACAGGCCGTGGTCATGGTGGGCGCCGGCCCGGCGGAATTCAGGCAGGTCATGCTGGCCGAGGTCGAACGCTGGCGCAAGGTGGTTCGCGATAACAACATCATCGCCGAGCAGGAATGAGTCTTGCGCACTCCAGCAGGCCGCAAATGGATTGGGTGATGTTCAGGCGCAGATAAGCAATTAATAAGGGAGGTCAAGTGGATTTCAAGCTAACTGAGCAGCAACAGATGATGGTCGCTTCGGTGCGAAGGCTCGCGGAAAAGGAATTCAAGCCGCATCTGGTGGAGTGGGACCAGGCACGAACTTTTCCCCGCAGGGAAGTGGCCAAGAAGCTGCGTGATCTGGGTGTGCTGGGCATGACCCTGCCCAAAGAGCATGGCGGCGCGGGCATGTCCTTTTTCGATTACGTGCTCGCGGTCGAGCCGCTGGCCGAGGCTACCCAGGCCGCGGCGCTGGTGCTGGTGTCCTCGTGCGGGGGGCCGGTCAATCACCTGCTGGAATTCGGTTCGCCGGAAGTAAAGGCGAAGTATCTGCCGCTGCTCGCCTCGGGTGAAATGATGTGTGCCATCGCCATGACAGAATCCGAGGCCGGTTCCGACACCGGCGCCATGAAGACGCGCGCTACGGTCGAGGGCGACCAGGTCGTCATCAACGGCACCAAGCTGTACGTCGGAGGCTCCGGTGCCTTCGAAATGATGGTGGCCTATGTGCGCATGTCCGATGCCCCCGGCACCGAGGGAATAGGGAGCGTGCTTGTAACCAAGGAAGCGCCCGGACTCAAATACGGGCGCACCCAGGAGATGATGGGCCTGCGCGCCGTGCCGCGCGCGGAGATCATCTTCGACAACTGTCGTGTGCCCAAGTCGCACATTCTGACCCAGCCGGGGCAGTTCAAGAAGCTGATCGGCTCCTTCAACAGCGAGCGCATACACAACGCCATGTTCTGTGTGGGGCAGGGCCAGGCGGCCCTCGACGAAGCACTGGCCTACGCGCGCATGCGCAAGCAGTTTGGCCGCAGAATCGGCGACTTTCAGGGCATACGCTGGAAATTCGCCGACATGGGCATGCGCCTCCAGGCGGCGCGGCTTCTTGTCTACCATGCCGCGGCCAAGTTCTCCGACGGAGAGGACGCGGCGCTTGAAGCCTCGATGGCAAAGACATTCGCTTCGGAAGCAGCCTTCGAGGCTGGCCATCAGGCCATGCAGATATGCGGCGCCAACGGCTATGCTTCCGGAAGCCGCGTCGAGGTGCTGTTCCGCGACATACGCGGGCACATGCTGGGTGGTGGCAGCGTCGAAGCCGTGCGCAACTACATCGGCAAGCGCATGATTGACGGTTAGATATCCTGCGGCATTTGCGGTCTCTTCTTGCCCGGCAGGTCGCGTCCCCCGGACTACTCCTCTTCGGTGGTGTTGACCGTGGTCAGGATCGCGGCAAGGGCGCAGCCCTGATGTCTTTCGCCGCCAACTCACGCGTGGTCCGCACGCCGGGTTGTGCTGACCACCGCACTTGCCGGACCGTCAGCGTTCGCCCTTGATGCCGGCCTCGCGAATCAGCTTGGTCAATTTCTTGATTTCGACATCGACATAAGTGGCCATCTGCTCCGGGGACTGCGGGTCGATATCCACCCCGGCTTTGAACAGCCGGTCCTTGATGTCCGCGCTGGAGATGCTCTTGTTGAGGGCGGTGTTGAGGCGCGCGATAACCGGCCTGGGCGTTGCAGCGGGCGCCGCCAGGCCGTTCCAGAGCAGCAGTTCGTACCCCGGCACCGTTTCGGCGATGGCGGGGACGTCGGGCATCTGCGGCGAGCGTTTGAGTGAGGAGATGCCCAGGGCCTTCAACTTGCCGGCCCGGATCAGCGACACCAGCGAGATCGGCCCCGCCAGGGACAACTGGACCACGCCCTTCATGGTGTCGGTATTGGCCTGTGCGGTTCCCTTGTAGGCAACATGGACGAGCTGGATGTCGGCCATGGAGCTCAGCAGCGCACCGCCGAGGTGGGCCGTGGAGGCCACCCCGGTGGAGGAGTAGTGGATGGTGTCCGGCTTGGCCTTGGCCAGGGCTATGAGCTCCTTGATGTTATTCGGGGCGAATCCTGCGGCGGCCACGATCAGCTGGGGCGTTGAGCCCACTATCCCCACCGGAGCGAAGTCCTTGATCGAGTCGTAGGGCAAATCGTTGTACACCACGGCATTGACCGTGAAGGTCAGGCCAACCGCGAGCAGCGTGTGGCCATCAGGATTGGCTCGCGCAACCAGTTGGGTGGCGGGTATCTGCCGGCCACCCGGCTGGTTATCCACATAGACCGACTGTCCCAGCTCGCGCGCAAGGCCTTCGGCGGCCACGCGGGCCACGAGATCCGAATTGCCACCCGCGGCATTGGCCACCACCACGCGGATCGTCTTGGTCGGAAACGTCTGCGCCTGAACAGGGAGTGCGGCAAAGGCACAGGCGAGCATGCCCAGGCGTATCGCGGCGGCAGTCCCAGATGACAATGTATTCAACGTTCCTCCTTGTATTGGGTTGGTGAGTCTGTGGCACTGCGATTGCGTGGATTGCGCGCTCAGCGCTTGCGCATGTACTTGACAATGCGCCGTCCCTTGCTGCCGCCGCCGTTCAGCGGCTGCGCGAAATAAATATTGCCCTGCGAGTCGCCGCTCACGCTGTGGCAGCTGCGGCAATTGGGTGATCCCCAGCGCGCGAGCAGCTCGCCGTCCAGTGTCAGCACACTGAAATTCCCGCTGTTGTGCTCGGGCATGTACACGATGTCGTCAGCGTCGACCCAGAAGGCCGCGCCGCCGATCAGCCTGGTGGGCCATACACCGATGTATTGGCCTTCCTGGCTGAAAAGCTGCACGCGGTCGTTCTCACGGTCCGCCACCAGAACCCGGCCGCGGCTGTCCACCCACACGTCATGCGGCAGCATGAATTGTCCCGGGCCGCTGCCGGGCTCACCCCAGGAGTGAAGGTGCCGACCGTCCGAGGAGAAGTGATGCACCCGGCAGTTGGCATAGCCGTCGGAGATGAACAGATCACCCGACTTGAGCACGGCGATGCCGGTGGGAAGATTGAACGGGCCGCCCGCATGCGTGACCTGCTTGTAGGCCGTGCTGCTGAATGTGCCGTCGGCACCGGTGTCGGAGCGATAACCTCTGGTGCCTACGGTCTGCAGCAGTCTGCCGTCGGGGGTGAACTTGAACACCTGCCCGTGATCCCGGTCGATGATCCAGATGTTGTCCTCATGGTCGGCGTGAATGTCGTGCGGGAACCTGAACAGCCCTTCTCCCCATGAACCCAGAAAATTGCCGTTCCGGTCAAAGACGATGACCGGATGCTCGCCGCGGCAGAAGCCGTACACGCGGTCCTGCGAATCCACAGTTACCGAAGACATCGATGCGCTCCATCCTTCGGGCACCTTGGCCCAGTCTTCGATGACTTCGAAAGTGTGTCTGCCGCTGCCAACGGTTTCGCGCATGAGAGTTCCTCGTTTGATGTTGAAGTCAGCGCTCGCCCTTGATTCCTGCCTCGCGAATCACCCTGGTCAGTTTCTTCATTTCGACATCGATGTAGGTGGCCATCTGCTCCGGAGACTGCGGGTCGATGTCCACTCCGGCCTTGGACAGCTTGTCCTTCATGTCCGGACTGGAGATGCCCTTGTTGAGGGCGGCATTGAGGCGCGCGATGACGGGCCTGGGCGTTGCGGCGGGGGCCTCAATGCCATTCCACAGGATGTACTCGTATCCGGGCACCGTTTCTGCGATGGTGGGAACGTCCGGCAATTGCGACGAGCGTTTGGAAGAGGTAATGCCCAGTGCCTTCATCTTGCCGCTCTTGATCAGCCCCACCAGCGAGATCGGCGCCGCTATGGTCAGCTGGATCACGCCTTTCAAGGCATCGGTATTGGCCTGCGCGGTTCCCTTGTAGGCGACGTGCACGAGCTTGATCCCGGCCATGGAGTTCAGCAGCTCGCCACCGAGGTGACCCGTGGAGGCCACCCCGGTGGAGGAGTAGTGGATGGTGTCCGGCTGGGCCTTGGCCATGGCAATGAGCTCCTTGATGCTGCTGGCGGCAAAACCGGGAGCAGACGCTATGAGCTGGGGTGTCGAGCCGACCACGCCCACCGGAGCGAAGTCCTTGATCGAATCGTAGGGCAGATCGTTGTACAGCACGGCATTGATGGTGAATACGAGGCCGACCCCGAGCAGCGTGTAGCCATCCGGATTGGCCCGCGCCACGAGATTCGTGCCGGGTATCTGCCGGCCACCGGCCAGATTTTCCACATACACCGCCTGACCGAGCTCGCGCGACATGCCTTCTGCGGCCAGACGGGAGACCAGATCGGCATTGCCACCGGCGGCGTTGGCCACCACCAGGCGGATAGGCTTGCTGGGAAAGGTTTGCGCCTGGACGGGCAGGGCTGCCATGGCACAGGCGAGCGTGCCCAGGCATATCGCGGCTGCAGCTCTGGATGAGAATGGTTTCATTGTTCCTCCTGGGAAGCCGTGCTTGAATAAAGTTTCGCCCCGGTCGGGGATCATTGAAAGTGGTAGACAAAGGCTTCTGTAGTGTTGCGGGCCTTGGTCACGTCGTCGTAGGGGTTACCGGTGGGAGCAGTACCGCGCAGCGTGATCTTGTCAAGGTGACGAAGTTCGTTGCGTCGGTCGTAGTCGCCGATGGCATTGTGGTTGGTGGAACGCTGGTCCCAGAGGATGATGTCGTCCTTCTGCCAGACATGCCGATAGACGAATTGCGGTCGCTGGGCATGCAGGCGCAGGTAGTTGAGCAGCGGTTCGCTCTCCTCCATGGTCATGCCGGCCAGCAGCCTCACCTTGTCGCCGATGCACAGCAACTTGCGGCCGGTTTCCGGGTGTACCGCAATCAGGCGGTGGGCGGTTGTCTTGGCCTTGCGGGTGGCTTCCAGGCGCTCGGGTGAGGAATGGTCGAGCTCGCTTTCCTGCTCCATGTGCACCGCCTCGACATCCTCGAGCATCTTCTTCATGCCCGGGGACAGGGTGTCGTAGGCCAGATGCAGGTTGGCGAACTGCGTGTCGCCTCCCACCTCGGGCAACTGCATGGCCCTCAGCATGGTGATGATGATGGGTGTGGGCGTGTACGACATGTCCGAATGCCAGTCCGAGCCATTGAAGTTGCTCAGCAGCGGCCCGCTCTTCTGCGGCCTGGCGATCAGCGCCTTGATCTCCGGATAGTCCGGCAGGTTGCCGGGCTGGTCGTCGCGCAGCTTGCCAAAGCGCCTGCCGAAGGTGACGTACTGCTCACGGGTGAGCGGTATGCCGCGGAACAGCAGCGCGCAATGCTCGACCAGCGCCTTGCGAATGGCGGCGAAGTCCTCGTCGCTGAGCGGCCTGGTGATATCGACACCGGTCACTTCGGCGCCCATTGCGTAGGACACCCTGCGTAGTTTCATGCTCATGTCGATTCCTTGTCTGAGACTGCTGTCGTGGATGACATCCCGCCGCGGACAGGCCTGTCGTTATCAATCTTCGCGGATGCCGGCGTCCTTGATCACTTTCCCCAGCACCTTCATGTCGGTGCGGATGATCGCGGCGAATTCCTCGGGCGTGCTGGCCATGGCATCGGTGCCCTCGTTGAAGAACTTCTTCTGCACCGCCGGCTGTTTCAGGAACTGCGCCACTTCCTGGTAGAACCGCCGCACGATGGCATCGGGCGTCTTCGCCGGGGCGAGAAAGCCGTTGCTCGAGCGGATCTCGTAGCCCGGCAGCCCGCCGGCGGCGGCGATGGTGGGCAGGTCGGGAAAGAGCGGCGTGGGCACAGGCGTGCTCACCGCCAGCGGCCGTACCTTGCCGGACTTGATGAACGGCAGCACGCCTCCCGCCGTGGCGAACATGAGCTGCACCTCGCCGCTCATCAGGCCCAGGTTGGCCGGTCCGCCACCCTTGTAGGGAATCGTGACGATGTTCACCCCGGCCATGGACTTGAACAGCTCGCCCGCCAGGTGCGCGGCGCCGCCAATATTGGAGGCGGCGTAGTTGAGCTTGCCCGGATTGGCCCTGGCAAACGCAATCAGCTCCTTAACGTTGCCGGCCATCACCGAAGGGTGCACCACCAGCACATTGGGTGCGGAGGTGGCCAGCATCACCGCAATGAAGTCCCTGATCGGGTCATAGGACAGGTTGTCGCGCAGGAACGGGGCCAGCCACATGCCGCTGCTGGCATACAGGAAGGTATGGCCGTCAGGCGGTGCCTTGGACACCAGCTCGGCCGGCACCGTCCCGCCGCCGCGGTTTTCAACAATGATCTGCTGCCCCAGCGAGACGGCGATGCTGTTGCCGATGTAGCGCGCGCCCAGGTCGGCCGCGCCGGCCACCGCACCGGTCACCACGCGTATCGGTTTGGTGGGGTAGGTCTGCGCGCCGGCCGAGACCGCGATCAGCAGCGCCACGGCGGCGGTGGCGTAATGCAACGGTTTTGACTTCAATTCAGTGCTCCAGTATTCAGACCCGGGCGCGCGGCCCTCGATCACCAAACAACGTGCCTCAGTATCCGCTTCAGTTGGCGCTGAGCTCGATGCCGGTTTCGGCGGCGAGCTTTCTCCAGCGCTCGGTTTCGGACAGGTAATGCCGCCTGAACTCGGCCGGCGTGCTGGCCACCAGCGTGTATTCCTCGCCGAACTTCTTCAGCACCTCGGGCTCCTTGATGATGCGCACCAGCGCGCCCTGCACCTTGTTGACGATGGGCGCAGGCGTTCCGGCCGGCGCGATCAGACCCAGCCAGCTGGAGTACTCCCAGTTGATGCCCTGCTCCAGCGCCGTCGGCAGATCGGGCAGGGCCGGATTGCGCTCGCGGGCGGATATGGCAATGGCGCGCAGCTTGCCTGCCTTGAGCATGGGCAGGGCCAGGCCAAAGGTGACCGGGACGATATGCGCGCGGCCGGCAATCAGATCGGGATAGGTCGCGCCGACGGACTTGTAGTGCACATAGGTCACCGGGGCGCCGGTGGCCAGTTCGAGCATCAGGCCCTGCAGATGCTGGGTACCGCCCGCGCCGCCAGTGCCGAAATTGACCGCACCCGGATTGGCCCTGGCGTAAGCCACATACTCCTTCAGATTCTTTGCCGGGAAGCTGTTGGTCACACACAGGATGGAGTAGCGCTTGTTCAGCAGCGAGACCGGGTCGAAGTCCTTGACCGGGTCGTAGCTGCCATCTTTCACAATCAGCGGCAACGTGGCATAGGTGGAGGACACCCACACCATGGTATAGCCGTCGGGCTTTTGCCGCGCCGCGAATGTCATGCCCACCGCCATGGTGCCCCCAGGCTTGTAGTCCATGACGAAGGGCTGGCCCAGGCTGTTGGCAAGCGCATTGGAGAAGATGCGACCCTCGACATCAGCCGCGCCTCCTGGCGCAAAGGGGACGACCATGGTCACCGGTCGGGAAGGGTAGCCGGCTGCGGGGTCGGCCTTGCCCTGCGCCTGTGCGGCGCCGGCAACCATGGCCATGATGCACAGGGCGCTGCCTTGCGTGAGCAGATTGCTGCTCATGGATATCTTCTCCTTTGTCATACCGGGTCGTCTTGTTGTTTGGGATTGCACGCGCAACTGCACGCGCTTCGCCCTGCCGCAGTTTAAGTTTAATGCGCCCGTCCGCTTCACGCTGCCTATCTGCGTTGATCGAACCTGCGCCCCACCAGCGCCGCGGCGATGTTGGTCTTCTGCACGTCGATCGTACCACCGGCGATGCCCCAGCCCCAGGCATCGCGCAGGCGGCGCTCGATGTCGAACTGCTTGCTGTAGCCGTAGCCGCCCATGAGCTGCATGGCGGTGCCGGTGACTTCGCGCACGATCTCGTTGGCGTAGCACTTGGCCATGGAGCTGGCGAGCATGCTGGGGAGGCCGTCACCGGCTTCCAGCACCGCCTTGTGCAACAGCAGGCGCGAGGCCTCGACCTTCATGGCCATCTCTGCCAGCTTCATCTGCACCGCCTGGAATTCGACGATGGGCTTGCCGAACTGCTTTCTCTCCTGCACGTAACCCAGCACGTACTCGAAAGCGCCGGCGGCGATGCCGATGGACATGGTGGTGTTGCCGCAGCGTTCCAGGTCGAAGGCCTCCATGAGCTTTCTGAAATTTCCGCCTGGAAGAACGATGTTCTCCACCGGCACCTCGACATCGTCGAAGTACATGTCCGCGGTCATGATGCCGCGAAAGCCCATCAGCTCTTCGCGCTTGCCAAAGCGCAGGCCGCTGGCCTCTTTCTCCACGTACACCGCGCCGATGCCGGCGGCGCCGGGCGCATCGCTCATGCGGCAGTACACCAGATACCCGCCGGCGTGCCCGGCGCCCGAGCACCAGCGCTTCATGCCGTTGATCACCACCTTGCCCCCGCGAACCTCGGCGCGGGTCTTGAGGTCGGTGAGCGCCGTGCCGGCCTCCGGCTCGGACATGGTCACGGCCACCACCAATTCACCCTTGCACACGCGCGGCAGCACCCGCTGCTTCAATTCCTCCGGACCGAAGTGCACCAGCACGCTCATCGGCCCGAAGTTGGCCTCGAACACCGGCATGGCCACGGCCGAGGACACCTTGGCGAATTCCTCCAGCACCAGCACCGCATCGAAGTGGCTCATGCCCTGGCCGCCGTACTGCTCGGGCACATTGATGCCGAACACGCCGAGGTCGGCATAGCGCTTCATCCACTCATGCGGCAGGGGTTGATCTTTTTCCTCAAGCTCGCGTGCCAGCGCGCCAAGCTGCTCGCGGGCGAAGCGCCGCACCGTGTCCTGCAGGGCCTGTTGTGATTCGTTCAAATTGAATTGCATGATGGTCCTTAGCACCTAACAGCATTAATTATGCGATACGTTTGAGTAATTGGATTTGAGCCGGCGGTGGCGGTCGCAGTGGCTCGTCTGCGTCAGACATGCTCAAGCGCGAGCATTGTAAGGCCGCCACGCAGCGTCCGGTGCGCCAAGGCGCGTATGCCGCTGCGCCGCGGGTTTAACTTCATTCCCGGTACTTTTCCTCATTATTCCATGGTCATTTTCCGGATTCGCAAGTAATTCACAGTTTCTGCAGCCTTTGGCTGCTACTAATAGACCCGGGATAAATGGCAACGAGAAAGTGCGGCGAGATCATGTTGGCACGAAATGGAATGGCAAGAATTCTACTGGTGGATGACGATGAGCTGCTGCTGTTGTCGTTGAAGACTCTGCTGCAGACCACAGGCTATGAAGTGCTGACCGCCACAGACGGATTGCAGGGCCTGCAGGCCGCGCTGCAGCATGCACCCGATCTCATCCTGCTGGATATACGCATGCCGATGCTGGACGGCTTTGGCATGCTGGCCGCGCTGCGGGCCAACGCAGCCACCCGCACCATTCCGTGTGTGGTGCTCACGGCGCTGGACGATCGCGAGTGTCTTGACAACGCCTTGCGCCATGGCGCTGACGGCCTGTTGATCAAACCGGTGCGCGTCGAGGCGCTGATGCAGGCCATTGCCGGCCGCCTGGAGGTGCTCGCGGCGCGAAAGCATATGGGCGTCCTGGAAGTTCCGCGGGCTCACCCGGGTCCGGCGACCAGAAGCGATGAGGAGGAACTCGACGCCGCGTTGTACGAATCGAGCACGCGTGCGCAGTTCAAGGAGTCGCGCGAGGTGTCGGTGCTGTTTTCCGACATTCGCAATTTCTCGCGCCTGTCGGAGATGCTGCCTTCCTCCGATGTGGCCGACGTACTGCACTGCTATTACGAGCAGGCCGCGAACGTGGTGCGGCGCCACGGCGGCATGATGGTGCGCATCATCGGAGATGCCATGCTGGTGGCGTTCGAATCGCGCGACAACCTGCGCGGCGAACATGCAGTGAGCGCCATTCGCGCGGGTCTCCTGGTGCAGCAGACGGCGCGCGCCTACGCGCTGGAACTGGAGCGGCGCTATCCGCGCCGCGACCTGCCGCCCTTTGCGGTGGGCACCGGCATACATACCGGCGAGGTGATGGTCTGCAGCATGGGCCAGCAACGCTCCTCGGAGACCACCATCATCGGTGACACCGTCAATGTCGCCGCGCGCCTGGAGGCGCGCAGCAAGGAGCAAGGCTGCCTCCTGATCGCCAGCGCCGCTGCGGTGGATGCCACCGCCGGCCAGTTCATGTGCGGCCGGCGCGAGCACATTCACCTCAAGGGCAGGCACGCTCCCATCGAAGCCGTGGTGGTGCTGGACTTCGCGCCGCGCGGGCTTGGCGAAGCGCCCCGGCTGGCGGCGCTGCGCGCGTAGCAAGTCGATTTACCGTCAATCGCTTAGAGGTCTGTGTCACCGGACAGCAGTTGCTTGGCAACCACGTGCCGCAGGATCTCATTGGTGCCGTCGGCCACGTTCACCTTGCGCAGGCTGGTGTAGGCCTCGGTCAGGTACATCTCGTTGGTGAAGCCCATGGCGCCGTGCGCCTGCATGGCGCGATCGACGGCGTTCTTGCCCACTTCCACCGCATACATCTTGGTCATGGACAGCTCCTTGATGGCTGGCTGCCCGCTATCGAGGAGCAGCGCGGCGTTGATCGCCATGAGATGCGCCGCATGCACCTGGGTCGCCGATTCGGCCAGCGGAAAGGTGACGCCCTGGTACTCGGCGATCTTCTTGCCGAAGGTCTCCCTGACCTTCACATATTCGATGGCCTGTTCCAGCGCCCAGCGCGCCAGGCCCACGGCCCGGGCCGAGTTGTACATGCGCCCCAGCCCGACGCCGAGCATGGCGATCTTGAATCCGCGATCGAGCGTGCCCATCAGCTGATGCGGCTCCACCCTCACATTGTCAAAGCGCAGGATGGCTTCGTCGGTGCCGGCGTGGCCCCACATCTTGATCAGGCTCTCCACCACAAAGCCCTTGCTGTTCGTGGGCACCATGAAAGCGCTGATGCCGCCCTTGCGCTTCGCGGCCAGTTCCGGATTGGTCACGGCAAAGATCACGGCGTACTCGGCGTAAGGTGAGTTGGTGATCCAGATCTTGCTGCCGGAGAGTCGCCAGCCATCGCCATCGCGCTCGGCGCGGGTCTTGATCATGGCGGCATCCGATCCTGCGCCGGGCTCCGACAGCGCGAAACACATGGAGTGCTCGCCGGACATCAACGGGCCCAGGGCCTGCGCCTTCATCTGCGCCGTCATGCCGCTCAAAACGGGGCTGGGCCCCTTGGCCCAGTGGCTGACGGCGTAGTGCCCCAGCCAGTAGTGAGCGCCGCACTGGCGGTAGATCTGCTCCCAGGCCACCATGTAGGCGAGATAACCCAGCCCGCCTCCGCCAAGCTCCTCGGGCGCGCTCATGGCGTAGTAGCCGGCCCTGGCCGAGGCCATGCGCACCTCCTTGATCAGATCGAGCACGCCTTCGGTATATGCACCTTCAGGAGTGTATTTTTTGCTGATGTCCGAGAGCAGGGCCTGGTTACGCTCATGGCGCGGGATGACTTCGGCGCGCACGAAGGCCGCGACACCTTCCTTGAGCGCGACAATTTCCTCGGGGTAGTTGTAGGCAATGGCTGGCATGATGACTTTCGGTGACTTGTTGATTGCGGCCCTCTGTGCCGGGCCGTCGGCAGATAACTGACTACGGCAGAGCAGGGTCAATGATACCGCCAGGCCTGCGACTCATGCGCAAGCCGAGTGCATATGCGGGTCATCATGGAGCGACGCCCTGGCCCACCTCATGCCATTTCGACCGCATCAGCCACACGCCCAGCAGCAGCAACAGGCCCATGAGCCACAGAAATGGCGCGATGCCGATCACCGCACCCAGTGCACCCACGGCGAAGGGAACGAAAATATGCGTGCCCATCCCCAGCGACACCTTCAGACCCATGGCCTCGCTCACCCGATCCGGGGGCGTAGCCTCGTAGAGCACCGCACTGGACACAGGCGAACCCACCCCCTGTCCCGCGCCTATGACAAAGGCGAAGATGACCAGGGCCACGAGAGCTGCGGAAAAGCCGAAAGCCAGCACACCGAGTGCGGCCATGGACATGGCCACCAGCAACATTCTCCAGGCACTGAAGCGTCGTGACAGCGGACCGAGGACCACCCGCACGGCAAAGGAGGCCACCGAGAAGGTGCTCACCACCAGGCCGATCTCCGTTGCCGAAAGCGCGAGCTGCGTGCCGTGCAGCGGCGCCAGCACCGCGAACACATCCCACAGCAGCACGAACAGCGTGCTCATGATGAGGATGGAACTCACAGCCGGATGCCTGACCAGGTCCATCGCCTTCTTCTTCTGCGCCTGCGTCGCGCCGGCGCGACCTCGCAGAATGCGCGGAAAGTGGCGGTAGGGCATCAGCCCCAGCGATACCACCGGCAGCACGGCCACCAGGCCGAGCAGGAGCAGATGGTTCCCGGTGTGGTCTATCAATATTCCGGCCACCAGAGGTGCGACGGCATTGGCACCCGATATGCCCATGCTCATGACGGAAAAATTGGCGGCGCGCTCGGCGCTGTTCGCGGCACGCCCGGCCAGGGTGTTGACAACAACCTGCGATCCGAACGCGCCCCCGCCGACCAGCAGTCCCAGCACCGCCAGGCTCCAGTAGCCGCTGAAGAACACGGGCACCAGCGGACCGAGGATGGTGGCCAGGGTGCACAGCAGCAGCGGCCAGTTCGATCCGATCCGGTCAACCAGCCGGCCTATGGACACCGCCCCGCACAATGGAGCAAGCGCGAACATGGAGATCAGCAGGCCGATGACGGCGGTGGATGCCTGCAGCTGTATGGCGTACAGGACGACGATGAATCGCGCCGCGGTGAGGGCGCACTGGTTCAGGAACTGGTAGCTCACCAGCGGATAGATGGGCTTCACGCCGCGTGGTACCCAAGATCACGTGTACATACTGCAGTGCTGACACGCTTGCAGAGCAGGCTCAGGATGACTCGGTCCTGACAGTCAGTGCCTCGGGGTTGACGACGTTGACCGGCTTCCCCGCCGCATAGGCCAGCACCTGGTCAAAGGCGGCGCCCAGGGCAAATTCATAGGTCTGCACCTCGACGTAGCCCAGGTGCGGCGTGCACACTACATTGGGCAGCTGCACCAGGGGATCGGCAGCGCCCAGCACCGGCTCCTCGTCGAACACGTCCAGCGCCGCCATGCCCGGCCGGCCGGAGCGCAATGCGGTGAGCAAAGCGCCTTCCTCTATCAGCGAGGCGCGGCTGGTGTTGACCAGCAGCGCGCTGGGCTTCATGCGCGCCAGGTCAGCAGCCGTGACAATGCCACGCGTTTCCTCGGTGGCGCGGATCTGCAGCGTGAGCACGTCCACGGTCCCGAAAAAGGCCTCGCGGCTGGAGGCGATGTCATGGCCCTGCTCGCGTGCCCTTGCCAGCGAGCCTTCGCGCCCCCACACCAGCACCTTCATGCCGAAGGCCTTGGCATAGCCAGCCATGACACTGCCAATGCGACCGAAGCCATAGATTCCCAGGGTCTTCCCGCGCATTCCCTGACCCATGGTGGATTGCCAGTGGCCCGCTTTGAGCGCAGCCATCTCCTGCGGAATCCTGCGCATGGCGGCGATCATCAGCCCCCAGGCCAGTTCCGCGGTGGCGTAGGAAGGCCGCGTTCCCATGCCCGAGGACAGAATGACACCGTGACGGGTGCAGGCCTCGACATCCACGTGCGGATAGACGCCGTTCTGGCTGATGATGCGCAGCTTCGGCAACTGCCGGATCAGCTCGCCGGGAATCGGCGTGCGCTCGCGGATCAGCACCAGCGCTTCGGTGTCGTGCAGGCGCCGCGCCAGCAGGCCGACGTCCTTGGTGTGATGGTTCCAGATCGTGACCTCATGCCCGGTGAGCTTGTCGTAGCACCCGAGCGTCCTGACCACATCCTGGTAGTCGTCGATGATTGCGATCTTCATGGGCGGCGCCCCTGTGAGGCCAGCCAGGGGAATTCCCTGTCATAGGCGGCCTCGAAGGCGGCGATCTCGGCGCCGTGCTGCAGGCTGAGGCTGATCTCGTCCATGCCTTCTAGCAGCAATTGCTTGCGCATGGGATCGATGTCGAACTTGAACACCTGCCCGTCAGCCCCGGTGATGGATTGCGCAGGCAGGTCGACCGCGATGCGCGGGCTGGCGGCCTGGCCAAGTGCGTTGCGCAACGATGCCGTCTGTTCCGCCGGCAGCACCACCGCCAGCAGGCCGTTCTTGAAGCTGTTGTTGTAGAAGATATCGCCAAAACTGGTGGCGATCACCACCCTGATGCCGTGATCCATCAGGGCCCACACCGCGACTTCCCGGGAAGATCCGCAGCCGAAGTTGACATCAGCCACGAGAATGGTGGCGGCCCGATACGCCGGGTGGTTGAGCACGAAACCGGCGTTTTCCGAGCCGTCCTCATTGAAGCGCAGATCATGAAACAACTGTCCGCCGAAACCGTCCTGGCGCGCACGCGACAGATAGCGCGCCGGCACGATCTGATCAGTATCGACATTCGACTCGTCCAGCGGCGCGGCAATGCCTTCGACCCTGTCGAACTTGTTCATGCGCCGTCCATCAGCTGTCTGACATCGGTCAGGCGACCGGTGACCGCTGCAGCGGCCGCCATCGCCGGGCTGAGCAAATGGGTGCGCGCACCCTTGCCCTGGCGTCCGACGAAATTGCGGTTCGAGGTGGATGCGCAGTGCTCCCCTGGCCCGACCACATCGCCGTTCATGCCCACGCACATGGAGCAGCCGGGCAGGCGCCACTCGACGCCGGCCTCGCGAAAGACCTTGTCCAGGCCTTCGGCTTCGGCCTGCGCCTTGACCAGGCCAGAGCCCGGAACCGCCATGGAGGGTATGACCACTTTACGGCCCCGCAGCACGCTGGCGGCGACGCGCAGATCCTCAATGCGGCTGTTGGTGCAGGAACCGATGAACACGCGGTCTATCCTCATCTCTTGCAGCGGCATGCCCGACTTCAGCCCCATGTAGTCGAGCGCGGCACCGGCGTTGCGGCGGCGGCCTTCATCCACGCGCAGTTCCGCAGGTTCCGGTATTCGAGCCGATATGGGCGCAGCGTGTTCGGGATTGGTACCCCAGGTCACCATGGGTTCGATGCTGCGCGCGTCCAGACGAATCTCGCTGTTGAAAACGGCACCTTCATCGCTGGGCAGACTGCGCCACCAGGTCAACGCCTTCTCCCAGTGCTCGCCCCCGGGCGCATAGGGCCGGCCGGCCAGGTATTGATAGGTCGCATCGTCCGGGGCCACCATGCCGGCGCGCGCGCCGGCTTCTATGGACATATTGCACACCGTCATGCGGCCCTCGACCGACAGGCCGCGTATGGCTTCGCCGGCGTATTCGATGACCTGACCTGATCCGCCGCCTATGCCCAAGCGGGCAATGACGGCCAGGATAATGTCCTTGGCACCCACCCAGGGCTGCAGCTTACCGTCCACAACCACGCGCATATTGGCCGCCTTGCGCTGCCACAGGGACTGCGTTGCCATCACATGTCCGACCTCCGAGGCGCCTATGCCAAAGGCCAACGCTCCCAGCGCGCCATGCGTGGCGGTATGGCTGTCGCCGCACACGATCACCAGCCCGGGCTGGGTCAGTCCCTGCTCGGGTCCCACCACGTGCATGATGCCCTGGCGCTCATCACCCAGGTCGAACAGCGTCACGCCGGTGGCCGCGGTGTTGTTTCGCATGATCTGCAGGACCCTGCTGCTTTCCTCGTTCATGCCGCCGGGATCGCGCGTCTGCGTCGAGACGAAATGATCCGGAGAGCCGAAGGTGCGGTCTGGCCGGCGCAGCGGCAATCCCTTGCCCGCCAGCACACGGTAGCCGGCGTGGGAACCATCATGGATGTAATGGCGGCCCACGTGCAGCAGGGCCAGCCCCCCCTCGCGCTGGAGGATGGCGTGCCGTGACCAGATCTTGTCGTACAGCGTGCGGGGATGAGTCATGATTCCAGTCTACAGGGCATGCCCACGGCTAGTTGATCTTGAGATTGATAGCCTTGACCACGGTCCGGTTCTGCTCGATCTCGTTCTTGATCAGCGTGCCCAGCCTCTCGGGTGTGCCGCCCTCGGATTCCAGGCCCTGCTTGAACAGCATGTCCTTTACATCGGGCTTGTTGACGATCTCCCCAATCAGCGAATTGAGTCTCATGACGATATCCCGAGGTGTTCCTGCCGGCGCAAGCATTCCGTACCAACCGATGCGTTCGAATCCAGGCAGGCCGGATTCGCTCATGGTGGGAACAGTGGGCGCCAGGGCGGAGCGCCTGGCACTGGTCACGGCAATGGCCTTTATCTTGCCCGCCTTGAGCATGCCCTGCGCGCCGGTCACGCTGGGAAAGCTAAGATGAATCTCTCCGCCTGCGAGCGCAGCAGCGCCCTCGGCCGACCCCTTGAAAGGCACATGGGTGATGGAGAGTTTGGCCATGTAATTGAGCGACTCCCCGGTCAGATGGGCAGAACTACCCACCCCCGAAGTCGAATAGTTCAGCTTGCCCGGATTGGCCCGCGCATAGGCAATCACCGATTTCAAATCGTCCCCCGGCACAGACACGTGCGCCACCATCAGAAAGGGCGACGAGGTAATCAACGCAATAGGTGCGAGATCCTTCTCCAGGTTATAGGGCAGGTCCGAGCGGACCGCCGGCACGATGGCATCGGCGGCAACAATGACGATGGTCGTGTAGCCGTCCGGCGGTGCCTTGGCCACCAAATCAATGGCGATGGTGCCGGTGGCGCCTGGACGGTTCTCGACCAGGAAGGGCCTGCCCAGATGTTCTGCCAGATGCGGAGCAACCATCCGCGCCGTTGTATCGGTGGATCCACCGGTGCCGTATCCAATCAGGATGCGCACGGGCTTGGCGGGCCAGGCCTGCGCATGAACTGTTGCTACTTGCAACCCGAAGCAGGCAGCGACGGCGGCAAACAGGGTGTTTCTGATGCTCTTGGTCATGTTCATTTCCTTGTCCTCCTTTGGACTTCTTGGATCACTCTGGTTTGATGCCCGCGGCCTTGACCAGCCTGGCATTGACATCGAGTTCCTTGCGAATAAAGGCGGCGAACTCTTCGGGCGTGTTCGTCGCCGGCTCCAGGCCCTGTTTCTGCAGTACTGACTTGATCTCGTTGGTATTAGTCGCGCTCACCACCACGGAATGCACTTTCATGATGATGTCGCGCGGCACGCCGGCCTTGGTCATGAGGCCATACCAGCCGAGCCTGTCATAACCCTTGAGGCCGGACTCATCCAGCGTGGGGATGTTCGGCATGAGGATGGAACGCTTGTCGTGCGACATGGCTAGCGGAATGACCCTGCCGGAGTTGAGAAAGGGTATCGCCGAATTTATGCTTACGAAGGACATGTCCACTTCGCCAGTGGCGGTCGCGGTCGCCGCGGCTGCACCACCCTTGTAAGGCACATGCACCAGCTCGATGCCGGCCATTGACTTCAGCAGTTCCCCGGACAGATGCAGCGCGCTGCCGACACCGTCGGAGCCATAGGTATGCTTGTTGGGCTGCGCCTTCGCCATGGCGATCAGCTCGCCCACGCTGCGCGCCTTGAGCGTGGCAGGCACCACCAGCACGTACGTGCCTATGGTCACCAGGGAGATCGGCGCAAAATCGCGCAACAAATCGTAGGGGATTTTCGAGCTGAGCGCCGGATGCACCGCCGCCGAAGCGGCCACCATGATGAGGGTGTAACCATCGGCGGGTGCGGACAGCAGGCGTTGCCCGGCCAACTGCCCGGACGCACCCACGACGTTTTCCACGGTAACGGGCTGGCCCAGAGACTCCCCCATCTTCTGCGCCACCAGCCGCGCCGTGGTGTCAGTAGCTCCGCCAGCCGCCAGCCCGACCAGCATGCGTATGGGCTTAACTGGATAGGCCTGGGACCATGCGGCCTGGCTGCCCATGGCCGCGATGGTGAATAACGCCAGCAATGCGTGATGCAAATTCCATTTGCTCTGGATCATGTTTTTTCCTCCGGATGTGGATGCACTATGTAGATGCGCCCTATTTGCCAACGAACTTCGGTTGCCGCTTCTCGATGAACGCCTTCGCCCCTTCCTTCTGATCCTGGGACGAGAACAACAGCTGTATGGCCTTGGTCTCCAGTCGCAGTGCCGTATCCAGGTTGACGTCCTGGCCGGCGAGGATGACTTCCTTGGTCTGCTGCACGCTCAGAGGCGGCAGCGTGGCGATGTGTGTTGCCATTTCTATTGCGCGTTTTTCTGCCTCTCCGTCAGGCACCACTTCGCTGACCAGGCCCATGTCGAAGGCCTCCTTCGCCGTGAACAGCTCGCCGGTTAGGCAGATCTTCATGGCCTTGTACTTGCCCACGGCGCGTATCAACCTTTGCGTGCCGCCACCGCCTGGCATCACGCCCACCTTCACCTCGGGCTGACCGAACTTGGTGGATTCGGCGGCGATGATGATGTCGCAGGCCATGGCCAGCTCCGAGCCGCCGCCCAGCGCCAGTCCGCTCACCGCGGCGATGACCGGCTTGGTGCAGGAGGCGGTGTCGCGCCACAACTTGTCGGTCTTGCGTGCCATCGCTCCTACGGAATCCAGCGAGGCCAGTTCCTTCAGATCGGCGCCGGCGGCAAAGGATTTCTCGTTGCCGGTGAGCACAACGCAGCGCACGGTGTCATCGTCGCTGAGTTCGAGCATGTACCTGGCGATCAGGCGGCGCACATCCATATTGAGCGCATTGCGCGCATCGGGACGGTTGATGCGCACCATCGCGACGCCGTCGGCGGGGCGCTCCAGCAGCACTACGGGTTGATCAGCCATATCCGCTCCTCAATGCTTCTTCGCCGTCTTGCGCTTGGAGGGAAAGTCGGCCGCCTTCTTGGCGCGCACCGCCTTCACCCCGGCCTGGGTGTCGGCCGAGAAGAAGGCCATCTTCTCCACCGCCATGGAGTAATCGAAGGCGGTGATGCCCCCCAGGCGCAGCCACTGGTTGAGCGAGCGCTTGGTCAGCGAGATAGCCCATTGCGGACCGTCGGCCAGCTGGCGGCCCAGCTTCATGGCGGCCGGCAGCACTTCGGCGCGCGGCAGGCATTTGCTGACCATGCCGATGCGCTCGGCTTCCTTGCCATCCATCATCTCGGCGGTGAGCAGGTAGTACTTGGTCTTGGCCATGCCGCACAACAGCGGCCAGATCATGGTGGCGTGGTCGCCGGCCACTACACCCAGCTTGATGTGGCCGTCGCCCATCTTGGCGTCCTCGGCCATGATGGAGATGTCCGACATCATGGCCACGGCCAGACCCGCGCCCACGGCCACGCCGTTGATGGCGGCGATGATGACCTTGTCGCAGTTGACCATGTTGTAGACCAGGTCGCGCGCATCGTTGTTGGTGATGTCATCGAAACGCTCTTCCGCAGGCAGTTCCATGCGCTGCTCGAGCATGGACAGGTCGCCCCCGGCGGAGAAGGCCTTGTCACCGGCACCGGTGACAACGATGGCGCGAACCTCCGGATCGCGGTCCAGATCGCGCCAGATGTCGCCCAGCTCGCGATGCAGGACGTGGTTGACTGCGTTGTACACCTCGGGGCGGTTGATGGTGACCTTGGCGAGGCCGTCGTCGATTTCAATGATCAGGTGCTGGTAGCGGCTGTAGTCCATGCTGGTGTTCCTTCTCGGATATCTGTGTATGTCTGTTCGCTGAAAGCCGGCACCTACTTGGTGGGCTTGGGGTTCTTCGGATCACTGTAGTCATACCAGCCGGCGCCGGTCTTGCGGCCCAGTTGCCCGGCCTTGACGCGTGCCACCAGGCTTTGCGGCGGATTAAAGCGCTCGCCGTAAGCCTCCTTCAGCGACAGGGTATTGAACAGCGCCACGTCCAGGCCGTTGAAGTCGGACAGCTCTATCGGCCCCATGGGATGGTTGAAGCCCAGGCGCATGGCGCGATCGATGTCCTCCATGGAGGCCACGCCCTCTTCCAGCATGCGGTAGCACTCCAGGCGCAGCGCGGCCGCAGCGCGGGTGGTGATGAAGCCCACGGTGTCGCGCTTGCACACGGCGGCTTCCTTGCCAAGCTTCTTGGTCAGGGCCAGCACGGTCTGCAGGGCCTCGTCGGAGGTCTTCAGGCCGTTCACGACTTCCACCAGACGCATCATCACCGGTGGATTGAAGAAGTGCATTCCGATCACGTCCTGGGGCCGGTCTATGGCCGAGGCGATGGCCGTGATGGAGAGCTGCGAGGTGTTGGTGGCCAGCACCGTGCCGGGTTTGGCGGCTGCGGCGATGTCCTTGAACACGCTTTGCTTCAGCTCCATCTTCTCCGGCACCACTTCGATGACGATGTCCACTTCGGACACCGCGTCCTTGAGCGAGGTCGTGGTGCGGATGCGCTTGACCACGGCATCAGCCTGCTCCTGGGTGAGCTTCTGCGATTTCACGAAGCGCGCGAGGCTGGTCTTCACGTTCTCCACGCCGCGCTGAATGAAGCTGTCCTGGGTGTCGACCAATGTCACATCCAGACCCGCCATCGAGCAGGCCTGGGCGATGCCATTGCCCATTGTTCCCGCGCCGACTACTGCAACTGACCGGACTTCAGCCATGATTAGCCACTCCTTTTTTGATAATAATATTCATTGATATGCAATGATGGTAATTAGTCATGTATTAAATTGATTATAATATCCAAGTCTTACAGGATCACCTTACAGGATCACAATGGCCTTGCCCGACACGCGCCGGTTCATGAGGTCGTCCAGCGCCTGGGCGGTCTTGGCGAAGGGATAGCGCGCGGTGATCAGGGGATGCAATCTGCCTTCGGCCAGCCATCCGGCCAGCACGTCGGCATTGCGGCTGGCGGCTTCGGGCTCCACGTCCATGAAGTTGCCGCGACTCACTCCGACGATGGAGCAGCTCTTGAGCAAGGTCCAGTGCAGGGCCAGCTTGGGGATGTCGCCCGAGGCGAACCCGATCACGAGATAGCGCCCCTTGTAGGCCATGCTGCGCACGGCGGCTTCGGCGTACCTGCCGCCCACCGGATCGCAGACCACGTCAACCCCTCGCCCCTTGGTGAGATTCTTCAGCGCCTCGCGCAGGTCTTCCTTCTCGTAGTTGATGAGCTCGTCGGCGCCCAGTTGGCGGGCCGTCTCCAGTTTCTCCTGCGAAGAGGCACAGGCAATCACTCTCGCGCCCATGGCCTTGCCCAGGTCCACGGCGGCGGCGCCTATGCCGCCACCCGCGGCCAGCACCAGCAGCGTCTCGCCCGGGGCCAGGTGGCCGCAGTCGTGCAGGCCGTGGTACGTGGTGGTATAGGGCAGACCGAAAGCCGCGGCCTGCTCGAAGTCCGTGCCAGGGCGCAAATGCGTGAGCCGGTCGAGCGGCACGATGATCTCCTCGGCAAAGGCGCCAAAGCGCATCAGCGCAATCACCGGATCGCCCGGCTTGAAACCGGTGACACCCTCGCCCACCTCCTTGATGACGCCGGCCGCATCAGCCCCGGGAGAAAACGGCAGGGGCGGCTTGTGCTGGTACAGCCCCTGAATGATGAGCGTGTCGTGGAAATTGATACCCGCGGCCTTGACGCTCACCACCACCTCCCCCCTGCCCGGATGCGGCGAGGGGATGTCCTCCAGCACCAGCTTGTCCGGCAGTCCCAATGTCTTGACCAGTAATGCCTGCATGTTCCTCTTTCAGTTTCTTTCTGTATGTGCTGCGAAGCTCAGGTTGCAGTAACCGGCAACACCTTATGCTCGGCGGAGATGAAGAACCACAGCGCCTCGGGATCGCCAATGCGCGCCACACAGCGCCCCACCCATTCCGCCCATTCCACCTCGCTGCCGAATTCATCGCGCCAGGACCACAGTCGCCGCGTGCTCCTGTGCAGGGCATGCTCGTAGGTGAAACCCATGGCGGCATGCACCTGGTGTGCGATGCCGGCGGCAATGCCGGCGGCCTCTCCTGCCCTGGCCTTGGTGGCGGCGATCTCGAAATCCGCCGCGTACACGCCGATGCCATCGAGCAGCGCATCAAACGCGGCGCTGGCAGCAGCCACCTCTGCCGCCATCACCGCGATCTGCTGCTGCACTGCCTGGAACTTGCCTATGGGCCGTCCGAATTGCTGGCGTTCCTGTGCATAGCGCACCGTCATGTCCAGCACCCGGTTGAGCGCCCCGGCCATGGCGGCCGAGCGAAAGGCGGCGCCCAGCGCTCGCAGGCGCTCCGCCTGCATGCCTCCTGCGCGAACGCGGTTCCCCGGCAAGACCAGCCGGTCAAAGACTAAATCGTCGCGCGGCTCGTTGGCATAACTGGCCCCCGCCATGGCGATAACCGGTTTCTCCACCACCACGGTGGCGCTGCCGCCGGGAAGTTGTGCGATCACCACGACAGCATTCGCATGACGCGCCCAGGGCACACGGCGCAGGCTGCCGGACAATTCCCATTGCTCGCCGCGAGGCGTGAGCGTCACATGCTCACCCGCCAGCACCGGTGCCACCGTCATCGGCACGCCCATGGGCTCGAGTCCGGCCGCAGCCAGGGCCAGTTCCGCCAGCAGGGTTTCCGCCAGCGGCGCGGGCAGGCAGGCACGTCCGGCTTCGCGAACCAGGGCCAGCGCGTCGCCCAGATCAGCACCCGATCCGCCGCGCGCCTCGCTGCGCGTGGCCTGCGTAAGCTGTGCCGATTCCAGCGCGGCCCACAGATCGGCGTTCCACTCCTGCCGCTCGGCCCGCTCGTATGCCTCGCGCGTGCACAGGCGCTCGAACAGCCGCGCAGCCTGGTCGACCAGTATGGCGCGCATGTCACTCATGCGCGGCGGGCTCCGAGGCTACGCAGGCGGCGATCTGCTCGGCCGTGTAGCCGAGTATGCCGCCCAGGATCTCCTGGCCATCGCCATTCAGTTCCGACACCCAGGTACGCGGCCGGGTGTTGGAGCCTGCGGCGAGGAAGGGCATATGCGGTATCAGGTAGGGACTGCCGCCGATATCGACCGTGCTCAGCGCCTCGCGTGCCTTCAGTTGCGGATCCTCAAAGGCCTGCTTCAGCGTGCGGAAACGCGAAATGGGCACGCCTGCCGCAATGAGCGTGGCTTCGCACTCGTCCATGGTGCGGGTGCAGGTCCAGGTCTCGATAAGGCGCAGCATCTCGTACCAGTTCTTGTTGCGTTCGGCCACAGTGACGAAACGCTCGTCGGTGATCCACTCGGGATGACCGGCAGCGCGCGCCACGGCGTTCCAGTTCGCCCCGCTCACCGGAGGGACCACGACATAGCCATCGGTGGTTTTCAATGGCTGGTGAAAACGCCGGTTGTAGGGACCGACCAGCGCCTCGTGCGACTCGTTGATCAACATGAACATCATGCTCTCCAGCATGGACATGTCCAGGAACTGCCCCTTGCCAAAGCGCAGTTTCTGGATGACAGCAGTCTGTATGGCGAAGGACGCCCACAGCGCCGTGAGGGAATCGCCGAGGAAGGTGCCCGAGGAGGGCGGCTTGTCGGCGCTGTTGATTTCCATCTGCGCATGGGCGTAGCCGCTGGCCGCCTCGACGATGGAGGCATAGGCGGCCTTCTGCGAGGACGGCCCGGTCTGGCCGTAACCGGAAATGGAGCAATAGATGATGTCAGGCTTCTTCGTTGCAAAGGCAGCGTAGTCCAGACCCAGGCGGCCGGCCACGCCGGGTCGCCAGTTTTCGATGACCACATCGGATTTCATGCCCAGTTCATAGGCGGCGCTGTAGCCGGCCTCGGACTTCAGGTCCAGCACCAGGCATTTCTTGCCGCAGTTGAGGTGGGCGAAGTGCGCGCTCTTGCCGTTGAGGAAAGGCGGGCGGTAACGCGAATGCTCGCCGCCCGGGGGTTCGATCTTGATGATCTCCGCCCCCAGATCGGCGAGGAGACGCGTGCAAAATGGTCCAGACATGATGCTGGTGAAATCCAGCACCCGTATGCCCGCAAGCGGTCCTTCTGCGAAAAGCGCCTTTGTCGTGTCTGCTTGATTCATTGTCGCTTCCTTTTTCTTTCTGCCCGCGTTGCACTTGGATGTCTCATTTCGATGAGCCCACTTCCAGCACGGCCTTGCCGCTGATGCGCCTGTGCATGAGGTCATTGATGGCATCGGCTGCGCGCTCCAGCGGATAGCGCACACTGATATGCGGCTTGAGTTGACCGCTCGCGAGCCAGCCGAGGAATTGCGCGATGTTGGCGGCGCTTTCCTCGGGGCGGCGCTGCATGAACTGGCCGCGCCGCACACCTATGATCAGGCAACCCTTGATCAGGGCCAGGTTGAGCCCGATCTTGGGGAATTCTCCCGAGGCGAAGCCCACCACCAGGTAGCGTCCTTCCCAGGCCATGCTGCGAAGCGCCGGCTCGGCGTACTTTCCGCCTACCGGGTCGTAGACGACGTCGATGCCGTTCTTTCCGGCGAGCTGCTTCAGGCGCTCGCGGAAATCGGCCTGCTCGTAGTTCACCAGTTCATCGGCGCCGGCCTGCCGGCAGACCTCGAGCTTCTCCACGCTCGATGCGCAGGCGATGACCCGTGCGCCCATGAGTTTGCCCATTTCAACCGCCACCAGACCCACGCCGCCGGCTGCGCCCAGCACCAGCAGCGTCTGGCCGGGCTGCAACCGCCCGCATTGCTTCAGGGCATACAGGCTGGTGGAGCAGGTCAGGCCGCTGCTGGCGGCAATATCGAAGGCCAGGGTATCGGGCAGTCGTACCAAGCTGACAGCGGGAACCACCACCTCTTCGGCAAACGCACCCCAGGTGAGAAAGCCCAGCACCCGGTCGCCGGGCTTGAAAGCGGTAACGCCGGGTCCTGTCTCCTTCACCACTCCCGCCAGATCCGCTCCGGGGGAAAAGGGCATCGGCGGCTTGTGCTGATACTTGTCCTGGATGATGAGCGTGTCGGGGAAGTTGACCGCGGCCGTCTTGACGCTCACTACGACCTGCCCGGGGCCGGCGTGAGGCGAGGGTATGTCCTCGATCACCAGACTCTCGGGGGGACCAAACTGCTTGCACAGGACAGCTCGCATGATTATCGTTTCCAGATATCGGGGTCGTTGGCAGCGGTGTCGCCAATGGCGCAATAGCCCAGGGGCTCCTCGACGCTGAACTGCGGCGCAAGACACACGGGCAGGGCGGGAATTTCCCGGCCGCTGTGCAGCTTCAGCCTGCGCCGGAACACACCGCGAGCGGTGTAGTGCGGGTCTTTCAGTGCATCGTCCACACCCTGCACCACCTCCACGCAGGCATCCTGCCCCTCGAACAGCTTCACCCATTCGGCGCCGGTGCGCTCACGCAGCTTCGCGGCGACGCGCTGCTTCACCGCCAGCGGATCACGCGAGTCGTCGCGCTCCTCTTTGGACAGGCCAATGATGTCGCAGAACTTCTCCCAGAACTGCTTTTCCAGCGGCGCAATGGACAGCGCCACGCCGTCCTTGGCCAGGTGTATGCCGTAGCGTGCCGTGCCGCCGGTGTGCGACAGCGAGTTCGCCGGAGTAGCGCCATCGCCGGCAAGCACGGGGGTAAGCGTGCGCCGCATCCAGAAGAAGGTGTTCTCGGACATGGCAACATCGATGTAGCAACCCTGCCCGGTTTCCTTGCGCTGCAAAAGGGCAAGCAGGATGTTGACGATGGCGGGAAAGGTGCCACCGCCGATGTCGGCGATCTGCACCTGGGTGAGCAGCGGCGTGTTGTCATGCTCATCGACCAGGGTTGAGAGGATGCCCGAGCGCGCCACGTAGTTGAGGTCGTGCGAGGCCTTCTGCGCCAGCGGGCCGTTCTGCCCGTAGCCGGTGATGGCGCAGTAGATGAGGCCGGGGTTGGATTTCTTCAGCTCTTCATAGCCCAGGCCCAGCCGGTCCATGACGCCGGGCCGGAACTGATCCACCAGCACGTCGGCCTGGAGAGCGAGGCGCCTGGCTGCCGCCAGATCGGCGTCCTTCTTCAGATCGAGCGCGACACTTTTCTTGCCCCGGTGCAACAGCGCGAAATCGATGCTCTCGCCATGGAGCATGCGCGCACGACCGAGATCGCCCACGCCCGGCCGCTCCACCTTGACCACGCTGGCGCCGGCCTCGGCGAAGAGCAGCGTGGCCATGGGGCCGGGCAGCAGGCTGGAAAAGTCCAGCACGCGCACACCTGAAAGCGGCAGCCCGCCCATCACCCCTCCTCCCTGCCGACCGCGGCGAGCCGGGGCCACAGGTCGTCCGCCGGGGTGCCGATGAAATGCCGACCGAGCATTTCGCGCCAGTGCAGGGCGCTGCCGTATTCGTCACGCCAGGCCCACAGGCGGCGGGTATTGAGGTGCAGGGCGTATTCACGGGTGAAGCCGATGGCGCCATGAACCTGATGGGCAATGCTTACCTTGTCCACGGCGTCAGCCAGTCGCGCGCGCGCCGCCGCCACCAGCAGATCGCCGTCCCATTGATCGACTCTTGCCACCGCCGCATCGGTGATCGCAGATGAAGCCGCGACCTCGCCCGCCAGCACCGCCAGTTGCTGCTGAACCGCCTGGAACTTGCCCAGCGGACGGCCGAACTGTTTGCGGTCGCGAACGTATCGCACCGACATCTCCAAGGCATGGCCGAGCGCGCCGACCATCATGCCGGCGCGGGCGATGGCGATATGACGCAGGACCTGGTCGCGGCTGATGCTGCGGGTCGCCGCCATGGCGGTGATGCCCAGGGCGCGGGCAGCAAGATTGTCGCGCGGCTCACCGGCGATGTTGCTGCGGCCCGTGCCCGAAATGCGACCGGGTTCGACCACACCGACAACAGCCTCTTCACCCTGCTGCGCCACCACCACGACCGTGGCACTCAGGCCCCAGGGCACGTCCACCTGGCTGCCGGTCAGCTTGGCCTTGCCGCTACTGTTGCTCAGTTTCCAGGACGATCCATCGGCACCCAGTGCCAACGTCAGGGGACCACGCACCGCGGGCACGCCCACCTGTGACAGGACCCAGGACGCGACCATGGTTTCGGCCAGCGGCACCGGTGCACCGTGACGTCCGGCCAGCCGCAGCAATTCCACGGCATCGGCCAGCGACGCGCCCACGCCACCCTGGTTCTCGGGCACCAGCAAGGTGGTGAATCCACCCTCTTCGAGTTTCTGCCACAGGTCGGCGTGTATGCCACCCGCCTCTGCTGCCTCGTAAGCGGGCTTGGTGCACCAGTCCTGCAGCACCCTGCTTGCAGCCTCGACAAACATCTTGCTGGTTTCGCTCATCTCAACCCTCTCATCTCAGCCCCAGGCCTCGCGCAATCACTCCGCGCATGATTTCCTTTGCTCCGCCGCGTATCGTGAAGGCGATGGACCAGAGCTGCGCATGGTCGAGCAGCTCCTGCACCAGGCGCCCGCGTTCAAGCGCATTGAGACCTTCGGCCTGCACCAGGTCCTTGGCCACCACCACCATTTCCTGCTCGAAGCAGGTGCCCAGATCCTTCACGATCGCCGCCTCGAGGTTGGGAGCGCGGCCCGATTCAAGGGTCATGGCAATGGACATGGACATCTGGCGCAGCGACAGCAGGTGGGCCAGCAGCCGGCCCAGCGCGGCAACGGTGGCCGGGCCGGCCTTCTTGCCCAGCGCCTCGGTGAGTTCGGCCAGCAGGCGATAGGCGCTGAGCCAGCGCTCCGGTCCGCTGCGCTCGTAGGCCAGTTCCGTGCTTGCCTGAAACCAGCCTTTGTCCAAATCGCCGACCAGCATGTTCTCCGGGACGAACACCTCCTCCAGGACGATTTCGTTGAAGTCGTGCTCGCCGGGAAGATTGATGATCGGCCGGATGTTCACGCCGGACGCACTCAGATCGATGATGAGCTGGCTCAGTCCCTTGTGGCGCTCATCGCCCTCGACCGGCGTGGTGCGGCACAGCGTGACCATGTACTGGGCATGGTGCGAGTTGCTGTTCCACAGCTTGGTGCCAGACACCTTCCAGCCGCCCTCCACCTTGACCGCCCTAGTGCGCAGGGACGCCAGGTCAGAGCCTGAATCGGGCTCGGAGAGGCCTATGCTGAAGAACACCTCGCCACGCGCGATGCGCGGCAGGAACTCGCGCTTTTGCTCCTCGGTGCCAAACTTCAGCAGCACCGGCCCGGTCTGCCGGTCGGTCACCCAGTGCGCGCGCACCGGCGCACCGGCCGCGAGCAATTCCTCGGTGACGGCATAGCGTTCCAGCGCGGTGCGCTCGTGGCCACCGTATTCCTTCGGCCAGGTCATGCCTATCCAGCCACGCTTGCCCATTTTCAGCGTGAACGCCTTGTCCACGAACATGCTGACGCGGTTGGGCCTGGGAATGCTCCCATTCGCGCGCTCTGCGGCGAGGAACTCCCTGACTTCCTGCCTCAGCTTTTCGAGCGATGCCGGGAAATTGGCCGGCTCAAACCTTATTTCTGAAACATCCATGCGATGTGCTCTCCAAAATGCTTTCTGTATGTGTCCGGTGTATGTTTCAGCTGGATGTATCTGTGCTGTCAGGTCTTGGCACGCTTGGCGGCGACCGCGGCGATGCGCTCACGATGCTCGTCAGTGTCCCGCAGAACTGCGGTATGCGATGACACCATGTCCAGGTGAGCAGCCAGGGACAGATTGCGGCTCTGGTAGGTGAGCCGCTTGTAGGCACGCACCGCCTCGAAAGGCTGGGCCGCGATCTTTTCCGCCAGTTCATAGGTCACGGCCATCAATTGATCATCAGGCACGGCGCGCGTGACCATGCCCAGTTGTTCGGCTTCTTTCGCGCCCACGGAACGGCCGGTCCAGAAAATTTCCAGGGCCTTGTCCATGCCGATCAATTTCGGCAGGTAGTAGGCGCCGCCGTCGCCCGCTATCAGGCCGAGGTTGATGTAGCTCTCGCCGACATTGGCCGATTCGGCCATGAAGCGGATGTCGCACATCAGCGCCATGTCCAGGCCGGCGCCGCGCGCCACGCCATTGATGGCGGCGATGATGGGCTTGTCCATTTGTTCCAGGAGCAGCGGAATCTTGTGCACCTGGCGCCATAGAAAGTGTTTCTGGGTCAGGGCGTCCTGTGTGGCGCGATGCTCCATCTTCCCGGCGTCACCGCCGGCGCAGAATGCCTTGCCGGCACCGGTGAGAACAATCACCCTGACTGCGGGATCGTCGGCCGCCTTGCTCAGCACCGCGAACCACTGATCTATCATCTCCGGAGTGAAGGCGTTGTACTTCTCCGGACGGTTGAGCGTCAGCGTTGCCACGCCGGACGGCTTCACATCAAACAAAATGAAATTTTCAGCCACAGCTCCTCCAGTTTCGATGACATTCGGAACACGCTCAGCGCAGTCCCAGTCCCTTGGCGACGATGCCCCTCAGAATTTCCTTGGTGCCGCCCCTGATGGTGTAGGACGGCGCGTAATAGATGGCCCGGGCGAGCATGGCCTCCAGCTCGTCGCGGCGCGGGCTTGCGGCGCGCATCGACTCGGATAGCACCTTCCTCGCGACAGCCGGCACTTCCTGATCGAAGCCATTGCCCAGATCCTTGACCAGCGCCGCCTCGACGTCGGGCGTCTTGCCCCGCTCCAGCATGCCGGCAATGGCGAAGGACATGCGATGCAGGGTCCAGATATGGGACACCAGCCGCCCCAGCGCCTCGGCCTGCACGCGGGTGGGGTCGGGGCTGATCTCCTCCAGCAGGCTGAGGATCACGCCATAGGTGTTGGACCAGCGCTCCGGACCGCTGCGCTCATGCGCCAGTTCTCCGGAGATCTGCGCCCAGCCGTTATCCACGGTGCCGATGAGTGCGTCATCGGGGAGCATGGCGCCGTCGAACACCAGCTCGTTGAAATCGTGTTCGCCCGCCAGGTTGTAAATGGGCCGCACCGTCAGGCCGGGAGTGTTCCGCAAGTCCACCAGGAGCTGGCTCACGCCGCCGTGACGGCCGGTCTCGGTGCGCGGCGACGTGCGTGCAAACAAGGTCAGCATCTGCGCCCGGTGTGCGTAGCTGGTCCACACCTTGCGGCCTTCGATGCGCCAGCCACCCTCGACCTTCTCGGCCCTGGTGCGTATGGAGGCGAGATCGGAGCCCGAATCCGGCTCGGACAGGCCGACGCAAAAGAAGATCTCCCCGGCAACGATGCGCGGAAGGTAATTCTGCTTCTGCGCCTCCGTCCCATGCGCCAGCAGCAGCGGTCCGAACTGCCGGTCCGCCAGCCAGTGCGCACGAATGGGGGCTCCGGCCATGAGCAATTCCTCGGACACGACGAAACGCTCCAGCGCCGTGCGCTCCTGGCCGCCGTACTGCTTCGGCCAGGTCATGCCTATCCAGCCGCGACTCGCCACCTTGCGGCTGAAGTCCTCATCCCAGCAGTCCCAGCCGTCGGGATTGCGCCGGAAAGAGCCGGCTTTCAACTCCTCTGCGATGAAGTCCCTCACCTCCTGGCGCAATTCCGCGAGATTGGGCGGGAGATGCAGCTCGGCGAGGTTGAATGAATTGAACATGCTCCGCCTTATTCGTCTACCTAAAGCTGCGAGGCTGCTTCTTTGAGCAGCTGCTTGGCAATGATCAGTTGCATGATCTGGCTGGTGCCTTCGTAGATGCGCAGGATGCGCACATCACGGTAGAGGCGCTCCACTGGATAGGCCTTGATGTAGCCATAGCCCCCGTGAATCTGCAGCACGCGATCGGCAATGCGGCCCACCGCCTCGGTGGTGAAGTACTTGCAGCTGGCCGACTCGCGCGTGACATTGCGCCCCTCTTCCTTCATCTTTGCGACCTTCTCCACCATGGCGCGGCTGGCCAGCGCCTCGGTTGAGCAATCGGCCAGCATGGCCTGGATCAACTGGAAATCAGCGATGGGTTTCCCGAACTGCTTGCGCTGCAAGGCGTAGCGCGTGCCTTCGTCCACCAATCTGTCGCACAGGCCGGTTGCGACCGCGGACATGTGTATGCGCGCCACATCCAGGGCCTTCATCGCCGTCTTGAAGCCTATGCCCTCGGCCCCGCCCAGCAGCGTGGACGCGGGCACGCGGCAATCCTCGAATATGACATCGGCCACGTTGTTGCCGCGAAACCCCATCTTGTCGTGCGGCTTCTGCACCATCAGGCCTGGCGTTCCCGCTTCGACCAGAAAGGCGGAAATACCATCTATGCCCATCTCCTTGGGGCCGGTGCGGGCGTAGACCGTAAACAGCCCGGCAAGCGGCGAGTTGGTGGTGAAGCGCTTCATGCCGTTGATCACGTACTCGTCGCCCTCGCGCACCGCCTTGGTGGCAATGGATGCGACATCCGAACCGGCATTCGGCTCGGACAGGCAGAAGGAAGTCATCAGCTCGCCTGAAGCCACTCGCGGCAAATACTTGCGGCGCTGCTCATCGGTGCCGTCGATCAGCAGGCCCAGCGTACCCACGCCATTGCTGGTGCCGAAATAGGAGCGAAATACCGGGGAGGCGTAGCCGATCTCGAACACGACCTGTGCTTCCTCGTAAGGTGTCAGCCCAAGACCGCCGTATTCCTCTGGTATGCACAAACCGAACAGGCCCAGTTCCTTGAGCTGCCTGACGATGGAGTCCGGGATTTTTTCCTCGGCCTCGACCTGCGCTTCGGCGGGTAACAATACCTCGCGGGTAAACCGCCTGACGGCCGCGGCAAGCATCTCAACCGTTTCACTGCGATCTGACACGCCATCTCCTCTTGATTGGTGCGGAGCAACAAAATTCTTGCTCTGAACACAACGACAATTTGAAGTGCAGCGATTATGCGCATCCGGGGAAGGATATAGTCGCGGCAATTCCATCTTGCGGAATTCATGCTGGTAATGCCTAGATTAATTGGAGTAAATTCATTTGATGCCGGCCAGGATTCCAGAGCGATCAAGAGAGCCCAGCACGCGATCGCTGGAGCGGGGACTGCGCATACTCAGGCTGTTCCACCCGGGATTGTCGGTATTGAGCAACAGCGAAATTGCCGACAGCGCAAGCTTGCCGCGATCCACTGTAAGCCGCCTCACACAAACGCTGGTGGCCTGCGGATTCCTGCAGCATGACGCGCGCGCCAATGCCTACCGCCTCGGGCCGCCGGTGCTCAGCCTCAGCGAGGCGCTGCTGTCCAGCTCCGAAGTACTGCAGGCTGCCCGACCGCTTATGCAGGACCTGGTCAACAAGCTGCAGGTCAATGTCAGCCTGACCATGGCTGATCAGTTGGAGATGGTTTATCTGGAATCGATGTGGCCTCGCAGCAGCAGCCTGATGCGCCGGCGCAGCATCGGCAGGCGCACACCCATGGAGCGCACGGCATTCGGGCGCGCGCATCTGTCGACACTTCGTCCCAGCGACCGGAACATGCTACTGATCGAGTTCAAGAAGAGACATCCGGCAAACTGGGGCGAGATCAGAAAAGGTGTGCAGACCGCGGTATCCGACGTTGCCGGCAAGGGCTACTGCACAGCCGACACCTGGCTGCAGGGCGTGACAGCCATCGCCACTCCCATAGAGGCAATGAACCGCCATCCCTATGTGCTGGGCATCAGCGGCCCCACGTCGCTGTTCAGTCCTCAACGCATCCAGGGCGAGTTGTCACCCATGCTGCTGAAGGCTGCCCAGGAGCTGCGGGCCCGGGCCAAGAGAACAGAGACATGAAGGACGTCATGGAATGAGCGGACCACTCTCTGGTTTTCGCATCATCGATCTGTCTACGGTGGTCATGGGACCGTTTGCCACGCAGATCCTCAGTGACTACGGCGCCGATGTGATCAAGGTGGAGTCGAGCGACGGGGACATCCTGCGCGCCGCGGGTCCCGGGCGCAATCCCGGTATGGGGCATCTTTACCTGAATACCAACCGCGGAAAACGCTCCATCGTCATCGACCTGAAGCACTCCGACGGACGACAGGTTCTGCTGGATCTAGCCAAAAGCGCCGATGCCCTGGTGTACAACATCCGGCCGCAGGCCATGGCGCGTCTGGGACTGAAGTACGAGGATCTGGCCGCAGTGAATCCGCGCATCATCTATGTGGGCGCGTTCGGCTTCAGCCAGCGTGGTCCTTATGCGGATCGTCCCGCCTACGACGACCTGATCCAGGGCATGGCAGGCATTCCCTGGCTATCGCAGCAGGCGGGGTACGAAGTCCCGCGCTACGCGCCGATGATACTGGCCGATCGCATGGTGGGCATGATGGTGGCGAACGCATTGCTCAGCGCGCTGCTGCACCGCGAACGCACCGGGCAGGGACAGAAAATCGATGTCCCCATGTTTGAGTCGCTGGTGTCCATCGTGCTGTCCGAGCACCTGGCCGGCAGGATGTTCGATCCACCGCAGGGGCCCGTCGGTTATCCGCGCAGCCTCACACCGGAACGACGGCCATACCAGACCAGGGACGGCTACATCTGCGTCATGGTCTATAACGACAGACACTGGCGGGCGTTTCTTACCGCCATCGGCGATGCGGAAAGATTCGACAAGGACCCGCGCTTCTCGTCCCATCCCGCCCGGCACGCCAACATCGGCGAGGTGTATCGCTATCTGGGGGAAGTCCTGGCCACGCGCACCACGGCGGAATGGCTGTCGCTGTTCCAGGAACAGGACATACCAGCGGCGCCCATGTACTCCATCGAGGACATCCTGAGCAACGAGCACCTGGCCGCGATCGGCTTCTTTTCGCGCCAGCAGCATCCCACCGAAGGGGCGATCACCAGTATGGCCATAGCGGCGGAGTGGTCGCATTCACGGCCGGACGTGCCGGGGCACGCGCCAGCGCTGGGTGAGAACACGGAGGCAGTGCTGAAGGAGATCGGTTATTCGTCTGAAGAAATTACCGCCCTGATGGGCCGCGGGGCAATCGCATAAACAACATTTGATCCGTCCGCCGCCAGGCTGCCTGCGCTTGACTCTCCTGCTGTGCGCAGGTGATCAGACAACACCCCGGGCCCGCCAGTCGGCCGCCTCCCGCTCCCCCAACCACTCAACCAGGGCCGCATCGGTGTCGGCCGCGTTGATTTCCCTGGGCGGTTCCGGCTTATTCGGAACGGTGCGGCTGAACCTGGGGGCAGGCGCAGGCTGAAGGGTGCCGCCCACGTCGACAAAGGCCTCGCGTGCCTGCATGTGCGGATGCTGCGGCGCTTCGGCCATGGACAGCACCGGTGCGAAACACGCGTCGGTGCCCTCGAGCAGTTCGCACCACGCCTTGCGTGTGCGCTGCCGGAATTTTTCGGTGAACACCGCCTGCGCCTTTGGCCAGTCGTTTCGGTCCTGCTGATCGCCCACCTTCGCCGGATCGATGTCCATGCGTCTGAGCAGTTCGGCGAAGAACTTGCTCTCGATCGCCGCCACCGACACCCACAATCCGTCGGCGCACTGATAGACACCGTAGAAGTAGGCGCCCGAGTCCGTCCGGTTGGTGCCGCGCTCCAGGTTCCACAGGCCTCCGGCGAACTGGCCGTAGAAGGAGGACATCAGCGAGGCCGTGCCATCGACGATGGCGGCATCCACCACCTGCCCCTTGCCCGACTGCCGGGCCTCGATGATGCCGGCCAGCAGCCCCATCACCAGATACATCGACCCGCCGGCAAAGTCCCCCAGCACATTCAGCGGTGGAGTAGGAGGCTGGTCGCGCCCGCCGATGGCATGCAGGGCACCGGTGACGGCGATGTAGTTGAGATCGTGGCCGGCCGCCGAAGCCAGCGGCCCGGTCTGTCCCCAGCCGGTCATGCGCCCATAGACCAGGCGCTGATTTCTTGCCATGCAAGGCTCCGGTCCCAGGCCCAGCCTTTCGGTCACGCCAGGACGAAAGCCCTCGATCAGCGCATCGGCGTTCTCGAGCAGGCGCAGCACCAGTTCGATGGCGCGCGGATCTTTCAGGTCCAGCGCAATTGATTTGCGGCCGCGCAACAGCGCGTTGAACTTCAGCGGCCGCGCGGTGCCCAGCTCAACTGGCGTCTTGCGGTCGATGCGCAACACCGTTGCGCCCAGGTCGGCCAGCAGCATGGCCGCCATGGGACCTGGCCCGATGCCGGCCAGCTCAATGACCTTGATGCCGGCCAAAGGTCCCATTCAATCGCTCCCCTAGACTCCAGCCGGCCCGCTCAGGCAGGCGTGAACTTGGGCAGGGTGATCTCCGGCGTCACCGTTTCGAACACCACCTTCACCGGCATGTCGATGCGCACTGTTTTCGGATCGCAGCCGATGATGTTGCTCATCATGCGCACCCCCTCCTCCAGCTCGATGATGGCGACCACAAAGGGCACATCGTTGGCAAAACCGGGGTGTGGTGCGCGGTAGGAGATGGTGAAGGTATGCACCTTGCCGCGGCCGGAGGAATCAAACCACTCGAGCTTGCTGCCCAGGCAGTGGCTGCAGACGCCGCGCGGATAGAACTGCGGCTTGCCGCAGTCCAGGCAGCGCTGGAGGATGAGTCGCTTCTCCTTCGCCGCGTCCCAGTAGGGCTGGGTGTCCTGATAAGGCTGCGGTATGGGTTTCTGCTTGTTCTCGGCCATGTCACACCCTCCCAAGAATTACGGTGCCGGTGGACGACAACACGCCACCGGTGCCATTGCACAGCGCCAGCTCGGCATCCTTCACCTGTCGCGGACCGCACTCGCCGCGCACCTGCCGCACCGCCTCGATCAAGGTGAATATGCCGAACATGCCCGGGTGGGTATAGGACAGCGCCCCTCCCTGGGTATTCATGGGGAAATCGCCGCCGGGCGCGGTACGCTGGCCGGAGACGAAGGCCCCGCCCTCGCCCTTCTTGCAAAAGCCCAGGCTCTCCAGCGTCAGCAGCACGGTGATGGTGAAGCTGTCGTAGATCTCGGCAACGTCGATGTCCTTGTGTGTGACACCGGCGCGCTCGAAGGCCAGCTTGCCCGAGATCGCCGCTGCCGTCTGCGTGAAGTCCGGCATCTGGCTAATCATGCGGTGATCGTGCGCCTCGCCGGTGCCGAGCACGGCCACCGGGCGTTTCTTCAGGTCCTTGGCCCGTTCCATCGAGGTCAGCACCACGGCGCCGCCGGCGTCGGTAACCAGGCAGCAGTCCAGCACATGCAGCGGCGAGGACACCATGCGCGAATTGAGCACATCCTCGATGCTGATGGGCGCGCGCATCAGCGCCTTGGGATTCATCGATGCCCACTTGCGCGTAGCCACGGCGATCTCGGCCAGTTGCTCGCTGGTGGTGCCGTATTCATGCATGTGGCGCTGTGCGGCCAGGGCGTAGGAGCTGACCGTGGAGGTGCCGTAGGGCTCCTCGAACTGCGCCGGACCGTACACCGTCTCGCGCGTGGAGACCGGCCCAGCGCGGCCGCCGCGATCGGAGATGTTGGTGCTGCCGTGGCAGATCAGCGCCACTTCGCACAGGCCGGCATGGATGGCGGCGGCGGCATGCTCGACATAGACGACGAAGGACGAGCCGCCAATCGAGGTCGAGTCGGTATATCGCGGTCGTATACCCATGTATTCGGACATGAGCATCGAGGAAGACTCTCCGCCCTGGGTGATGATGGTGGTGAACACGCCGTCCACATCCTTGACGGACAGGCCGGCATCGTCCAGCGCGAGGCGGCTGGCCTCGGCGGAGAGCTGATACTTGCTCTTGTGCGGAACACGGCCGATGTCGGATTCGGCGACACCAACGATTGCTGCTTTCTTGTATAGCGCATTCATAGGCGGACCTCAGGTTTCGATCTCAACAGAGATCATCGGATAAGGGACATTGAAACCGGCTGCAGTGAAGCGTCAGATCCCGTTATACCGCCGGGTCCACGTGAACGGCGGCCCACGTGAAATGCGCTTCATCTTATATTGCAAATTATTGCACGGCTCACGCCGCCGCGGAGTCAAATCTCTGCGCGAATCCCCAGCCGATCTCTGCCAGCGCCGCCACGCTCTGATGCTCATGCGCGAACTGGACGCTTGAGCCCATCCCGTCCAGGGCTCGCTTTTTCACCCCCTGCATGATGCCGGCCATGCGGAACAGGTTGTAGGCGAGATAGAAATCCCAGGCGGCGATGCGCTCGCGCCCGGTGTGCCGGCAGTAGGCCGCCACGTAGTCCTGCTCCGGCGGAATGCCCAGGCGCGGCAGGTCCAGCCCGTGAATCCCGCGAAACACGCTGGGCGGGATGTGCCAGGCCATGCATTGATAGGACAGGTCGGCCAGCGGATGGCCCAGGGTGGAGAGCTCCCAGTCCAGCAGCGCCAGCACGCGCGGCTCGC
>CAXNIK010000004.1:0-37412 GCA_964202115.1 Burkholderiales bacterium
CACGAAACGCCGGCCGTCCTGGTTGACGGCGATCGCGCCCTTGTACACCGCCAGCAGGCTGTGATTGTTGTGCTCGTCCACCGGATGCTTGCCGTAGGTGCCCTTGATGTAGGCCATGTCGCGCAGGTCCGCGCCCAGCTTCCAGGCCATCTTCAGGCCGTCGCCGACATTGCCCGCGCCGCCGATGAAAAAAGCCTGGTCGTACTGCGGCGCGAAGCGGTGCACCAGCTCGGCATTGCGGCAGAAACCGCCACTGGCCAGGATCACCTCGGCCCGGGCGCGGATGTTCAGCACGCCGCCGGGACCACGGGCCGTGACGCCCGCCACGCGGCCGGCGACGTTGCACATCAGGCGCTCGGCGGCAGTGTCGAGCATCACCGTGACGCGGCCACTGGCCTTGCAGCGCGCGGCCAGGGTGCGCACCATGTCGGCCGGATCGACGTTGTGCACGCGCGGCACCGACTGGCCGGACGAGGCCTCCAGCGCCTCAAGAAAAATAACGCCGTGCTTGCGCAACCATTCATAGGTGGCCAACTGGTTCTCGACATAGGCGCGCACCAGCGCCTCGTCGTTTTCCATCTGACCGACTTCGCGCAGATCCTTGAGGAGCAGCTCGTCGGAATCCTCGATGCCCTGGGCGCGCTGCATGTCGGTGCCGGCAAAGGCCAGGCACCCGCCGCTCATGGCCGAGGAGCCGCCGATTTCGCCCTGCTTCTCGATGAGGAGCACGCTGGCGCCGGCTTCGGCGGCCTCCAGCGCGGCGGCAAAGCCGGCGAGACCTCCGCCGATGACCAGCAGTTGTGTTTCGATGTCGGCTGGCGCCATGCTTATTTCACTTCCTTCATTGCGGATTCCTATCCAGTCCGTAGAACTTCAACACTTCCTCGACGCGATCGCGCGGCGGCAATTCGTGGAAATAGCCTTTGCGCGGCGGTGTGCCGCCCTGGCGCTTCTCGTCCACCAGTTTCTCGGCCATGTGGATCCAGCAGGCCAGGGAATCGACAATGCGCACGCCCTCCACCTCGGTGATGCCGTTGCGGGCCAGCAGCACGCACAGCGGCGCCTCGCCAGGGATGATGACATCGGCCCCCTTGGCGGCCTCCTTGCGCACCGCGGCGCGAAAGCGTTCGATCAATGGGGCCGGATCGGAGAAGCCCTTCAACACGTCGCCGAACTGGAAGCCGACATGGGCCACATCGGCCAGTTCGCCGCCAAATCCGTAACGCACGGCGTTGTCGCGGATCTGGTCCACCAGCTCGGGGATGAACACCAGCACCGAGAAGCGCCTGCCCAGCCTGCGCGCCGCCAGCATGGCCGCTTCGCCGAGGCCGACCACCGGGATGTCCACCAGGGCTCGGATTTCGCGCAGCGCCGGATCGGGCAGGGTGCTGATGGCATAGGCGTCGAAGCCATCCTTCTGCGCCTGCCAGCCGGCCTGCACGAATTGAATCGAGTGCAGGTGCTGCAGGGCAACGTGACGGATGTCGTCGCCGGGGTAGTTGCTGCGATAGGTGCCCGGGCGCATGCCGTGCATGACGATCTCGGTGTCGGGTCGCGCCATGTTGCGGAAATGTTTTTTCAGCGCCTCGTCGTAGGCGCCCAGGTCGGAGAGGACGGTGAAGCTTTGATGCCAGATGCGCATGCTCATGGGCTTCTCCTGGCTATTCGGGCTTGATTCCGGCATCCACTATCACCTTGGTCCATTTGGCCACCTCGGAGCGATAGTAGCGGCCGAACTCTTCCGGGGTCATGCCCCCGGCACTGAGCCCCTGCGCCGCCATCAATTTTTGTACCTCAGCCGTCTTCAAGGATTCGGCAAAAGCGCCATAGAGCCGGTCGATGAACGGTCTCGGCGTCTTGGCTGGCGCCATCACCCCGACCCACTGCGTGGACTCAAAGCCCGCAAAACCGGTTTCCGCGACGGTGGGCAGGTCCGGAATGACCGTCTCTCTTTTCAGGCTCGTCACTGCCAGCGCCTTGACGCGTCCAGCCTTGATCAAGGGCAGGGTGCCATTGGTACTGCTGCACAGGAGGTCGATCTGACCTGCGGCGAGCGCCACGTAAGCCGGTGCTGCGCCCTTGAACGGGACAAAGGTGACATTGATCCCCGCCAGGCTGTTGAAATAGGCGGCGGTCAGATGGCCTGGCGTACCTGCTCCTCCTATGCCGAAATTGAGCTCACCCGGCTTTGACTTGGCCAGTGCCACCAGTTCCTTGATGCTGTTCACGGGCAGATTCGGACTGGTCACAATAATGAAGCTGGTGGTGGTGAGCGTCGTGACAGGAGAAAAATCGTTGACCGAGTCATAAGGCAGTTTTCCCAGCAATGCAGGATTGGCGGCATGCGCAGGGCTCATGATCAGCATGGTGTATCCGTCGGGAGGCGACTTGGCGACGAACTCCGACCCTATGATGGTGTTGCCGCCCGCCTTGGCTTCGATGATCAGGGGCTGGCCGAGCAGTTTGCCAACCGAGTTGCTGAAAATTCGGATGGTGCCTTCCACAGGTCCCCCGGCGGCATAGGGAACGACGAAGCGCACGGGTTTCTCCGGATAGGCGCCCAGCGCGGAAACCGCATAAAGGCCGCAGGCGAACCCAAAACACACACCGAATGCTTTCGCGCCGCGTGGGCAGCGTGAGTTTGCTATCGCATGTTGATCTAACGTTTTCATTTTGACTCCCCCTATTAATTCGTACTACCAATATGGCCTTGCATCACGAGGAAAACATGACAGACACCTGGGAAAATTCGGGGCTTGATCAGTGTTTACCCGAGCGACATTGCATCCATCAATTCGCTGACCGTCGTTTGCTCAAATTTCGACTGGGTATCACATATGGCGAGGAGCTGTTTACCCTGCTTCGGCGTAAAGCACATTTCGATGGCCCTTAATAATTTGTCCCGGAAGATCGGGGCTGCCTCTTGCAGCCTGCTGGGATGTCCTGCGGGGAATTCAATGTCGACCCTGGGCGTGGCAGTGCCGTCCGTGAAATGCACCTGGATGCCGTTGCCGCTCGCCAGAATCGCGGGGTCCGCAGAAGACCTGGTGAACTCCGGGTCTTCCACGACGTGCATCTTTCCGCGCAGGACGTCGATCCTGGGGTCGGCTGCGACATCGTCGTTGCAATCGTCAGGGTTCAGGCGGCCGAACAGCAGGCCGATCGCCACGATGTACTGAACACTGTGGTCCCGGTCTGCGTGGTTCTTCAATGGCCCGTCCTTGCTCATGATTCCGAGCAGAGACTTTTGCGTGTAGATATCGATGCGACGGATGTGCTCGATGCGATCCTTCACCATGGGATGCAGCCGGATCGCGCATTCCACTGCCGTCTGGCCGTACATGCCGCTGGGTACCGATTTGAGCATCACATGCTGGATGACGTACTCGCCATACGGGCGGGGAAAGCTGAATCGCTTTCCGCCACAGAATCCGTCATAGAAACCAAATTTTGGCGCGGACAAGACCAGCGGATAGGCCATCTCGCCCTTCATCGCCAGCAGGGCAAGCATGACCGCCTGTGAAGAAGCATCAGCAGCAGCCCAGCCCTTGCGCGAGCCGACATTGGGAGCATGGCGATAGGCTCGCAGCGTCGGTGACATCCAGGCGTTGGAGCAGGCGCTGATCACCTCGTCCACCCCACCACCCAGCATTCCCGTCACCACCGAGGCCGTCGCCACCTTGGTCAGCATCACGTGGTCTATGCTGGAATGAATGGAAAAGCATTCGTTCTCCATGGCGTGGCAGCCCTGAATCTCATAGGCCTTGATGAGGTGCTCCATCACTTCGCGCAGCAACAGCGGTTTCCTGCCTGTTCTGCCCAGGTAATCCGCCACGGCCAGGATTCCCGATAGATTGTCGGCTGGATGGCTGCCTGTGGCGCCGGTGAACGTGTCGTTCAATTCCAGCCAGCGCGTCAGCACGCCGATGTTGAAGGTTGCACTGACCGGATCCAGTTCCAGGGCAGTTCCGGGAACGCGGGAGCCGGGCTGGAGCGTCGCCCCGGGAACCGTCGGCCCGACAACGCGCAAACAATCCGGGTTCTTTGCCGCGAAGAAAGCGCAGGCCAGGGTGTCGATGAAGGAGCGGTAGGCGAATGCATAGGCCTGTTCGTCCTTTACCCTGTAGTTGCAGACGTACTCGGCGACATCAACCAGTTCTCGATCGATTGCGGACGGGAAAACTGCGTGCGTCATGTGCGCTCCATACACTGCGTCGGGCGATATTTGCGGCTAACAGGCCAATGCACAGGCCTCACCGCGCGAATCGACGGCCGCATCTCGAGACGCGATCATTGAACGGGAAGGATATCCGGCAACTGGTACAGACGCTTGACATTACCGTGGACAAGCTTCTCCCGTACCGCTCCCGGCAACCCACCCAGGTCCCTGTCCAGAACGCTGCGCGAATTGGGCCAGGTCGAATTCTTGTGGGGAAAGTCATTGGACCACATGCAATTGTCCGTTCCCCAATTTCCCAGAATGAACTTCGAGGGCGGGTCGTTGAAGAAGGTGGCATACATCTGCCTTTGGAAATATTCGCTGGGCAGCATGGTCATGCCGGGATTGTCGAACTCGCCGGTGCGCGAGTAATACCTGTCCAGTTGCCACAGGAAAAACGGCAGCCAGCTCATTTCGTTTTCAACCAGAACGAAATTCAATTTGGGATGGCGCGCCAGGACCCCGGAACAGATGATCTGTATCAGCGTGTTCTGGACATGCAGCGACTTGACTGCCACGAGCTTCGTCAGACGCTGCACAAGGTCGCGGCCCCACTTGTCCGCGCTACCGACAGCATACGGGGCACCGGTGTTGACGTGCATGCTCACCGGCAGTTCAAGCTCCGCCGCCGCCGCCCAGAACTTCTCGTAATGCCGGGTTGCAAACGAAAACTCATCAGGAGGAACCTGCCAGATCATCAGGCCGCGCATGCCCAATTTCCTGGCCCGGTGAGCCTCCTTGACGGCGTTGTCGATGTTGTACAGCGACACCGGACTTATGCCGAACAGCCGGTCCGGGGCACTGCTGCACCAGTCGGCCAACCAGTCGTTATAAACGCGAAAGCACGCTTCCTGTAGGGCGGCATCCTTGATGCCGAACTGGTCCATGTTCAGGCTGGGATAAAGCACTTCCGCGCTGACGCCATCCACAGCCATTTCACCGACCCGCTTCTCCGGATTCACCCCGCCGTCCTGATGCTTGAAAGGATGACTGGGATACATTGGCGCCTGCGCCTGGAACGCGGCAGGCAGATTACGGACCCAAAGGTCTTCCGGCTCTATGACATGCGAGTCGGCCGAGATTAATACAGATGTACTGAAAGCTTGCACCGTGCTTCTCCTTTGACTTGGCACTAGAACTTGATTCCCGAGGCCCGGATCACCTTCCCCCATTTTTCATACTCCCTGCGAAAGTAAGCGCCGAACTCCTCGGGAGCCATACCTCCGGCATCAGCGCCTTGGTTGGCGAGCGTGCCCACCACCTCAGGCGTCTTCAGCGCCGCGGCGATCTCCTGCTGCAGCTTGTCGATGACGGGCCTGGCGGTCTTGGCCGGCGCCATGACGCCAAACCAGGAACTCGCCTCGAACCCGGGAAACCCTGATTCGGCCACCGTGGGAACATCCGGGGCCACGAATGTTCGTTGCGGGCCAGTCACGGCAAGCGCTTTCAGGCGGCCGCTCTTGACAAAGGGCAGGGAACCTACCGAGCTGCTAAATAACAGATGGACCTGGCCGGCCACCAGATCGGCAAATGCCGGACCGGCTCCCTTGTAAGGAACGAAGGTCACTTTCATTTCCGCCGAGGAACGAAACAACTCCGCCGTCAGATGAGACGGCGCACCGCCCACTGCAAAGTTCAGATAGCCAGGATTGGATCTGCCAAAGGCGATAAGTTCCTTGAGGCTGTTGGCAGGCAAAGCGGGGTGCGCCGTCAGCATGAAGGGCGTGGCGGCCAGGAGCGTAATGGGGGCGAAATCATTCAGGGAGTCATAGGGAAGCTTGTCCATAATCGCCGCATTGATCGCCAGCGACGGGGTCATCACCAGGATGGTGTATCCGTCCGGCGCCGACTTGGCCACATGGTCGGTGCCGATCACCGAGTTCGCCCCCGCCTTGTATTCGACCACGACGGACTTGCCCACGGTCTTGCTCATGGAGTTGCCGACCAGGCGCATAGTGGCATCGACCGGTCCGCCAGGAGCAAAAGGCACCACGAAATGGATTGGCCTTTCGGGGTAGGCCGCCACGGCACTCTTGATTCCAGTTGCGAAAGCCAATACCAGCAGGAAAGTCAATGCAACAGAGGCGCCCATCAGCATGTTGCGCACCCCGCATCCGTCCCGGCTTATAACAATGCCTTGATTCATAAGTCCCCCTGTTGACTCTTCCTGATCCTTCGAATGGGTGTTTCGCTTTTGCTTTTATGACGAACCTATAACGCCGGGAGCGGCTTGCTGGCCCCCTCGGGGTACAGATCGTGGGCATTTATGCTGAGGGAGTTCATGCAGTAGTAGCCGATGAGGCCGGTCAATTCCACCACGCCATCAGGCCCCCAGCGATTCACGATCTTGCTGTATACCTCGGCATCGACGAAGCCGGTTTTGACCAGTTCACTGGCGTACTCGTAGACCTCGCGCTCATCGTCCTGCGAAAAAGCGGGCTTGCGGCCGTGACGGATGTCTTCAATCACCTCCCGCGAGATACCCTTCGTCAGTGCGATGGACTCATGCACATACCAGATGAACTGGCTGCTCCAGAGCCGGCCCACGGTGAGAATCACCAGCTCGCTCAGACGCATGCCCATCTTGGTGTTGAACCGCACATGCTCGCCCAGTTGCTGCAGCTTGCTGGCGAACTTCGGCTGATGAAGTGCCACCAGCAAAGGGCCGCCTGCCCCTCCCCTTGGCGTCGCCGCCATCGCATCGTATACGGCCCGTTGTTCTTCTGACATCGTTTCAAGGGTCGGCAGCGGAATACGTCCCAATGTTTTCATCGAATGACACCTCCATCCTCAGTGCAACGATCAAGTATCCAGAAAAAACTCAATCAGATCAATTCATGCTCTTGGCGAGTATAGGGACCCATGGGCATGCACCAAACTCGGAAAGGTGAAAGCGTTGTTCATGTTTTATGAACACTAAAATTTTGCGCACTTGGGCCAAGCACTTAGTCGCACAGCATGCCGCCGTTCACGTCCAGCACCTCGCCGGTGATGAAACCGGCCTTGGGCGATGCCAGGAACATCACGGCGCGCACGACATCCTCGGTGGTGCCCATGCGGCCCACCGGCAGCAGCGCCTTCAACTGCTCGGGGAAGCTCGCGGTCATGGCGGTGGCAATCGGGCCGGGCGCGACGGCATTGACGGTGATGCCGTGCGCGGCCAGCTCCTTGGCCAGAAAAGCCGTCATGACATGCACCCCGGCCTTGGACACGCCATAGGCGACATTCGCCGCCCGGTCCTGCTCTTCGGGAGATATCCACGGCCGCGCATTGCCGCCGTTGCGGCCCACCACCGAGCCCAGGTTGATGATGCGGCCGAAGCCCTGCTTTTTCATAATCGCCATCACCGCCTGGCAGGCCAGGAAGGTGCCTTTCAGGTTGATGTCGAGGACACGGTCCCACTCGGCTTCCGCCAGTTGCTCGGCGCTGCCGAAGGACACCACGCCGGCGACATTAACGAGGATATCGACGCGGCCCAACTGGGCGCGCATGCGCTCGACCAGGGCAACAATGTCAGCCTTGCGGGTGACATCCAGGCGAACCAGCGTTTCGGGCTGACGCTTGAAATCGCAATCATCGACCACCTGAGTCCCGTTGACGCCGGCGGCGATGGTCGTGACGCCATGCAGGCGCAGGGCTTCAACGACAGCCCGGCCTATGCCACCGGCGCCGCCGGTGACCAGGGCAACCCGGCCGTCGAATTCGTCGAGCTGGAACATTTTTCCGAGCCCCTTCAGTGCGCCGCGCGCCTTGCCGCCGCTCCAGCCACGCCAGCCAGGCGGCCGAACACCATGCCCTTCAGCACGGAGGTGGCGCCGGTGTAATTGCCGTAGTACATGCCCACGGTTTCGCCGGCGGCATACAGGCCGGGTATGGCATCGCCGTCGCGGTTGAGTACCCGCGCCGCGGTATCCACCTTCAGGCCGCCGAAGGTAAACACATTGGAAGAAATGATGGGATAGGCATGAAAAGGCGCCTCGTGCAGGGGCAGCGCCCAGTTGGATTTGGGCGGGGAGAGGCCGCGCGTGGCCAGGCCATCCAGCTCCAATGGCTTGAAGTTGCCCGGCATGCAGGCGGCGTTGTAATCGGCCACGGTCTTCTCCAGCGCAGCGGCCGGCACACCCATGATCTTCGCCAATGCAGCGAGCGTATCAGCCACCATTGGCGGCTGGTCGGTGCGTATGCCCAGGCGGTAGTTGGGAATGCGCATGTGCCTGGCGTCCAGCACCGTCCAGGCAATGCCCTGGGTCTGCTCGAAGATGCGCCGCGTCACGCGCTCGTAATACGCGTCCACCGTGCCCTGCGCCTCGTCGGTGAAGCGCTGGCCTTCGCGGTTGACCAGGATGCCGTAGGGGAAGATGAACACCGAGGGCTCGGACACGCCCGAGCGCGGATCGATGGGCTCGGCGTGGTAGCTGCCGAAATCGCCGCAGGGCGCGGCGCCGATGTCCAGCGCCATGCGTATGCCCTCGCCGCGGTTGTAATAGCCGCCCTTGCACACCGGGCGCAGGTACACCGCGCGCGGGCCCATGTAGCGGGTGAGCATTTCCGCGTTGCCCTCGAATCCGCCGCAAGCGAGCACCACCTGCCCGCTGAAATTCACATGGCGGTTGTTGCGCTCCACGGCCACCAGCCCCGCGACACTCCCCGACTCATCGCAGATCAGCCGGGCGGCGGTGGTCTCGTAGTGAAAACTCACGCCCAGCTTCTCGGCGCGCGCCGCCAGCGCCTCCACCAGGGCCAGCCCTCCGCCCACCGGAAGCAAACGCGGCTGGGACTTGGTCAGGAACTGCGTGGGCAGGAAATCGAAACGCACGCCCAGCTCCTTCATCCACGCCACCGTCTCGCCTACGCTGTCGGCAAAGTGCTGGATCAGGTCCGGCGCGTTCATGCTCAGCGGCTTCACCAGCGCAGGCCAGGATTCGCGCGGACGCGCGGCGTCGGCGATCAAATCCGGATCGACATAGCCCGCGCCGTTCTCCGCCAGGTGCGTCTCGAAATCATCGGTGACCTCGGTCTGGCTTTTCATGCGCAGATAGGCCTCGGTGTAACGGCTCTGCCCGCCGCGTTCGCTGCGCGGCGCGCGCTCCAGCACTGCCACCTTTGCGCCCTGCTCGGCGGCGGTGACGGCCGCTGACAGGCCCGCCACGCCGCAGCCGGCGACGATCAGATCGTATTCGGTCGCCATGATGGATTCCTCAGAAATTCAGCTTAAGTCCAGCTTCCGCCCAGGTGGTCACACCCAACTGTCCGGTGGAAGACAGCGTGATGTAGGCCGTCTTCATATCCGCGCCGCCAAAGCAGATATTGGTGGGATAGACATCGGGCACCTTCACCTGCTTGTAGCTGCCCGAGGGCGAGATCACGGTGATGCAGCCGCCGATCAGCGTGGCCACGCAGATGTCGCCGTTGGCCTGCACCGCCAGGCTGTCGAAGCGCTGGTAGCCCGGCATGCCGCAGACCAGCCTGCCGCCATTGGGCGAGGGAAACGGGTATTTCCTGAGAACGCCCGGCGATTCAATGTCCCAGGCCCACAGCCGCGAGGCTTCGGTGTCCGCGGCATACAGCACCTTGCCATCGGGCGAGAGGCCGATCCCGTTCGGACACTGCACCGGATAGGCCAATTCGGTGATGCTTTTGCCGTCGATGCTGGCGTAGTACAGGCCGCCGTAATCGCGGGCGTGATGAAGCTTCTTGCCGAAATCGGTGAAGTAGAACCCGCCCAGCTTGTCGAACACGATGTCATTGGGCGAGGACAGGCGCCGCTCGCCGCAATGGGTGTACAGCGTGCGTATCTCGCCAGTCTTGGTGTCCACGCGCTGGATGTAGCCGCCGGCGTAGTCCTTCGCCGGGCCTATGGCAATGAAGCTGCCCGGCTTGTATTCACCGCCGCCGTTGTTGCACACGTACAGGGCACCGTCCGGCCCGATGGCCGCGCCGTTGGGGCCGCCGCCGGTTTTCGCGTACACCGACACCTTGCCGTCGGCGGTGACGCGCGACAGTTGTCCGCCGGCGATTTCGGTGACCACCACCGAGCCATCCGGCATGACCACCGGGCCTTCCGGGAATTTAAGGCCTGTGGCCAGGATTTTTACGTCGCTCATGGAATTCTCCTCAGTGTTTTTATTGCAGCGCCGACAGCAAGGCGGTGATGTTCTTTTCCCCGTCCAGCGCATTCAACCGCTGCCAGGCCTGGTCGGCACGTCCCACGCCGGCCTGCTCCAGGCAGGCATTGAATTTTCGCCACACGCCCTCCTCGGGCAGCATGGATTTCCACTTGTCGCGCATCTCCAGTGTGCGCCCGTCCACCGTCTTGATGACGATCTCAGCCGGCGGATGGCCGGGCGTGTCGGGCAGCGTCTCGTGGATGGTGATGCGGTCGGCCAGGGCCTGCAATTTCGTGTCGGCGAGAATGCCGTCATTAAGCGTGCTCAGGTCGATGACATCGGTGGTCAGGGCGAAGGCAGTCATATAGGGCACGCTGTACTTGGCATCCTGCAGGGTCTGCGGGCGGCGGCGCTGCTCCAGCGGATGGCAGAGCTTGGCCGCCGAGGCATTCACCGCGACCTCTATGCTTTGCACCTCATTGTCCACTGCCCCGCGCAGTTGCTTTCGCAGCGCCTGCGCCGCGGCGATGTAGGGATGCGACAGCCGGCAACTGGGCCAGGGCTTGATTTCGGTGTCGCGGAACAGCCAGGACGTCTCATCCAGCAGCGAGGCCAGTTGCTGTTCATCGGCCTGGCGCCCGAACAGGATGCGAAACAGCCCGGCATTGCCATCGAACGCCCCCTGCGGCCCGACGATGCCGGCGCGCGACAAGAGGCAGGCGTGCACGCTGCCCATGGCGGCGAAGGCCGGGTAGATGGCGCGCGCGGTTGCACCCACGCCAAAGCCGGCTTCCTTGCCGCCGGCAGACTGCATGTAGGCGAGACCCAAGGCCGAGGTCATCTGGTCTTCGGAGAGGCCCAGCACCACGCCGGCCGACACGACACCGCCCATGTAGCCGAACAACTGTGTGGTGAACCAGTCGGACACCGGCCCGGTGCCCGTGGGATTCCAGACGAGGCCGAGGCGGCACATCAGTTCATTGCCCAGGGCCACGCCATCCACCACGGCATCGCCGCCGGCGCCGGCCAGCTCCGCCGCAGCCAGGGCCGCGGGCAGCGTGACCGAGCTGGGATGCAGCCGCGCAATATCGTGGATGTCGTCGAAATCCAGGATATGGATCAGCGCCGAATTGGCAAAGGCCGCCATGGCCGGCGGCAGCTTGGCGCTGTCACCGATGACGCTGCACTGTCCGGAAGCGCCGCCGGCGGACACGGCGGCAATGGCCTCGCTCGCGAGAGTAGTGGTGCGCCGCGCGGCCAGGGCAATGCCCACGGCGTCGGCCACGTGCATGCGCGTCTTGGCGCGCAGTTCGGCGGGCAGCCCGGCTTGCCGGCGCTGCAACAGCAGGCGAACGACTTTGCGGCTGAGGGTATTCATGGTCAGCGCCGCCCTGCGGCGTGATTACCGGCCGCGCGTCCCAGCACCGAGCCCGCGGTCAGTCCGGCGCCGCCGGCGTACTTGATGTAGTACAGGCCGCCGACCATTTCGCCGGCGGCGTACAGGCCGGGGATGACCCGGTCTTCCTGGTCCAGCACCTGCGCATCGGTGTTCACCTTCAGGCCGCCATAGGTGCAGGTGATGCCGCAGGTGACGGCATAGGCGACGTAAGGCGGCTTCTCCAGGCGGTTGGCCCAGTTGGTCTTCACCGGGGTGAGGCCCGGCGTGGAGCGGCCATCCAGCACCGCCGGATTGAACTTCACATCGGTGCGCACCGCGGCGTTGTATTCACGCACGGTTTTCAGGAAGCCCTCCTTGCCCTCGTGGCTTAGGCCTTCCATCTTGTCGGCCAGTGCTTCCAGAGTATCGGCCTGGTAACGCGTGGCGTGCTTGACGCGGTATTCGCCGGGCAAGAGGTCCACGGTCTGCTGGTCGAACACCTGCCAGGCAACACCGCCGGGCTGGGCGAGCACGCGCGCGCCCATTTGCGAGTAGTTGTAATTGCGAAAGGCCTCGCCCTCGTCGATGAAGCGCTGGCCCTCGGCGTTGACCACGATGCCGTTGGTGAAGTAATTTTTCTGCTGATCGAGCATGCTGATGTCACCGAAGGGCGCGGCATTGGCATCGAAGAACACAGCATGGCAGCCGGTCCAGTTGCCGTGCGGGATGGCTCCCGCGTCCATGCCCATCTGTATGCCGTCGCCGGTGTTGTAGCGCGAGCCGCGCACCTTGGCCAGATCCCAGTTCTTGCCCAGATACTTCGAGCGCCATTCCAGGTTGGCGTGGAAGCCGCCGGCGGCGAGGATGACGTTCCTGGCCGCAAACTCGGTCTTCTTCCTGCCCACCAGGCATTCCACCACCCAGCCGCCGCTGTTGGCGTCGCTGTCACTCTCGCGCAGGCCCACGGCACGCGTGCCGTAGCGAAGCTCGATGTTCGGTGTCTTCTCGGCCTTCCGGTACAGGCTTTGCATCAGGCCCAGCCCGCCGCCTGAAGACTCCACGGTGAGTCCGCCCCAGAACACCAGCTTGCCCTCCACCTTGAAAGTCTGGCGACCGAACAGCGGCACGAAGCGCACGCCCTGCTCGCGCAGCCACAGCATGGCGGGCAGGCTGCGCTTGACCACCATTTCGATCAGGTCGGCGTCGCCGCGGTACTGGCTGAGCGCCATCCACTCGTCCAGGTACTGCTCTTCGGTGTAGGTGCCGAAGTCGGCACCGTCGATCTCGGCCTGGGACAGGTCGGGCACCATTTTCCTGATGTCGTCCACGCCGTCGTACACCACGCGGAAAGCGCCTCCGGTGAAAGCCGAGTTGCCCCCACGCGTCTCCTGGGGCGAGCGCTCCAGGAGGATGACCTTCGCCCCCTTCTCCGCCGCGCCCAGCGCGGCACACACGGCGGCATTGCCGCCGCCGACCACGATTACATCAACAGCATCCATAAGTCCTGCTCCTCCTTCAAGGAAGGGATGGCCGAGTTGTCCTGAAGCCTGTCGATGGTAGGGCCCGCTCGCTTCCATCGTCGAGATGTGAAAGCCGAATTCGGTTTTCGGCTTTCTTGCACAATAAGCGCAATCATACCGAGCCCTGCGTCGAAGTCCTGAAAAAGACCGGCATCACTAACGTATCCGGAGCCTTCTCCAGACACAGTTATGATCATAATCAATATTACATTAACGTCATGTAATGGCAACCCGTTATATTGTGATCAATGATGACGGACACAACAAGACACCGGTGCCGCCCCGGCCGGCTGCAATACCTGCGCGGAGCATGATATAAACCGATACCTGCCGCCCGATCAACTGCGGCAGACAAGCGCCCGAAATCAACAACAAGCAGGCAGAACAAAAAGCGGGCAGGACAGACAACATTATCCGGGGGAGCTCGCATGACACTGCATCACAAGACCTGGGCGTGGCTACTGTGCCTGATGGCATCGGCCGTCCTGGCACAGGCGCCCGAGAAGGAATTCAAACCGGTCGAGGGACAGGCCGGCAAGGACGTGGTGTGGGTGCCTACGCCGGCGGAGCTGACCGAGCGCATGCTCGATCTGGCGCAGGTGGTGCCGCAGGATTTCGTCATCGACCTGGGCTCGGGCGACGGGCGCAATGTCATTGCCGCCGCCCGCCGCGGCGCGCGCGCTGGGGGTGGAATTCAACCCGGACATGGTGGAGCTGTCGCGCCGCAACGCAGCCCAGGCCGGCGTCGCCGACAGGGCGCAGTTCGTCGAGGGCGACATGTTCGCGGCGGACATCTCCCAGGCCACGGTGATGGCGCTGTTCCTGCTGCCAGACAACCTGCGCAAGCTCACCGCCAAGTTCCTCGCGCTCAAGCCCGGCACGCGCATCGTCGCCAACACTTTCGGCATAGACGGCTGGAAGCCCGATGACACCTTCAAGATGGAGGGCAACTGTTACGCCTGGTGCGTGGCCATGCTCTACATCGTGCCGGCCAGGGTCGCCGGGGTGTGGAAGCTGGAAGGCGCGCGCGGCGAGCTTCTCAGCATCGAACAGGAATTCCAGGTGTTGTCGGGAGCGCTTGCCTCGGGAGGCAACAAGACCGCCATCGCCAACGGCAAGTTGCGCGGGGACTGGATCAGCTTCACGGTCGGCAAGACCCAGTACGAGGGCCGTGTGAACGGCAACAGCATCGAGGGCATCGTGCACGGTGGCGGCAACTGGAAGGCCACGCGGCAGCAGTAGTGCAGGCAAGCGGGTGTGATCTTCATGGCCGCCGGAATCCAAAGAAGGAGTGATCATGCAATTGCTTAAATCATGCGGCTGGATGCTTGCGGCATTGTCCTTGTCCACGGGCATTTTTTCAGACAACAGCTGGGCACAAGCCAACTATCCCAGCCGGCCCGTACGCTTTGTCATTCCCTTCCCCCCAGGCGGCACCACCGACATCCTGTCCCGCCCCATCGCCGACAGGATGACCGAATTCCTGGGCCAGCCGGTGCTCATGGACTTTCGCCCCGGCGCAAGTTCCATTGTCGGCGCCGACATCGCCGCGCACGCCAACCCGGACGGCTACACCATTTTCTTCGGCGGCATGTCCTCGCTCACCATGAACCCGGCCACCTTCAAGAAGCTGCCCTATGACGTGGCGCGCGACTTCGCGCCTATCGGCCTGGTCGGCGGCTACAACCTCACCCTGATCGCGCGCATGGGCCTGCCGGCGAAGAACGTGCCCGAGCTGGTGGCGCTGGCCAAATCCAGGCCCGGCCTGCTCACCTACGCCACCACCGGCATAGGCGGCCCGCCGCATTTCGGCAGCGTGCTGCTGGAATCCATGGCCGGCATCAAGATGCAGCACATTCCCTTCAAGGGCAATGCCCAGATCAACACCTCCATGCTGGCCGAGGAGATCGACATCAGCCTGGGCGGCTACTCCTCCGTGGTGGGGCTGTTGAAGGCCAACAAGCTGCGCCTGCTCGCAACCGCGGGCCCCAAGCGCCTGCCCTTCCTGCCCGACCTGCCCACGGTGGCTGAAACCTATCCGGGCTTTCAGGCCGGCACCTGGTTCAGTCTGGTGACCCGCAAAGGCACGCCGCGGCCGGTCATCCTGCGATTGAACACGGAGCTGAACCGCACGCTGTCGCTGCCCGAGGTGCGCAAGCAACTGGAGGCCGGAGGCTACGAGCCGGCGGACGGCAAAGGCACACCGGAGGACCTGGGCAGGCTGATCGCCAGTGACACCCAGCGCTGGTCGAAGATCGCCAGGGAAGCCAGGATAGAAACCGACTGAACAACGGGACTGAACAACGGGACTGAACAACAGGAGCAGCAACGCCATGGCCTATACACGACTGTTCTCCACGCTCAGGCTGCGCTCGCGCGAGCTGAAGAACCGCGTCGCCGGCAGCGCGGTAACGTCGCTCTTTTCCGTCGGCGGCGCGGTCAGCCAGAAGCTCATCGACCACTACTCGGCCCGGGCGCGCGGCGGTGCCGCCATGATGGTCACCGAATCCATGGCCTCCAGCGTGCTGCAGCCGCCCGGCGCGCGCCTGTGCGCCTTCGACGAGAGCAAGTTCGATGGCTTCAAGCGTCTGGCCGAGGCGGTGGAGCAGCACGACTGCCGCCTGATCGGCCAGATCGGCGACCCGGGCCGCGGCGGCCACCACCAGGGCATACGCAACCCGCACGCCATCGGCGCCAGCGCCCTGCCCGATGACCTGTCCTGGACCATGCCGCGCGCCATGACCATTGCCGACATCCGCCAGCGCACCGAGCACATGGTGGACACCGCGCACCGGCTGCAACGCGCCGGCTTCTCCGGCGTGGAGCTGTCCTGCTGCCACGGCCTGTTGTTCCACCAGTTCCTGTCGCCGCAGTCCAATCGCCGCGACGACGAATACGGCCGCGACGTCGAGGGCCGCTCGCGCTTCATCCGCGAAATCTACGAGGGCGTGCGTGCCACCTGCGGCGAGGGCTTCATCATCGGCATCAAGCTGGTTGGCGATGACGGTGTGCCCGGCGGTGTCGATCCGGAGCTGTCGGCGCAGATCGCCGCGCGCATGGCCCGCGACGGCAAGATCGATTACTTCTGCGTGGCCCAGGGCGCGCACCACCGCTCGCTGGAAATGCATGCGCCGGACCGCACCTATGCGCCGCTGCCCTACCGGCGCATCTGGCGCACCGTGCGCGACTCGGCCGGCGGCGTGCCGGTGTACGGCGTGGGCCGAGTCACCACGCCGGCGGAGGCCGAGGAAGTCATCGCTGCCGGCGATTGCGACGCGGTCATGATGGGCCGGCCCTTCCTCGCCGACGCTTCCTGGGTGAAGAAAACCCGCGAGGGACGCGAGCACAGCATCCGGCTGTGCATCAACTGCAACAGTTGCTGGGAGCAGACCACCACGCACCGGCCGCTGGCCTGCGATGTCAATCCGCGCATGGCCGCAGCCGATGAGTTCGAATGGCAACCGCCCAAGGCAGCGCAGCCGCGTCGCGTCGTGGTGGTGGGCGCCGGGCCGGCCGGCCTGGAGGCCGCCTGGGTGGCGGCGCGCCGCGGCCACCAGGTCACGCTGCTGGGTGCATCCGCCGAAGTCGGCGGCAAGGCGCGGCTGAATGCCAGCATTCCCGGTTGCGGCCAGATCGCGCGCATCTACGGCTATCAGCACTGGGCGGCCAAGGATGCCGGCGTGGAGTTCCGCCTGGGCCAGCGGGCCACAGCGGAGGACGTGCTGGCGCTGAAGCCGGACTCGGTCATCCTCGCCACTGGCTCGAGCATGCGATGCCCGGATGGCATCAAGGCCGGCGGCATGGTGCAGGATCTGCGCAGCGCCGTGGCCGACCTGCTCAGCAATCCCAAGTCAGGCAAGCGCAAGGGCACCGCGGTGCTGTACGACATGGACCACAGCGTGGGCACCTATGACGGCGCGGAGTTCCTGGCCGACAGCTACGACAGGCTGGTGATCATCACTCAGCGCGACAGCATCGCCAGCGAGATCGCACTGGTGCTGCGCCAGCGCGTCAACCGCCGCATGGCCATGCGGCGCATCCCCGTGATCACGCTGGCGGAAATCGTGCGCGTCTCCGGCAGCACGGTGGACCATGCCAATGTCTATTCCGGCGACACCACCCGCATCGACAATGTCACGCTGCTCGCCTATTCCAGCCCGCGCCTGCCCGATCAGGAACTGGCCGGGCCGCTGCGCGCACAGGGCATCAGCGTGCGCCTGATCGGTGATTGCTATTCGTCGCGATCGGTGATGGCGGCCACTCAGGAGGGAAGCCTTGCTGGTATCGAAGCCTGAGGGAATCAACATGCAAAAAACCGCGCGTCTGCTGGCAGTACTCTCATTGGTCAGTTTCACCGCCTGCGCCCAGACACCGCCGCAGCTCATCGAGCCCATGGTGGGCACGCCGGGCAAGGATGTGGTCTACGTGCCCCAGCCCGCCGAGGTGGTGGAGAACATGCTGGACATAGCCAAGGTGACGGCGAAAGACTTCGTCATCGACCTGGGCTCGGGCGACGGCCGCAATGTCATTGCCGCGGCCAAACGCGGCGCGCGTGCGCTGGGTGTGGAGTTCAATCCGGAGTTCGTCGAATACTCGCAACGCGTGGCCGCAGCCGCCGGCCTGTCCGACCGGGCCACGTTCGTGCAGGGGGACATGTACGAGGCCGACATCTCCCAGGCCACGGTGCTGGCCCTGTTCCTGCTGACGGAAAACCTCAACAAGCTCAAGCCCAAATTCCTGGCGCTCCGACCCGGCACGCGCATCGTCGTCAACACCTTCAAGATCACCGACTGGGAACCGGATGAAAGCATCCGGGCAAAATCCGAATGCTCGCTGTGGTGCGAAATGCAGTTGTACATCGTCCCCGCCCAGGCCGGCGGCACCTGGCGCCTCTCCCGCGGCAAGGACCAGGGCGAGCTCAAGCTGCAGCAGAGCCACCAGATGCTCAGCGGCACCTTGACCGTTGGCGGCAAGACACTGCCCGTAACCGACGCCCGCCTGCGCGGCGAGGACATCAGCTTCACCGCCGACGGGGTGAAGCACCAGGGTCGCGTCAGCGGCGCGAGCATGGAAGGCTCGCTGACAGGCGCATCCACCGGGCGCTGGACGGCCAGCCGGTCGGGGTCCTGAGCCATGGCCATGCACTCGGCTTTGCGCGCGCTGTGCCTGTCACTGGCGTTGGCCGGATGCGCCGCGACACCGGAACCCCTCAAGCCCCCCCCTGTGCAGCAGGGCAAGGATGTGATGTTCATCCCGCAGCCGCCAGATCTGGTGGAAAGAATGATGAACGTGGCCGGCGTGACGCCGCAGGACTTCGTCATGGACCTGGGCTCAGGCGACGGCCGCAATGTCATCGCCGCGGCCAAACGCGGCGCGCAGGCAGTGGGCGTGGAATACAACCCGGAGCTGACCGCCTACTCGCGGCGTGCCGCCGCCGCTGCCGGCGTCGCGGACCGGGCACGCTTCATCGAAGGCGACATGTACGAGGCGGACATATCCAGGGCCAGCGTGCTGGCCCTGTTCCTCATCCCGGTGAACCTGCAAAAACTCACGCCCAATTTCCTGACCATGAAACCGGGCAGCCGCATCGTCATCAACACCTACACCATCCCCGAGTGGGAACCGGACGAGACCATCAAGGAAGCCGACTGCATGGTCTGGTGCCAGTTGTATCTCTACATCGTTCCGGCCCGGGCAGAAGGAACGTGGAAGCTCTCTGGAAGCGTGCAGGGCGAGCTGCGGCTTGAGCAGCAGTTCCAGATGCTCAAGGGCACGCTGACCACCGCACAGGGCACCTTGCCCATCGCAGATGGCCGGCTGCGGGGCGATCGCATCCGCTTTCGCACCGGTTCGATCGAGTATGAAGCGCAGGTCAGCGGCAATGCCATGAAGGGCGCGGGCTGGGCGGCTGCGCGTCAGTAACGCTCAAATCTCAATGGATCAGCGCGGCCAATGGCCGCCCTGCACCAGCAGCGTCCGGGCGCCAACCACCATCCGCGCCAGATCCTGCAGCATGTAGCCGTCGTGAATATCGAATTGCAACTGGCTGTTGTGGAACACCGCCCAGACCACGCCGGCGGGCCGGCCATCATGGAAAAAGGGCGCCAGCAGCGCTTCCTCGATCAGCGGGTAGACAGCCTCCAGTTCGGCAAAGCAGCGCTGCGGCCGCGACAACAGCAGCAGCGTCTTGCGCTCCAGCGCCAGCGGACACAGGATCCGATCCAGCAGCGCGGCGCTGTCCCTGTGCTTCGACCAGCGTCCATCCAGCGCACGCGTGACGCAGGTGCCGTCGTCACCGACCAGGCTGAGGCCGCCCGATTGTGTCCCGGGCAGTATCTTCGCCGCCCGCGCGGCTTCTTCCAGGAATTGTGCCGGCGCCTCGGTCAGCAGCCGGTGGAGCTCCACCATCACGGCATTGGTGAAGGTGGAGAGAATGGGCCGCTCGGGGCGGCGCAGCAGTTGTTCGCTGATGAGCACTTCCGACAGCGGGACTGCACTCATGGCGATCTCCGAAGGAGCGTGATGACCTTCAGCCCATGGCGCGTATGCGCTCGGCGATGGTACGCAGGATGGAGGCACCAAACTCCGGCTTGGCCCTGACCAGCGCCAGGAAATCATCGCGCTTGATCATGAGCAACGATGAATCCACCTCGGCCACGGCGCTGGCCGAGCGCGAGGAATTGTCCACCATGGCCATCTCGCCGAACACGCCGCCTGAGCCGACGCGCTCTATCACTTTGTCGTTGATGGAAATGGCGACCCGCCCTTCCTGCACGATGTACATGAAGATGCCGGTGGCGCCGGCGTTCATGATCACCTTGCCCGCGGCCGAGCTCATGGGCTCGATCTCCCTGGCCAGATCGGCCAGTTCCTTCTTGTTGAACACGGCAGGACGCTCCGCCACGCTGTCCGGCGTGGGCATGCCGCCCTTGCGGGCGATGGTTGCGCGCAGGCGCTGCACCATGACCGTCATCATCATGAGCGCGAATTCCGGCGTCTTCTCCAGGGCGGTGCTGAATTCCTTTTCGCCCATCGCCAGGGCCTTGCACGCGACCTTGGCCATGGCGGTGGCGGCGCGCGGCGCTTTGGCCAGCAGCGCCATCTCGCCGAAGATGTCCCCGGGACGCACCAGCCCGACGAACTGCCCCTTGGCCATCAGGCCGATCTCGCCCTCCAGCAGCAGGAACATGCGATCACCCTTGGAGAACAAGCCGCTGGATTTGTCACCCTCGTTGAAGAAGGTCTTGCCGCCGGCCACTTCCTCCATTTTTCCGCCGCCGCGGAAAAACTGCAGCGCGACCTGCGGGTTGTAGACGGTTCGCGGCACCGGTGCCGGGGCTGCGTGCGCAGGCGCTGCAGGCTTGGGCGCGGGTTTGGATCCTGGGGCAGAAAAATCGAGTTCGTCCATCGGCAAGTACCAGATTCAGACAGTCTAGTGCGGAACCTCAAGTGTAGTCCGAAACGCGCCGGCCTTCAGCACCCTTCGGGGCTGCCTGCTTTCAATGCACTGCCGGCCTGGCGACATCGATCATCTTGTCCAGGATGTCGGTGAAGTGGGAACTGTTTGGCTCCCTGGCCGCGCTTTCGCGGATCGCCAGCAAATGACCGGCCACCGCTCCGGCATCGGCGCTGCGCGCCATCACCGAGGTCAGCGCCAGCAGGGCGCCCTGCATGGCCGCGATTTCCCGGCCGATCACGGAGACAACGTCTTCGGCTTGATTGGCAGGCTTGTTGGTTGGTTCGTTCATGGTTCTCCCTGGTGCGGCCGTGTGCCGCATGACAATTGAATGTGGAAAGCGCTGCGTGGTCCAGCGCCTCAGTTCAGCGTTTCGGTTCAGCGTTTCGGTTCAGCGTTTCAGGCAATCCCTGAGCAACTCCAGTGCCGCGACAGTAAAACTACGCATGTTCGCAAGCCGGTCCGGAATACCAGTCTCGACGGTGATCGACTTCTGTACCGGACCGAGCACGGCGATGCAGGCGTGGCCGGCAGGATCACCCTTGCTGTTGCCGGCGGGCCCGGCAGCGCCGGTCTCGGCCAGCCCCCAGCTCGCCTCGAAGCGATCACGCACCGTGGCTGCCAACAGCAGCGCATAAGGCTCGGTCGCGCTGACCATGCCTGCGGGCAATTTATCCGGCATGTCCAATAACAGGCGGCGGGATTTGCGGGTGTAGATGGCGGCGCCGCCAAGAAAATAGGCCGAAGCCCCCGGCACCGACAACAGCGCCGCCGACATCAATCCTCCGGTGGCGGATTCGGCAACGGCGATGGTCTCTTTGCGCGCCTTGAGCAATGCCCCGACTTCGGCGGCCAGCGTCGCGGGAATGTCCATGTGCAGTCCTTTGCGAATGTGTGAGGCCGCAGAATGCCACAAGCCGTTGCTCCGGGCTTGGGCGGCAGCGCGCGCCTCCTGCCAGGGCGGGAGCAGTACCGCAGCGTGTACACTCCGCCCTGACCCGGACGTGGGCAGCGGAGGCCCGATTGAAAAGAGTGTTGAACGTAGGCGGCAACAACAAGAACATTGCGCTGCCCGGGGTATTTAGCGGCTGGGAGCATGTGCTGCTGGACATCGATCCCAAAGGCAAGCCGGACGTGGTCTGCGATGCGCGCGAGCTGACCAGCCTGCCCGGCGGCGAGTACGACGCCGTGTACTGCTCGCACAATCTGGAGCACTATCACCGCCACGAAGTGCCGCGCGTGCTCGCCGGTTTCAGGCATGTGATCAAGTCCGAGGGCTTCATCCTGGTGCGCGTTCCCGATATCGCCGAAGTCATGCAGATCGCCGTGGAACGCGAACTCGACATCGATGACGTGCTGTATCGCCACGAGGCTGCCGGCGGCATCACGGTGCACGATGTCATCTACGGATATGGTCCCGAGATCGCGCAAAGCGGCAACGACTTCTTTGCCCACAAGACCGGCTTTACCGCCAAGTCATTGACCCGCGCATTCGAGGCAGCCGGCTTTGCGCACGTGTACCTGGGAACGGTCGCTCTGGAGATCCAGGCCTTTGGCTTTGCACAGGCACCGGACGCCGCCGCCAGAGCCGTGATGAACCTGGGCTGAGGCCGCAGTCGCATGGAAAAGGTGCGCGTCTCCAAGCTCATGTCGCAGCAGGGCCTGTGCTCGCGCCGCGAGGCCGACAGCTACATCGAGCGCGGCTGGGTGCTGGTGGACGGGCAGCCGGTCACCGAACTGGGCACACGCATCTTTCCCAACCAGCGCATCACCCTGGCGCGCGGTGCGCAGTCCCAGCAGCAGGCACGCGTGACCGTGCTGCTCAACAAGCCGGTGGGCTATGTCTCGGCCCAGGCCGAGCCGCCCTACCGTCCGGCCATCGTGCTGATCAAGCCGGACACCCGCTCAAGCGCCGACAATGCACCGCTCACCTTTCATGGCTCGCACCTGAAGGGCCTGGCGCCCGCAGGCAGGCTGGACATCGACTCCACCGGCCTCCTGGTGCTCACCCAGGACGGCCGCATTGCCAAGCAACTCATCGGCGAGGACGCGGGCATGGAGAAGGAATACCTGGTGCGCGTGGAAGGCCGGCTTCAGCCCGAGGGCATGGCGCTGCTCAACCACGGCCTCAGCCTGGATGGCGCGGCGCTCAAGCGCGCCGAGGTGCGCTGGCAGAACAAGGACCAGTTGCGCTTTGTGCTGCGCGAAGGAAAAAAGCGCCAGATCCGGCGCATGTGCGAACTTGTCGGCCTCAATGTCACCGGCCTGAAACGGGTGCGCATCGGCAATGTTAAGCTGGGCGATCTGCCGCAGGGGCAATGGCGCTATCTGCGCAGCGACGAGCGGTTCTGAGTCCAGAAAAAACCGCCGGCTGTCCATCGCGAGGAGACCTTCATGCCTTTCACCGAAGCACGCGGCATCCGCATCTATCATGAAATCCACGGCAGCGGCCCGCGCCTGCTGATGATCACCGGCACCGGACGCGATCTGCGGCACAAGCCCTCGCCATTCGACCAGCCAGTGGCAAAACATTTCCAGACCCTGTCTTACGACCAGCGCGGCCTGGGCCAGAGCGACAAGCCCGATGTGCCCTACAGCATGGCCGACTATGGTGAAGACGCAGGTGCTCTGCTGGATGCACTGGGGTGGAAAAGCTGCGTGGTCATGGGCACCTCCTTCGGCGGCATGGTGGCGCAGGAATTCGCGCTGCGTCATCCGGACAAGGTCGAACGCCTGGTGCTGGCCTGCTCCAGCAGTGGCGGCGCGGGCGGCGCCTCCTACCCACTGCACGAGTTCGAATCGCTGCCGCAACTGGAAGCTGTCAAGCGGCACCTGGAAGTCTCCGACACGCGCCGTACCGCGGCATGGCAGAAGGACAATCCCGCTGCCTGGCAGGCCCTCATCGATGACTCGATGAAAAAGAAACAGATCGGCGCGGACGAGCCGGGGCGCGCCATGGGCTCGCGGCGCCAGCTGGAAGCGCGCATAGACCACGACACCTGGGCGCGTCTGCCCTCGCTGAAAATGCCGGTGTACATCTGCGGCGGCCTTTACGACGGCATCGCCGCACCGGCCAATCTGCAGGCCATGCACAAACAGATCCCGCATTCGAAGCTGGGCCTGTTTGAAGGCGGGCACCAGTTCCATGCGCAGGACCCCAAAACCTGGCCGGCCATCATCGCCTTCCTTCAGGGCAAGTCGGACTGAAGTCGCCGCACTAAAGCTTCTGCTTCGGCACGCGGCTGGCATTCCAGGCACCCAGCGCAGCCACCACCGCCGCCATGAAGAAAGCCGTGTGAAAGGCGCTGACGATGCGAGCATGGGCATCGGCGCTGGTCGGTGCCGACAGTGTTCTCACGTCGATATCGGGCAGCATGCTGTAGATCACCGCGCCGGTGAGGGCAGTGCCCATGGCAGCGCCCAGCGTTCGTGACAGACTGACCAGGGCCGTTGCGGCGCCCAGCCGTTCCGGCCCCGCCGCCGACTGCACCATTAGCTGCGAGGTAGGCATGCTTGGCCCCAGCCCCAGGCCTGCAAAGAAACCCAGACTCACCACCAGCGCGATGTTGGCCGGCGCCAGCGCCATCAGCAGCAGCGCCGTGCAGGCCAGGGACAGGCCGAACACCGGCAAGGGCTGAGGGTGCCCGGTGCGCGACACCACCCAGCCGGTGATGATGCCGCCGATGACCATGCCGGCCATCACCGGCGCCAGCAGCACGCCCGCCATGCCGGCCCCGGCCTGCATGGCCAGTTGCAGATAGATGGGCAGGTAGAACAGCAGGGCCAGCAGCACGAAGGCCGTGCTCATGGTGGTCAGCGCGATGCCGCGCACGGTGGCGATGCGCAACAGCTCGATGGGAAAGAAGGGCGCCGGATGGCGCCGCTCATGGGCGTACAGGGCCCACCAGGTGAGCGCGGCCATGGCCGGAAAGGCAAAGGTCTGCCAGGACAGCCATTCAAAACGCAGTCCTGCCGAAGACAGGCCGAACAGCAGCGCGGTGATGCCGATGGTAAACAGCACAAAGCCTGCCGCATCGCGCACACCCGGCGCATCGGCATGCGCCGCGCGCTGCGGCAAGAGGCTGATGCGCCAGGCCGCGATTGCCACCAGCGGCAGATAGGCGGCAAACAGCCAGCGCCAGCTCATGTTGGCCACCACCGCCCCGCCAATCATCGGGCCGCAAACGTGCGCGGCGGTGAACAACGCAGAGAAGTAGCCCTGGAAGGCCGCGCGTTTGCGCGGTGGCAGGAAATCACCGACCATGGCCATCGACAGGGCCATCAGTCCACCGCCGCCCAGGCCCTGCAGCACCCTGCCTCCGATCAGCCACAGCAGCGTCGGCGCAAGACAGCACACCAGCGCGCCCAGGGCAAATATCGACAGGGACGCGAGCATCACCCGGCGCCGCCCGTAGCGATCGCCCAGGCGCCCGTACACGGTCACCATGGTCGCGCCCGCCATCAGGTAGGCCGTGGCAACCCATGGACTGTTCTGCAGATCGCCAAACTCCGCGGCAATGACCGGCGTGGCCGCGGCCAGCAGCGTCTGGTCCACCGCCGCAAGGAACATGGGGAGAAACACCGCACCGAACAGTTGCAGGAACTGGGCGCGGCTGAACTCCTGGCTGTTAGCGGATTCAGTGTGACCGGATTCAGGTTTCAACATGCGGCTGTTTATGAAATGGGCTCTAGATTTTGATCTTGGGCACGCGGCTGGCATTGATCAGGCCCAGCACAGCAACGACGCCGGCACAGATATAGGCCACCTGGAAAGCGCGTATCACCTCGGGGCCGCCTTGTTCCCCGTCCGTGCGCACCAGGTCCTTTACATCGACATCGGGAAGCAGCGTGTAGACCACGGCGCCTGTCACCGCCGTGCCCAGGGCCGCGCCCAGCATGCGGCCCAAGCTGATCATGGCCACGGCTGCGCCCAGGTGCTCGCGGCCGGCCGCCACCTGGGCCAGCAACTGTGCCGTGGGCATGACCGTTCCCAGGCCCAGGCCGCAGAGAAAACCCAGCGAGGCAATCAGTGTCGCACCGGGTGCCAGCAGGGCCAATCCGAAAAATGCAAAGGCCACCAGGGTAAAGCCCACCACCGCCGGCGGCTGGGGCCGGCCGGTACGCTCCACCACGCGTCCGGTGACAAGCGCGCTCACCACATTGCCCAGCATCACCGGCATGAGCAGCATACCGGCCTGGCCCGCGCCCGAGCGCAACGCCAGTTGCAGATAAATGGGCAGGTAGAACACCAGGGCGAAGAGGCAGAAGGCCATGCACATGACGCTGAGCACCGGCCGGCGCAAGGCCGGATCACGCAGCAGTTCGAAGGGAAAGAACGGCGCGGGATGCCGGCGGGCATGCCAATACATGATGGTCCACGCCACCAGACCGATTCCGGTGAGGGCTGCCATCTGCCAGGACAGCCAGTCGAATCGGTGTCCGGCCGAGGACAGGCCGAACAGCAGCGCGGTGATGCCTATGGAGAACATGACGATGCCGGCCACATCGCGCACCCCCGGCGCATTGGGATTGTGACTGCCTCGGGGCAGCTTTGATATGCGCCAGACCGCGAAGACAGCGATGGGGATGTAGGCGATGAACAGCAGCCGCCAACTGAAATTGGCAACGATCATCCCACCCAGCATGGGCCCCAGCACATTGGAAGCGGTGAACGTCGCGGAGAAATAGCCCTGGAAGCCGGCGCGCTGGCGTACTGGCACCAGGTCTCCGATCAGGGCCAGCGACAGGGAGATCAAACCACCGCCGCCCAGGCCTTGTATGGCCCTCCCGAAAATCAGCCACTGCATGGATGGTGCAAGACTGCAGGCGATGGCGCCCAGCACGAACAGGCATACCGCCGCGCGCAGCACCTCGCGGCGCCCGTAGCGATCGCCCAGTCTGCCGTAGATGGGCACGGTCACCGCGCTGGTGAGCATGTACACGGACATGATCCAGGGGGTGTTGTAAAGATCGCCGAAATGCGCGGCGATGGCGGGCGTGGCCGTGGCCAGCAGCGTCTGGTCCACCGCCCCCAGGAACATGGGCAGCGCCACCACGGTGTAGATGCTCAGGAACTGCGCGCGCGTGACTTCCTGGGGCTGTTGGGGCGGGGACGCAGTCATCAAGGGGCAATTATCTCACCCCCGCCCAGGCCCCCAGACAGCATGCGCATCCCTTCATCAGCATGAAGGGACACGGGGGCCCGCTTGCGCGCTCCGGGGACAAACGCACTCGCCGGAATTCCGCAAAAAAAAGCCGGGACCCGAAGATCCCGGCAATAGATGTCACCCAAAGGAGGAGGAAAGGTGACACGCCCTACTACAGCCAACCGTCGAAACGGCCGACTGCACCAATATTATCCACCCCATTTCACGCCGGATGCAACAATCGCATATCCATATGACGATATGACATGGCCGCCGATGCCGCACCTTGCCGGCGCTGGCGCCGCGGCCTGTTCCCGGCCGCTTCGGGGCGGCGATTCCCGGGCTTTTTCAGGTCCTGGGATGCGGATTGTCGAGCCGGTCGACTGGCTGCTTGAGGACCTCACGGATCTGCTCCTCGTTGCAGCCCATGAGCAGCGCGTCCTCGCCATTCAGGTATGAAATCGACCGCGTACTAAAATGCCGCATGCACCGCATCCGCGCCACCTACCTCGTCCACTGCACAGCCGATACCGCTCAGGCGCGCGCCGACGCCATCCGCGTGGAGCAGAGCGTGGAGATGCCGCTGGCCGGCGTGCGCGAGCAGCGCATCCTGGATGACATCGTCGGCAAAGTGGAATCGATAGAACCCTCTGCCGGGGGTTTTCGCATCGTCATCGGCCTGGCCGCCGCCACCGCCCGCCCGGGTAGCGCCCAGCTCATGAACATGCTGTTCGGCAACACCTCGCTGCATGCGGACGTGGTGCTGCTGGACGCGGAATTTCCCGATGAACTGGCCTCGGCCTTTGGCGGCCCACGCCACGGTATCGCGGGCTTGCGCAAACTGACCGGCGTCAACGCCGGTCCCATCACCTGCACCGCGCTCAAACCCCAGGGTTCCAGCGTCGAAGTACTGGCCCGGCTGTGCCACAGCTTTGCCCTCGCCGGCCTGCACATCATCAAGGACGATCACGGCCTGTCCGACCAGGCCTATTCGCCCTTCGACAAGCGGCTGCGCGCCTGCCAGGCGGCGGTGCTGCGAGCCAATCGTGAATCCGGCAGCAATGCACTGTATGCACCCAGCCTTTGCGGGACCCCCAGCCAGGTGTTCGCACAGGCCCGCATGGCGCGGGAGGAAGGCGTGAAGATCCTGCTGGTGGCACCCATGCTGCTCGGCCTGCCGGTGTTCGAGGAACTGGTGGCAGAGCACACTGAATGCGCCATCCTCGCCCACCCGGCCATGGGTGGCGCGGCGCGCATCGCGCCGCCGCTGTTGTTCGGCAAGATCTTTCGCATGCTGGGCGCGGACGCGGTGATCTTCACCGGCTATGGCGGGCGCTTCGCCTACACGCCCGAGCGCTGCCGCGCCATCGCCGACGCGGCACGCGCCCCGCTGCATGGAATGAAACCGTCCATGCCGGTGCCGGCCGGCGGCATGAAGCTGGAGCGCGTGGACGAACTGGTGGATTTCTACGGCCCGGACACCATGCTGCTCATCGGCGGCGATCTGCTCATAGCCGGAGAACGCCTGGTCGAACGCGGACGCGAGTTCGCCGCCAAGGTGGCGGGCAAGTCCCGACTGACTGTCACCTGAGCACCTGAGAACGGCATGGACGACTCCAAAGAAAAGACTCCACCGAGCACAGTCCCGCTGCGCACGCCGCCGTTACGTCCACAACTGGCGGACTGCCGCTGGGAAGGCGTAGAGCCAATGCAGTACAAGCAGGAAGGCAGCGCGCCTTTCAAGGACATCACCCGCCAGGTGCTGTTCGATGATCCGTCGCTGGCGGCGCAGGTGCGCTATTTCGAAATGCAGCCCGGCGGCTATTCCACGCTGGAGCGACATGAACACATGCATGCCGTCATGATCCTGCGCGGCGGCGGCCGCTGCCTGGTCGGCGACAAGGTGATAGAGGTCGCGGAACACGACCTCATCCACATCCCGGCCATGACCTGGCACCAGTTTCGCGCCACCGACACCGAACCGCTGGGCTTCCTGTGCGTGGTCAATGCCCGGCGCGACCGGCCGCAACTGCCCAAGGCTCAAGACATCAGGGACCTCGCTTCAAATCCGGTCGTAGCCGCCTTTCTGGAGATCAGTTTTCCACCTTGATGCCGGCATCCTGCACCAGCTTCTTCCAGCGCACCGATTCGGTTGCGATCAGTTGACGGAACTGGGCCGGTGTGCTGCCTACCATCACGGTGCCGTCGGCTTCGAGGGCCGCAATCACTTCCGGCACCCTGGCCACCCGGGCAAATGAATCGGCCAGCTTGTTGACGATGCCGGCCGGCGTCGCAGCAGGCGACACGAAGCCCAGCCAGTTGCTGTAGCTGAAACCGGGTATGCCCTGCTCGGCGACCGTGGGCACATCAGGCAGGTGCTTCGAGCGCTTGTCATCGGTGATGGCCAGCACGCGCACCTTGTTGGCCTTGAGCAATGGCATGGCCACCAGCAGCAGGGTGTAGCCATCGGGCGCCGAGCGGGCGACATACTGCGTTCCGATCACACTACCCGCCCCCGGCTTGAAGTCGAGCACGAAGGGCTGGCCCAGGATTGTCTGCATCCTGCCCATGTACACGCGGGCCTCCTGGTCGTTGGGCCCGCCCGGGGTCTGCGCCACGATGACAGTCACCGGTTTTCCCGGATAGGCATCGGCGGGACTCTGCGCCAGGGCCGCACCGGAAATCAAGAGCGATGCAAATGTGGCCGGATGGCGGAGGTGCCTGGCACGCAGGAAACGGGAAACTTGCATGTTGTCTCCTCTCCCTCTGATGAAACTCCACCTGCGGCGCCGGGCTTCGGGTTACTCCGGCTGGTAATTAATCGCCTTTGCCACTGCGAACCACCTTGCAACATCCTCGCGCAACCAAGCTGTGTACTGTTCCGGCTGGTCCCACCAGGGCTCCACCCCGCTCCCGATATAGAACTTTCTGACATCCGCGTTAGATAGAGCCTTCTCGATTGCAGCGTTTATCCGCGCGATGATGGGACGTGCAGTTGCCGCGGCAGCGATAATTCCGTAGTTCGATCCAATTTCGAAATTCGGAAAACCTGTTTCCGCGACTGTTGGCGTATCCGGAAATCCCGCCGATCGACGGGGGCTTGCCGCAGCGAGCAAACGCACCTTTCCTGTTTTGATATGAGGTACGGCGGGAGATGCTCCAATGAACATCAGATCAGCGTTCCCTGCAATTACATCAATCAGCGCAGGCCCTGCCCCCTTGTAGGGGATGTGAGTCATCTTGATGTCGGCCACGAGATTCAGCATTTCCATTCCGAGATGGACCGAGCCACCGGTCCCCGATGACCCGTAGTTGAGCTTTCCCGGATTCGCCTTGGCAAACGCAATCAAGTCCTTCAGGTTACTGACCGGCAGCTTCGGGTTGGTTATCAGCAAGATTTGCCCTCGCGCCAAAGGGCTGACTCCGGTGAAATCCCGCAGCACGTCGTATGGCAGTGACTTCTGGGTCGAGGGACTGGTCGTGAATGAGCCTGGAATGACAAGCAGCGTATGCCCGTCAGCCGCGGACTTGGCCACGAAATCGCTGCCCAGAATTCCGTTGGCCCCGGTACGAAAGTCGATCACGAATGGTTGACCAAATGATTCGGTTAGCTTCTCGCCAATGGGACGCGCCAGAATATCCGTGGGCCCTCCAGGCGGAAATGCCGACACCAGCCGTACCGGGCGGCTTGGATAGACTTGCGCCAGTGCCTGCGCGACAAGCGTCGTCATGACAACCGCGACGCAACAGATTCGATCCCAGAAACGCATAACGCCCTCCTTTTGATCCACGCGAGCTTCGGCCACCAGGGGAACCGGTTTTCGCCGGTTCACATCAATCGCCACTTCAGTCAGATCTCTGCTCTTCTGTCCTATTCAGGGCCAATGTCATTCCGGCTGTATCCCCGCCGCCTTCACCACCCTCGCGTACTTTTCCAGGTCCGCCATGACAGATGCCGTGTACTCCTCGGGTGAGCTGCCCACCGGTTCGAAGCTTAGCGAAGCAATGCGTTCCCGGACATCGGCGTACTTGAGCACCTGGAGCAACTCCCCGTTGATCCGCTGGATGATGTGCTTAGGAGTCTGGCCCGGCACCAGCACACCGAATACGCTGGAAACATCGAAACCCGGTAAGCCGGCTTCGGAAATCGTCGGAATTTCCGGATACCCGGTCAATCGTGCAAGGCTGGTGACTCCGATCGGCACCACCCGCCCGGTCTTGATGTGCTGTGCTATCGAGCCTGGAGCAGTGAAGATCATTTGAACGTGACCGGCCAATAGTGCATTGACGGCATCGCCTGCCCCATTGTAGGGAATATGCTCAATCTTGCTGCCTGACATGTGCTTGAATACCTCCATCGAGATATGGCCATTGGATCCATTGCCGGATGAGGCGTAATTGAGTTTCCCGGGCGCGCCTTTGACCAAGGAGACAAGTTCCTTGACTGTCCGCGCAGGTACGGAGCTGTTGACAAGCAGAAGGTTTGGCGCCGTTGCCACGATAGCCACTCGTTCAAAATCCTTTACCGGATCGAAAGGCAGCTTCTTGAACAGGCTCGGATTCAACACATAGCTTGAGCCGATAAACAGCATGGTGTACCCATCCGGGGTGGATTTCGCAACCACCTCCATCCCGATATTGGAGCCGGCTCCCGGTCGGTTTTCCACGACAACCTGGCGCTTCCAGCGCTCGGTCAACTTCAGGGCAAACAGTCTGGCCAAAATATCGTTGGCGCCACTCGCCGCAAAGGGAACAACGATCCTTACTTGGCGTTGCGGATACTCAGCATCCCTGGCTGGCTGGGCCAGCGCCACTCCCTGGGCCGCAAGCGTCAGCAGACACGCCACGCGCAATCCCGGCCTGATACTCTTTTTCAACCATAGCATTTGATTCCTCCACTATCGCTGTCCTAGGTTCTGCGCCCCAAATAACTCTGAAATCAGGTGCCTCGCAGCCGAAATATCTGGGTATGGTAAATCTCCGCACACAAGTCACCATCATGCCTGACCGCCCCGTACAGGGTTATCCAGTGATTTCCCTTGCGCTCCCATTTCTCGGCCGGCACGGTCAAGACTGTTACCTCGTCGCCAGCCCGGAGTAGTTTCCTAACCCTGATCCGGCTGGATGCATGAACCGCATTATCCCCGCGAAACTGATTGCTCGCGCCATAGGCCGCCTGAAGCAGAATCTGCGCCGGATGAACGGGGGGAGTTGCACCTTCCAGGAATATCGGATTGCAGTCCTCCAGCACCTGGGCCCAGGCAAGATTGTCCGATCGTTGCAGCGTGTGGTGCAACAGCCGATAGGCCTTGCCTGGTTCAATGAGATCCCAACTGCGCTCCCTGGTTACCGGACCGATCCATTCGTTGGACTGAAGGAGCGACTTGGGATCAGGGAGAGGGTGCTTGTCTGGCATGACCGTTTCCAGGGTTGCGGCCAGTTCTCCCGACACCGTCTCGTTAAAGGCACTGATCCTGTAGGTCGGTTCACCCGATTCGCTGGTCAGCGACTCCACCGCCACTCGCAACTGATCTCCGCTGCAGACCGGCTTCAGGAAACGCGCGCTCACTTCGGCGTTTTCAAGCCAGTTTTCTCCATGTTGCGCAACCACCGAACGAATCATATTCCCGTAAATCGCCGCTCCCAGCACAAGTGCCCCGCGAAATCCCAGTTTCTGCGGGAGTCCATCGTCATGCATCCTGTTGGGGCTGACATGATTGACGGCATGGCGCGCGCGCACCAGGAATTCAGTCTTCATCCGTAACTCCGGTGTCCCACAGAGGTGATCGACGATTCAAGGCGCCGTCCGGACCCGGCGATTGGCTCAGGATTGTTTGCGCACGGTGGCCCATGGAAAGTCGTCCGGTTTCACGGCTGCAACAGCGCCTGACGCAAGCAACGCGTCGCGTTGCATCGCATCCATCCCAATCGATTGCAGGACTTCGATCGTGTGCTCCCCCAGCTCCGGCGGCGGGGTGGTAGGGGGGTCACCCCCGGCTGCGCCGAACCGCGGAAACTCGGGAACGGCAAATTCGAATCCCCGGTAGTTGATTGTCCGCAGCTTGCCCGGTTGACGCGCCTGGGGGGCATCCAACACCTGCTCCAGCGGCAGCACTTCGGTGAAACCCATTCCCACTGCCTGAAGTCGGCGCACGACATCATCGAACGAATAACCGCCAATGGCGTTCTTTACGATCTCCTCGACTTGGTCACGCATTTTCTTGCGCTTCTTCAATGTCACCAGCTGCTGATCATCAGCCTGGGGCAGCTGCATCGCCTGGCAGAACCTGAGCCAGTGATTGTCGGTAAGCATAAGGAGGTATACCCACCGGCCGTCGGAAGTGCGGTAGGCACCATACCCGGGCATGCTGAATTCACCGTGCGGTTCGCGCTCGGGGCGGCCAAGCAACTGGGTCTTGAGCTGCACCCCTACCAGATCTCGAGAGGCCACATGCAGTCCGGTTTCGTACAGTCCCACTTCGACAACCCGTTCTTGCTCTCCTGGCTGAAGCATTGAAGCAAGGATGCCTATCACGGCATAGGCTCCGGCGAACTGGTCATGATACGAAGGCCCGAGACGGCTTGGCCGTCCATTGATCCGATTGGCCTCCATGACACCGGTGGCCGCCTCGGCGACCGGATTTGACGCCAGATCATCTTCTTGCGGTCCGGGACCGTAACCCCGGATGTGGCAATAGATCAGATCAGGCTTGATCCGCGCACAATCTTGCCGGGTCAGCCGCAGCCTGCGCACCGTCTTCGGGGCCAGATTGTGAAGAAAAGCATCTGCCGTAGACAACAACTTGCAGAATGCAGCATGGCCGTCCGCATTTGTGAGATCGAAGCAGATGCTTTTCTTGCCGTGGCTATAGGCGATGAAAGTGCCACTGGGCCCACCGCGCACCAAACTTCGAGTGGGGTCTCCCCACGCAGGCTCGACCTTGATCACTTCGGCACCGAGCTGCGAAAGAATGTGCGCAGCGAACGGAGCGGCAACCATGGTGCCCAGTTCGATCACCCGGCGTCCGGTCAGAGGATGGGTCTGCATGACTTAAGCTATCCGAAATTCGATGCATGATATGGTAAGTCGTTCTCCCTGAATTTGTTTAATTTATTGATTCACGAACAATCATCGAGGGTTTTTGGTGGCGTATTTGGTGGCGTATTTGGTGGCGTATTTGGTGGCGTATTTGGTGGCGTATTTGGTGGCGTAGAATGCATTTTCTTAAGGTCTTCGTCATCAGAGCCGGTAAATGAGAGCAGGCACGCTGCTTGGGTCGCGGACACTTGATCCGAAACCAAAGGCAGGAAGCAGGGCGACGCTAAATCGCGTGTGAAGAGATTTCGGCAGGCGGAGGCTTTCGCCAGAAAAAAGGAGAAGCAAACTTGAATACCCAGACAACCGCAGCGGAGTCCGACGTGGGGGACGCCCCCGCCGAAGGACTTATTACCGACAAAGCGATTGCTGATGCCCGTGCAATGATCGGGCTTCAACTCCGTCCGGAGGGCCCCTACCTTCAGGATGCCACCCCCGACACCATGCGCAACTGGTGCAATGGTATCGGCGACCTCAATCCGCTGTATCGCGAGGTGGGATACGGAGCCGAGTCGCGATACGGAACCATGGTCGCCCACCCGATGTTTCCAATGGCATTTGGCTGGGTCGGACGAACGCGCTGGGGCCTTCCCGGTGTGCACGGGTTTTATGCGGGAAATGACTGGGAACTCTTCCGACATGTGCGTCCTGGTGATCGAATCAGCGCGATCGAGCGCGTTGTGGGAGTCGAGGAGAAGCAAAGCAAATTCTCCGGCAGGCTGGTATTGCAATACGTCGAGGCCTGTTATTTCAATCAAAGGAGCGAACTCGTGGCCCGGGTGCTTGGCACCTGCACACGCCATGAACGAAAGGCAGCGCGCGATACGGGCAAGTACAAGGAAATCGTGCAACACGATTACGCGTCCGATGAACGCGACCGCATCGACCAGGTCGTGCTGGACGAGCCCAAGGTTATTCGCGGCGGCAAGGTCCTCTACTGGGAAGACGTACACGAGGGTGAAGAATTGCCCACCATCGCACGTGGCCCATTGTCCCTAATGGACACCATGGGGTTCCTGGTGGGAAGCGGACGTGGCCACACGCATGGAGTAGTTCTGCAAGCTTCAGTAAGGCATCCTGGCCATTACTTCAGAAATCCGGAGGCTGGCGGAGGAGTTGAGTACACGGGTATTGGACATCACCGCGAGTCGGTCGCAAAGGAGGTTGGCGTGCCCGGCACCTATGACTACGGCCCCCAGCGTTCAGCCTGGATGTGCTCGCTCATTACCAACTGGATGGGAGATGCCGGCTTCATCAAGCGTGTCCGAACCGAGATGCGCAGGTTTAATATCGTCGGCGATACGACTTTCTGCAGGGGAAAGGTGGTGCGCAAGTACGTGAAGGACAATATGGCCCTGGTGGACATCGAGATAGCCGCCGAGAACCAGCGTGGTGAAGTGACCACGCCGGGATTGGCCACTGCGGCGCTGCCTTCCCGAGACGTCAAGTTACCTGTGTTCATCGATGGCTCCACCAGTGACCTTGAATTGCCGCTGATCCGCTGAATGACTGGCCAAGCCCAGAGTAGCGGCAGTCCGGCGCAACCCGGAATGGCGGCCTTGGCACCGCTGGCAGGGTGCCGGGTGATCGAACGGTCACGCTCGGTCGCGGCCGCCTATGCAGGCCGGATGCTGGCCACGATGGGCGCCCAAGTCATCATGGCCGAGCCTCGTGGCGGATCACCCCTGCGAAATGCAGCGCCAATCATCGAGCAGACCGGTGAAAGCGCGTTGTTCGCCTATCTCGCGGCGGGAAAGCACAGCATCGTTTGCGACCCCTTGGAGCCCGCCGGAAGAGCACTGTTTGAACAGCAACTGGACCAAGCAGATATTCTGATCGACGACACCCCCCTGCGGGAACGCCGGGACCTGGGATTGGAATCCTCCCAGACCGAACAGCGTTTTCCGAAGCTCGTGCACGTGAGCCTGCTGCCCTTCGGCTCCAGTGGCCCCAAGGCAGACTGGGATGGCGAGGAAGTCAACCTGTTGCACTCCGCCGGCGAAGGCTTTCTGCTTCCCAATGGATTGTCGGTCGAAATGTTTCCCGATCGACCCCCGCTCAAGATATACGGTCATTTCGCCTGCTATCAGGGTGGGGCCATGGCAGCGCTGTCGGCGCTGGCGGCATGGTGGGCGATACCGAAAGTCGGAGGGCAGTACGTCGATGTGTCCGTGCAGGATGCAACCCTCGCGGTAGGCGCATTCGCGCTGCAGCGACTTGGCGACGGATCACTCGAGCACCGCAAGACCCGGAGCTTTCGTTACGGAGGCGTATTCGAGGCAAAGGGCGGCTTCATCGAGCTTCTTACCCTGGAAGAACATCAGTGGAACGGCCTTGTGGAACTGCTCGGTAGTCCCGTGTGGGCCAAGGATCCATCACTTCATGATCCCCTGGAGCGCAGTCGCCGCGGAGCGGAAATCAACCGTCATATCCGGGAATGGATGGCAATAAACCAGGTCGATGACATAGTTCACCGCGCTCAGCAACTCAGCGTGCCGGCGGCCAAGTACCGCACACCGGCTGAGGTGGTGGAGGGTGAACACGAGCGATCACGCGGGCTCTTTGAACAGGTTGAACTGCCCAGTGGTCTCCATGCCAGCGTTCTTCTGGCTCCATTCCGCTTCCTGTGCTCCCCGCTATCTACCGGGGGCAAGGTACCTTGTCTGGGCAGCCATGAGCAGGAGTCGGCACCGTGACCCCGAAAAACGCCCCCTTGAAAGGCGTTCGCGTTCTGGACTTTACGATTCATGCTGCCGGACCATTTTGCACTCATCTGCTGTCTCAGTTGGGCGCCGAATGCATAAAGATTGAAAGCAAGACGCGGCCTGATGCATTCCGCAAGCCACACGCTGTCTATGGTCGCATGCAGGCCGCCACATTCGATCAGGTGTCGGCCAACAAGTTATCGGTACGTCTCAATCTGAAGCGGCCCGAGGCCGTATCCATTGCCAAGAGGCTCGTGGCGATCTCAGATGTCGCGGCGGAAAGCTTCAGGCCAGGCGTGATGACAAGATTGGGTCTTGCGTTCGGAGAATTGCGCAAGGTGAAGTCCGATATCCTTCTGGTGTCGATTTCCTCGTCTGGGCAGAGCGGACCAGATTCCCACTTCGCAGGCTACGCCCCGCTGTTCGGAGCGTGGGGCGGACTTGGCTGGATGAGCGGATATGCTGATGGTCCGCCAATGGAGATGCGCCACGTGATGGATCACTCTGCCGGAATGCACGCGGCGCTGGCCACATTGGCCGGTCTTCATCAGCGTCGGCTTACGGGAACAGCTCAGCACATAGACCTTGCAGCCCGCGAGGTTGCATCAGCCATGATTGGAGATGCCCTTGTTCTGGCCGGCTTTGGGCAGGCTCCCGTGCGTCCCGGCAACGGGGATTCCCTCATGACACCGCATGGCGTTTATCCGACAAACCAACCGGACAGGTGGCTCACAATAGCGGTGCGCAATGATACCGAGTGGCAATGTCTGCTCCGAGTGCTGGGC
>CAXNIK010000005.1:0-32736 GCA_964202115.1 Burkholderiales bacterium
TGGGGTTGACATCCACCATGTGCCCTACAAGGGCGGCGGCCCGGCCATGACCGATCTCATCGGCGGGCACATTCAGGTCTATGTGCAAAGCGTGGTGCAGGGCGCGGGCTCGGTGAAGGACGGACGCGCGCGCGCCCTGGCCATCCTCGGTCCCAAGCGTTCCACGGTGCTGCCCGAGGTTCCCACCCTGTCCGAGACCCTGCCCGGCTACGAGGCCACCAACTGGTACGGCATGGTGGTGCCTTCGGCCACGTCGGCGGCGCTGCAAAAGCGTATCCACGGCGATCTGTCCAGGGTGCTGCGCTCGCCCGAGGTGAGGGACAACATCCTGGCGCAGGGGGCCGTGCCCATGGCCACATCCCCCGAGGAATTCGCCGCTTTCCTCAAGGCGGAAACCGCGAAGTGGGCGAAGGTCATCAAGGACGCCAACATTCGTGCCGACTAGCCGGTACCGCCGCGCAGGGACGGAATTTGGGCGCTGAGGGCACGATCAGGCTGCTGGTGGGGTTCAGCCGGGGCAGCGTCTCCAACATCGTGGCACGGCTGCTGGCGCCCGCGCTGGAAGAAGCGCTGCAACGCCCGCTGCAGATCGTGCAGTTGCCGGGAGACAACGGCGCGCTGGCCGCCCGGCAGCTGGCGCAAGCGGCACCCGACGGAGCCACGCTGGGCATGGCGGTGCCCACGCATCTGATCGGCTCGCTGCTCGGCGGTGCGCACAGCTACGATCCTCTGGCCGATTTCTGCGCCGTGGGCCTGATTGCGCGCAATCCCATGGTGCTGGCGGTGAGCAACAGCCTCGGTGTCGACTCGGTCGCCGGGCTCGTCGAGCTGGCCCGCACGCGTCCCGGACAACTGGCCTACGGTGCCTCTGCGCTGGGCGGCGGGCCGCACCTGAGCGCTGTGCTGTTCAGTGCTCTTGCGGGCATCCGCCTGCAGCGTCGCCTGTACGCCGAGACCGACGTGCTGTTCGATGATCTGGCCGCGGGACACATTGCCCTCACCTTCAACAATCCCACCTCGGTGCTGCAGGCGTCGCGCCTTGGACGGCTGACCATGCTGGCGGTGACCGGCTCTGCAGCCAGCTCGCTGGTGCCGGGTGTACCGGCCCTGGCCGCCAGTGGAGTCCCCGGCTTCGAATTCACCAGTTGGGTAGGGTTGCTGGCGCCCGCTGGCATCCCGGCGCCGCTGCTGGCGCGTCAGCACGATGCCCTGAGCCGCGCCACTGCCTCGGCGGAAGTGACACGGGGCCTGCATGCGCTGGGCCTGGAGCCGCAGCAGGCGTCGCCGGCGCAGTTCTCAGCGCACCTGCTCCAGGAGTTTCAGCGCTGGCTGGCATTCGTCATGGCGCATCCGCAGGAGTTCCCCGGCCTGCGCTGACCAGCAGGCTTCGGGTTCCTGAAACGGGCACCTTGAAGTGGATGGCGCTGAGACGTTTGCGGTTTTGGACTATGCTGTGCGCGATAATCACAGAGCCGGTTCCGGATTCTCGAAACCCACTCCGGCCACACATCCGAAGGAGAGGCGCCATGAACAAGAAGTCGCTTGCGGCCGTTGCCGCTGCCTGCGCGTTTGCTGCCACCAGCGCGTGGGCGCAGTCCGATTTTCCATCCAAGCCCATGCGTATCCTGGCCGGCCAGCCGCCCGGTGGCGCCACCGACATGGTGGCGCGCATCATCGCGCAGAAGATGGGCGAGTCCATGGGGCAGACGGTGGTGGTGGAGAACCGCGTCGGCGGCGGCGGCATCGTCGCCATGGACACCATGGTCAAGTCGCCGCCGGACGGGCACACCATGATGCTGGTGGGCTCCTCCTTCCTGGTGCTCACTGCCTTGTACCCCAACCTGCCCTTCGATCAGGCCCGGGACATGGCGCCGGTGGCGCGCGCAGCCACTGCACCTTCCATCCTGGTGGTGCATCCGTCTTTTCCGGTGAAGACCATCAAGGATCTCATCGCCAACGCCCAGGCCAATCCGGGCGCGGTGAATTTCGCCTCCTCCGCCTTTGGCAGCGCCGGCCACATGGGCGGGGAGATGTTCCAGAAGATGACCGGGGTGAAGATGACGCACGTGCCCTACAAGAGCGCCTCGGCAGTGATGACCGACCTGATCAGCGGCCGGGTGCAGATCAGCTTTGCCAGCATCTCCTCGGCACTGGTCCATGTGAAATCAGGCAAGCTGCGCTCCATCGCCACCACCGGCGACAAGCGCTCCCCGGTCGCGCCCGACCTGCCCACGGCGATCGAGGCCGGCCTGGCGGGCTTCGAGGTGGGTTCCTTCCAGGGGCTGTTTGTCACCGCGCGTACGCCGACCGCCATCATCACCCGCCTCAACCGCGAAACCGTGCGTGGCATGAACGCTCCGGACTCAAGGGCGCGCCTGGCGGTGGACGGCACCGAGACCTCGGAAATGACGGCGGAGGAGTTCGGCAAGTGGCTGAACGTGCAGGTGCCGATGTGGACCAACCTGGCCAAGTCCATCGGCCTGAAGGCGGACTGACAATGCAAGCAAATCGGAGGCAAGGATGACTGTTGCACGCCAAATCGCCGACTTCGTCACGGCGCAGAGTTATGCCGACCTGCCCTCGCAGGCAATAGAGCACGCGCAGATGCTGATCTCCAGCACCATCGCCAGCGCCTCGCTGGGGTCGACCCTGGACTCATCGAAGATCGTGCGCGAGATGGAAGTGGAGCGCGGCGGCAAGCCCGAGGCCACGCTGTGGTTCGGCGCGCAGGAGAAGCTGCCGGTGGCCGCCGCAGCAAGGGTGAATGCGCTGATGAGCGATGCCGCGGCATCGGACGACAGCGACCTGCGCAACATCATCCACCAGGGCACCACCGTCGCCGCCGTTTCGCTGGCGCTGGCGGAGAAGACCGGCGCCAGCGGCAAGGATATTCTGGCGGCCATGGTGCTGGGTTACGAGGTCTCGGGCCGGGTCAACGGCGCCCTGATCGGCGGGCTGCAGAAGAAAGGCTTTCATGGCTGCATCGCGGTGATTTTTTCCGGGGCGGTGGCCGCGGGGCGCCTGATGAAGCTGACCGCGCCGCAGATGGCGCACGCGATCGCTCTCTCGGCCACCTCCATTGGCGGAATCTATGCCGCCGCCCGCAGCAGCGTGGCGCGTGAATACCATGCCGGCCTGGCCGCCATGCTGGGGGTGAACGCGGCGCAGGCGGCGGCCAAGGGCCTGATTGCCGAGGAGGAGATCTTCGAGACCGATGGCGGCTTTCTCGAGGTGTTCGGCAACGCACCCGATCCGGCCGTGATGACCCGCGACCTGGGCAGTCACTGGGACATCCTTGTCAACATGGGCATCAAGCTGGTGCCCGGCGGCCATTCCAACCACGCCGTCGCCGAAGCGGCGGCCAATGCCGCGCGTGAGGGCAATGTCAAACCCGAAGAGGTCGAGACCATCACCATGTCCCGTCCCGGCTTCAAGGCATTGAATGGTCCGCAGTATCCGACCGATCTCATCGGCGTGGCGCACAGTCCGGCCTATTTCGCAGCAGCCGGCGTCGCCGACCGGGCCTTTGCCTGGGAGCATGCCTTCGAGGAAAAGATCAACAATCCGGTGATACGCGGGCTGCTGGACAAGGTGCGCGTTGCCGCCCCACCCACGGAAAATCTCGAGCGCTTCAAGGCCGGGGCCGTCGTCACCATCAGGACCCGCGACGGCAGGACGCATGCGAACACGGTCTACGCGCCGCGCGGCGCCGCCATCAAGGGCATCGACTGGGCCGATGTCGAGGCGAAGTATCGCCAGCTCGGGCCCTTTGCGAAATTCTCCGGAAACAACCTGGAGGCGAGCATGCAGGTGATACGCAATTTCCGCGAGGTGAAGAGCGTGTCGGAACTGATCGCCCTGCTGCGCTGAGGTATATTCATCCGCAAGCATGCCGTTGCCGCCGGCTGAAGCGGGCATGGATTCGCGGCGCAGCCTTTAAAACGAATAACAGCACAAGGAAGAGAGCCATGACGCAAGAGATCACCATTCCCGCCGCCCTGCAGCAGGCCTTGCGCAGCGCCGGACTGCCCGCGGACAAAGCCGGTGAAGTGAAATACACCGGCGCCGACCCGGTATACCGCACCCAGTACAAGGTGGCCACCGCCGGTTCGGCCTCCCTGGGCGCCATGGCCATCGCCATGGCCGACATCCGCGAGGCACAGACCGGCAAGCGTCCGTCGATAGCAATCGATGTCAATGCCGCCACCGCCTCCCTGCGCAGCAGCAAGTATGTGCGCATCGACGGCAACCCGCCGGGGGAGCGCAAGGCGGTGAGCGGCTTCTATCAGGTGGCCAATGGTCGCTGGAATTATTTCCATTGCAATCATCCGCCGCACCAGGAAGCGGTGCTCAAGGTGCTGGGCGTGCCTGCCGACAAGGCCAAGGTGGCCGAGGCGGCATTGAAGTGGGATGCCTTCGCCCTCGAAGATGCCGTGGACAAGGCGGGTGGTGTCGCGCCCGCGGTGCGCACGCCCGAGGAATGGCGCGCCCTGCCCAACACACCGGCGCTGGCGGCCGAGCCGCTGGTGGACATACGCAAGATCGGCGACAGCGCGCCGGTGCCTCTTCCCAAGGGCGATGGCGAGCGTGCGCTGTCGGGTCTGCGCGTGCTGGACCTCACGCGCGTGCTGGCCGGGCCCACCTGCGCGCGGCTGCTTGCCGAGAGCGGCGCCGATGTGCTCAAGATCACCTGCGATCGTCATCCGGATTCGCCGGCGCTGGAATGGGACACCGGTTACCGCAAGCGCTTCGCCAGGCTGGATATCGCCACGCCCGCGGGCAAGGAGCAATTTGCGAATTTGATGAAGACCTGCGATGTGTTCAGCCAGGCCTATCGTCCCGGCGCGCTGGCCAAGCTGGGCTTTGGCCCGGAGCAGGTGCATGCGCTGCGCCCGGGCATCGTCTGCGCCAGCCTCAACGCCTTTGGCTACACCGGCGCCTGGAAAATGCGCCGCGGCTTCGATACCGTGGTGCAGTCGGCCTCGGGCATGGCTTACACCTCGGGCCGGGGCAAGACGCCGCAGTTCACTCCGGTGTCATCGCTGGACTACATCGGCGGCTACCTCATGACCTTCGGTGTGCTGGTGGCGCTCAAGCGCCGTCATGTCGAGGGTGGCAGCTACGCGGTCAACGTGTCGCTGGGGCGCTGCGAGGAGTGGCTGGTGTCCATGGGCCTGCACGACATCGCCACCGCCGACGCCTGCGTGGAGGAACTGGCCGAGATCGCGCAATGGCTGATCGAGGTGCAGACGCCGCTCGGAAAGTTGAAGCGCCTGCGCCCCATCATTCAGTACTCCGAGGCCGTGATGAACGAACTGATCGCCTGGCCCGCTGCCGGCAAGTCCGGAGCGGTGTGGTCTGATTGATAGTAATAATGTTGGATAGGCTCTTCCATCAATGAAGAGCTCTTTAATCTGATCACATCAGTATCATCACGTCAGGAGAGCAGCATGAGCGATACCCGCCCCGGGCTTTTCACGCCCATCCAGATCGGCCAGCGCACGTTGCGCAACCGCATCGTCTTCCTGCCGCATGCCACCGGCCTGGGCGAGGAGGGCATGCCCAGTGAAGGCCATGCCGCCTATTACGCCAGTCGCGCAGCCGGCGGTGTGGCCATGATCGTGTCCGAGTCCACGCCGGTGCACGTCGCCAGCCTGAGCCGGCCCACCCACGTCAAAGGCTATGACCCGCGCACCGTGCCGCACTTTCGGAAAGTTGCCGATGCGGTGCATGCGCACGGCGCCTGGATGCTGGCGCAGATCAGCCACCGCGGCCTGGCCGCCATGCCCCTGTACTCGGGCACGGCCATCTGGGCGCCCAGTGCCTCGCGCTCGCCGCACACCGGCGAGATCGCGCATGCGCTGACGCTCGCCGACATCAAGGAAGTGGTGGCCGGTTTTGTGCAGACCGCGCGCAACCTCATCGACGGCGGCTACGACGGCGCCGAGGTGCATGCCACCCACGGCCATCTGCTCAACAGCTTCATCAGCGCCAAGCTCAACTGGCGCACCGACGCCTATGGCGGGCCGATCGAGAACCGCATGCGCCTGGTCCTGGAAGTGCTGGAGGCATTGCGCCGCCTGCCGCTGCCCATCCTGGGCATACGCGTGGCCCAACCCTTCCACGGCACCGGGCCGGACGCGGAAGAGGCGGCCAAGGTGATCCGTGCCCTCGAGCCCTACGTGGACTACTTTTCGGTAACCGGCGGCACCCAGGCCACCAAGCAATTCAACATGGGCGATTTCTATTCGCCGCCCGGCTACATGCTGGAGCTGGCGAGGCAGGTGAAGCTCATCACCAAAAAACCGGTGATCACCGCCGGTCAACTGCAGGACCCGGACCTGGCGGCGCGCGTGCTGGCCGAGGGCACCGCCGACCTGCTGGGCATGGCGCGCGGGCTTATCTGTGAGCCGGAGTGGGCGCGCAAGGTGGAACAGAAGCAGGCCGACAGCCTGCGCAAGTGCATCGCCTGCAACAACTGCGTGGAGCGCGTGGACACCGGTGTGTCCATGGGCTGCCTGTTCAACCCGCGCACCGGGCGCGAAGCGTTGCTGGCCAGACTGCCCACCCGCGTGGCCAAGGAGGTTGCAGCGAAAAAAATTCTGGTGGTGGGCGGCGGGCCGGCGGGCATGCAGGCGGCGCTGCACGCCAATGAACTGGGCATGAGCGTCACCTTGGCCGAAGCCGGCGGCACGCTGGGCGGAATGGTGCCGCTGGCGGCTTCCATTCCCGGGCGCGATGCCTTCGGCCGCGTCATCGATTTCCTGCAGCGTGGCCTGGCCGCCTCGCGTGTGGAGGTGCGCACCGGCAGGCGCGCCGACGCCGCCGAAGCCGCCACCTATGACGGCGTGATCGTCGCCACCGGCAGCCGCTACGATGCGCTGCCGGCGAGCGCGACCATCGCCGTGCCGCGCTTTCGCGCCGAGGACGTGGTGAGGAACCCGCAGTTGCCCAAGGGGAACAAAGCACTGGTGTACATCGAGGATGGCATGCCGGCGGGACCGGGCGCGGCGGAAATGCTGCTCGCCCGCGGTGTCGAGGTGCACATCGTCATCAATGCCGCCGAAGTCGGGCTGGCGCTGCCCCTGGGCAATCGCCAGATGCTGATGGCGCGATTGCTGGCCTTGCCCATACGCTGGCATTTTCACAGCACGCTCACCGGCGTGAGCAAGGACGGGGAGGCGCTCATGCAGACGCGCGGCGAAGGAGAGCGCAAGGTCGCCGGCGTGGATTTCGTGGTGCAGGCCATCTCCGGTAGCGCGGACACCGCGCTGCTGGAAACCCTGATCGCCACGGGCATGATGGTGGAGGCCGCTGGCGACTGCGTGGCGCCGCGCAATATCTACACGGCGATGCACGAAGGCTATGACGCCGCCGACCGGCTGGCAGGCCGATTGAGCGCCTGATAGCAATCACGTCATTTTTTCTGGAGCATTCATGCTGAATCTGTTTGGCGGACCCAGGTCCGATCACCCCATGGCCGATCTCAAGGAGGCCAGGCGCCTGCTCGAGGAGACCCAGTCCACCGAGGCCTACAAGGCGCTGGACGAACTGGGGCACTGGCTGGAGTCGGTGCGCGGCGCCGAAGGCTTCAAGCCCGAGCACACCGCGCAGGTGACGTTGCTCATCGACGAGGCGTCGCAGCCGCATGTGCGCAAGCTGCAGCGCGATTACATTTCCAATCCGCGCCAGTCGCGCTTCCAGGAGCAGCGCCTGTGGGGCGCCATCCACGGCTACTGGGCGCAGGCGGCGCAGAGTTTCGTCGCCCTGATCGACCTGCATGCCTCGGGCGTCAAGGGCGCCGATGCGCTCAAGGCCGGTCTGCCGCTCTTGACGGTGCGCGCGCTGCGCGCGCTGGCGGCGCAGATGAAATGGGCCTACATGCGCTACGGCCCTTTCGATGAAACCCTGTGGGCGGTGGTGGCCAAGGCGTATGCCGCGGCCGAATCGCGCAAGATCACCCTGACCAAGGTGGCCGCCTATCCCGGGGCGCCGGCCGACTCCACTGCGGAGCAGGAATTCCTGCGCGCGGTGATGCTGGCCTCGTCTTCGCCGGACAGCATGCTGCCGCTGGAAATCGAAATCGCCGAGCGCCTGATCGCGAATTTCTCCACCTCCTTCAAGGTCACGCCCGACCAGCAGCCCGACATCGCGCACTGGATCGATCTTGCTTCCGCCCAGCCGCCGTTGCGCCTGGCGCGCCCGCCCAAGCACGCGCCCACGCTGCGCTTTTTTGCCGCCGGCAAGGCCGCGCAGGAAATGGAGCAGTTGATACAGGCCATCAGCGCCAGCGGCGCCGTGCCCTCGTCGCTCAACCTGGGCGGCAGCTACGAGCCGGCCATGGTCATCGAGGTGCTGCGCCATCTGGGCCTGTACTGGTCGCCCAAGCCGCCCGATCGCCAGTATCCGCGCCACCGCGTCAAGTCGCGTCTGAACGTGACCTCCGGCTTCCAGGGCGTGTATTCGGCCCTGGAGCCGAGTGCATCGCTGGACTTCGACCAGGGGCGTATCGAGAACTGGATCGTGGAAGACGTCAGCGCCGGCGGTTTTGGCGCCTCCATCCCGCAACTGAAGGGTGAATGGCTGAAGCTGGGTTCGCTGGTGGGCCTGCAGCCCGAGGGCGGGGACAACTGGATCATAGGCCTCATCCGGCGCCTGAGCCGCGACACGCCGCAGCAGGGCTCGGTGGGCATACAGTCCTTGGCCATGACCGCGGTTCCGGTGAGGCTGCACGAGGGCGTGGGCAGCGGCGGCGAGCCCGCGGTGCTGCTCAGCTACTCCATCGATGCCGTGGAAGTGCAGTTCCTGCTCAAGGCCGGCGTGCATGTGCAGGGGCAGAACTACGAGTTCGATCGCGACGACAAGTCCGTGGTGCTGATGCAGGTCGCGGTGATGGAGCAGGGCGAGGACTACGAGTTGTTGCGGGCAAAGCAGATGGTGAGGGAGACGGGGGAGTAGCCATCCCATCCTTTGCACGGCCATTCCCGCGCTACGCTGCGCCCATATATATATAACAAGGGGAAGACATGGATCTCGGACTCAAGGGCAGGACGGCGCTCATCACGGGCGGTTCCAAGGGCATAGGCTATGCCATCGCGGAGATGCTGGCCGCGGAGGACTGCAAGCTCATCCTGGTGGCGCGCAACCAGTCCGATCTGGATGAGGCGAAGAAGAAGCTGGATGCGGCCAAGGCGCCCGGGGTCATCGTCCATTCCGCGGACTTGTCGAAGGAGTCCGAGGCGCGCGCGCTGGCGGCAAGGTTTCCCGACGTCGACATCCTGGTCAACAATGCCGGTGCCATTCGTCCCGGGTCGATCGAGGAAGTCACCGACGAGCTGTGGCGCGGCTACTGGGATCTCAAGGTGTTCGGCTACATCAATCTCACCCGGGCTTTCTATTCGCTGATGAAGGCGCGCCGCAAGGGCGTGATCATCAACATCATCGGCGTGGCGGGCGAGCGTCTGCGCTCCACCTACATCGCCGGCTCCACCGGCAATGCCTCGCTCATCGCCTTCACCCGCGCACTGGGTTCGGAATCCTCCGAGCACAATGTGCGCGTGGTCGGCATCAATCCCGGACCGGTGCTGACCGAGAAGCTGATGCTGTCGCTGCGCAAGTCCGCGCAGAACAAGTACAACGATCCGGAGCGCTGGCAGGAGTTCATCAAGGACATGCCTTTCGGCCGTCCCATCCATCCCTACGAGATCAGCTCCATGGCGGCACTGCTGGCCTCCGATCTGCAGGGCTATACCAGCGGCACGGTCATCACCATTGACGGCGGTGGTCCCAAGGCCAGCCGCTGAGGAAAGATGCATCTGTCCACACGAATAATATATTCATTTTTGCAAGTTAATCCAGGATAGACGGGATGATGCAGAATTATTGTTATCTTCGGTCTGGGCTGATCCTGTCGCTTCTGGCCCTGGCCTGCATGTTGCCGGCGACTGCACCGGCGCAGCCGTCGCAGGCTCAGCCGACAGTGCCTTCGCTTCATCCCAAGGTCGTCCGCGTCGATGCACCGCGCAACCTGCTCTTCATCGGCAACAGCTACACCCATTACAACAACAGCGTGCACGGCCATGTGCGCAGCCTGGCGCATGCCGCCGACCCGGAGACGCGCAAGGGCGTGTTCAAGTCCATGACCATCTCCGGCAGCAACCTTTCGGAACATGCCGCCGGCCTGCCGGCGATGCTGAAGTCGCAAAAATGGGACGTGGTGGTGCTGCAGGGCCAGAGCACCGAGCCGCTTCCATCGAACGTTCGCCGATCCGAGCGATTCAGGAACGCGCTGCGCCAGTACGACAAGTGGATACGCGAATCCGGGGCGAAGACCGCGCTGTACATGACCTGGGCCTATCGCGGCAGGATGGATATGACTGCACAACTGGCCGAGGCCTATGTCGCCGCGGGCAATGAAGTCGGCGCGCTGGTGGTGCCCGTGGGCCTGGCTTTCGAGCGCGCGCTCAAGGCGCAGCCGGATCTGGTGCTGCATCACACCGACAATATGCATCCCAGCATGGCCGGGACTTATCTGGCGGCATGCGTGTTCTACGCCGCGCTCTATGGCAAGTCCCCGGTGGGCAACAGCTACACAGCGGGCCTGCCGCGCGAGCTGGCGGACTCTCTGCAGAAAACCGCCTGGGACGCCACCCAGGCTTTCTACGCCAGTCGCTGAGCCCTGCCTGTTACGCCGGTCAGGCTAGATGACCTTGTTCTTCCTGAATGCCTCGATCTGCGCCGGGGTATAGCCCAGACTGCCCAGCAATTCCTCATTCTGCGCGCCCAGGCGCTGCGGCGGGAACGAGGCCCTGGGGCCATCGTGCTCGTAGTGGAAAGGCGCGTTGAAGGTGCGCATGGTGATGCCGGTCTCGGGCTCGGGCGTCTCCAGCACCAGGCCGCGATGCTTCACCTGCGGCTGCTCGATGGCCTCGTGCAACTGCAGCACGGGTGCCCAGGGCAACTTGGCCTCGTCCAGGCGGAGCTTCCATTCGGCGGTGCCGGCCTTCATGAACTCGGTCTGTATCAGTCCGCGGATGTAGGCGCTGTTGGCCACGCGCGCCTCGCGCGTGGTGCCGCGCGGGTCGGAGTTAAGGTGCTCGACGCCCATCAGCCTGAAAAAGGCCTGGATGTGGTTCTCGCGCATGATGGCCAGTTGCACCGCGCCGTCGGCGGTCTGGTACACGTCCGCGGTCGGCTCGAAATTGATGGACAGGTTGGCGCGGCGTCTGGGCTTGATGCCGCCGGTCAGCAAGGGGCCGGCCAGTTGCGAGGTGAGCGAGATGCCGCAGTCGAGCATGGCCACATCGATGTACTGCCCGCGCTGCTGCTCGCGCGGCAGGCGGTCACGCTGGTACAGCGCCGCCGAAATCGCCACCGCGGCATTCAGGCCGGTGGCGGTGTCGGCCACGGTGTAGCCGGCGCGCATGGGCGGGCCCTCGGGCTCGCCGCTCATGCCCATCATGCCGCTCATGGCCTGGATGTTGCCGTCGAAGGCGGCGGTACCGGCGTCGGGACCGGTCTGGCCGTAGCCGGAGATCGAGCAGTAGATGAGGCGCGGATTGATCTTGCGCAGGCTCTCGTAATCGAACCCCAGGCGCTTGATCACGCCGGGTCGGAAATTCTCCACCACCACGTCGGCGGTGGCGGCCAGCTTCATGATGATGTCGCGGGCCTCGGGGTTTTTCAGGTCCAGGGTCATGGACTTCTTGCCGGCATTGAACATCAGAAAGGCCGAGGCCATGCCGCGCTGTTTCAGCTCCTCGATCCCGGCGCCGGTGCGCACCGAGTCGCCCTTTTCCCGGTCTTCGATCTTGACGATCTCGGCGCCGAGAAAGCCCAGCATCTGCGTGCAGTACGGTGCCGACACCACGCGCGAAAAATCCAGCACGCGCACGCCTTCGAATGGGCGCATGGTCCTCCTCCTTTTACTGATTGATCGCGAAGTGTACAGCGTTCGAGCGGAGCCCCCGGGGCCGGCGCGTTGCACGGTCCGCGGTAAGGGAATATAAAGACGGACCACGCCGCAAGCCTGCATGACAGCGGTCCGGAAAATGCAACGTCTTCAAAGGAGATCTCATGTTCAAGAGCACATTCAACGCGGTGCTTGCGCACGCGCTGGCCGCCTGTTCCATGCTGCATGCAGGCCAGGCCCTGTCGCAGGCCGCGAAGTTCCCGGTCAAGCCGGTCACGCTGGTGCAGCCCTACACCCCGGGCGGGTCGACCGACATCGAGGCGCGCCTGTATCACCAGCGTCTCACCGAAGCGCTGGGGCAGACGGTGCTGCTGGACTACAAGCCCGGCGCCGGCTCGGCCGTGGGCATCAACTTTGTGGCCAGGCAGCCGCCTGACGGCTACACCATCATTTCGGTGACGCCGGCGCTGACCATCATTCCCGCCTTCAGTCCCGACAAGCCGCCCTATGATGCGGCCAGGGATCTTGCCCCCATCACGCAGATGACCAGGCGCGGCGGTTTCCTGCTGGTGCCGCCGTCTCTGGGCGTGAAGAACTTCGAGGAATACATGGCCTATGTGAAGGCCAATCCGGGCAAGGTCAACTTCGGCACCGCCGGCCCGGGCAGCATCTTCCACATCACCGGCGCCTGGCTGCATGCCATCTCCAATACCAAGGTGGTGTTCGTTCACTACAAGGGCGCCGCACCCATGCACACCGACCTGATGGCGGGAACCATACAGGCCGGGCCGGCACCGGTGTTCGTCGGACTGCCCTACGTTAAATCGGGAAAGCTCATACCGGTGGCCTACCTGGGCCTGACCCGCTACAAGCACATGCCCGATCTGAAGACCGTCGCCGAGCAGGGCTATCCGGAATACCAGTACTCGAGCTGGTCGGGCTTTCTCGCCCCCGCCAAGACACCGCCGGCCATCGTCAACATCTGGCATACGGCCTTTGCCAAAGTCGCCAGCGCTCCCGAGATCATTGCCAAGATGGATGCCGAGGGCGCGGAGATGGTGGCCAGCAGGCCCGAGGAGTTCCGCAAGCTCATCGTCGAGGAACTGGCGCGCTACAGGAAGATCGTGCAGGAGAACAATATCAAGATGGAGGAGTAGGACGATGAACCGGTTCGGAACTCACGGCTGGGCCAGGGCTGTCGCGCTGTCATTGTCGCTGTCACTAACACTGGTCGCGGCCCCGGCTATAGCGCAAAAGCCCACCGGCCTGCCCGGCAACTATCCGAGCAAGCCCGTGAAAGTCATTGTCGGCGCCTCGCCGGGAGGCGGCACCGACATCGTCGCGCGCCTGATGATGACCAATATCACCAACCGCTGGGGCCAGTCCTTCGTGGTCGAGAACCGCGCCTCGCAGATGGGCAGCGTGGTGGCGCTGGAGGAACTGTCCAAGACCACGCCGGATGCCTACACCATCATGGTGGTGTCGGGGGCCACTTACGTGAACGCCGGCGTGGTGGTGAAGCGGCCGCCCAACCTGCTCAAGGTGATTGGGCCCATCGCCCAGTTCACCGAGGCGCCGCTGACCCTGGTGACGCACCCCTCGGTGCCGGGCAACACCCTCAAGGAGTTTCTCGCTTACGTGCGAAGCAATCCGGGCAAGCTCAACTATGCCTCCTCCGGCATAGGCGCGAGCGCCCACCTGGCCACCGAGTACATGAAGCACGAGTTCGGGCTGTTCATCGTGCACATCCCCTACAAGGGCATAGGCCCGGGCTTCATCGACCTCTTGGCCGGGCGCGTGCAGATGCTGTTTGCCTCGCCCACCTCGGCCATCCCCTATGTGAAGAAGGGTCAGTTGAAGCTGATGGCGGTGACCTCGCCCAAGCGCATGGGCGCGCTGCCCGACACGCCGGCCTTCGCCGAGTTCTCGCCGGGATTCGAGTACGTGTCCTTCTTCGGCATCGTCGGCCCGGCCGGCATGCCCGTTCCGATTGTTAACGCGCTGAACAAGGGCTTGAACGAAGTCACCTCTTCGCCTGATGTGCGCAAGCAGCTGACCTCGGATGGTTCCGATGTCGTGCAGTTCACGCCCGAGCAATTCCAGAACACCATCGTCAGCTTCATCAGCCGCGTGGAGAAACTGGTCAAGGACACCAATCTGGATTTGCGGACGGAGTGAGAGGGCGACTTACTTCTTCCCCCGCAACTCCTCCCGCCTGAACCACGCCGCCAGCGTCGCAAAGCACCGGTCCATGGAAAGAAACGGCGTGGTGTGGGGGTTCTGCTCGGCTTCGACGTAACCCGGTCCGCCGATCCATCCGCCCAGCAGCGGCAGCAATATGGGCTTGCCGTGTTTCTCGGCGACTTCGCTGAACATCTTGTAACGATCAGTGGTGCGGTTGCTGTAGAGCACCTGCGGGAACACCAGCGCGCCGTAGGCCGGGTTGGCCGCCATGGCGTGAAAGCACTGCGCGGTTTTATCCAGGTCGCCGGCAACGGCGGCGGTGACGTCGGCCGGATTGCGCCGCGAGCCGAAGTCGGGGATGAGGGCCTCCAGTTGTTTGAGCACATCGGCAGGCGGTTGCGGGAGCAGCACGCCGTGCTTTTCCGCGGCATCGGCGGCGGACACGCCCAGGCCGCCAGAGGGCGAGAGCACGGCCACGCCGCGGGCCGCGGGCCGGCGCGGCGCCTTGGCGAAGAAGGAGGCGGTCTCCATCACTGCTTCCAGGTCCTCCACCATGATCATGCCGGTGTCTTCGCAGATGCGACGGTACTGGTTGATGTCGCCGGTGCGCGAGCCGGTGTGGGCGATGGCCGTGCGCGCGCCGGCGGGGCCGGTGCCCAGCTTGTGCAGGATCACCGGCTTGTCGTTGTTCCAGGCGATGGCCCCGGCCTCGCGCAGATGGAGCAGATCCTCCAGCCCCTCGAACACGGCGACGATGGCGCCGCAGGCCGGCTGCTCGGAGAGCCAGGCGATCTCGTCGGCGACGTTCACATCGCAGCCGTTGCCGGTGGCCAGCACATGGCTGATGGTGACGCCTCGTTGCGAGGCCTGCGCCAGGCCGTAGCCCAGGGCGCCGGATTGGCTGGCGATGCCGATGCCGGGACGGGCAGGCACTTCCAGTTTCAGGTCCGCGGCGGCAAACGAGGCCATGGCCAGCGCCGGGAAATTCATGAAGCCCATGCAGTTGGGCCCGAGCAGCTTCATGCGCGATTCGCGCGCGATGGCGGCCAGGCGCTGCTGGCGCGCGATGCGCTCGGGCTGGGCCATTTCCGCGTAGCCCGAGGCATAGACGATGACGCTGCGGACGCCGGCCACGGCGCATTCGGTGACCGCGGCTTCCACTGCCTCCATGGGCAGGGCGATGATGACGCAGTCGGGCCTTTGCGGCAGCCTGGCCACGGAGGGATAACAGGGCAGCTCGCCCACCTTGTCGTACTTGGGATTGATGAGCAGCTTCTCTCCCTGGTAGGCGGCAAGGTTGGTCAGGGTCTTCGCGCCGAAGGAGGCGGCGTTGGGCGAGATGCCGTAGATGGCGATGCTGGACGGATTCAGCAGCGGGTCAAGCTCTTCTCGGCGATAGATGGAGCGGCGTGACGATGGCATGGCGGGTTGACGGGTTTGTTGTTATCAATAATGTATCTTATTCGGCAATAGTATTGGACAAATAATATGAATGTTATCAGCCATCCGGGGTTTCGGCGGTGCCGCGGCCGGGCCTGAGCATCACTTCGCGGCCGCCGGCGGCGTGTTCAGGCTGATGGAGCCTGCCTGCGGCGGATAGTGGTAGTACAGGGTATTCAGGTAGTGCGTGACTTCGTCGACGTCCTTTTCGCTCCAGGTGAGCTTCAGATTGCCCTGCCAGCGGCGCACCTGCCCCTTGATGCCATCCCAGTTCTTGGCGAGCTTGTTGTCGCGCCAGTGCACCTGGGCGCTGTGGCAGACATTGCAGTGGACGGAGTAGAGCGCCTCGCCCGGGGGCAGGGCAGGCGAACCCTGGGCCAGACTGAGGGTGCTGCTTGACAACAGAAAGGCGGCGAGCAGAACACGGATCATGATGGATTTGCCTGAAATACAGCCGATGGCGGCGACATGTCCATGATAACCCAGCCGTTTGCCTCGGCCGGGAAGGCGTGGCGCTGCAGAAGGCGTGGCGCTGCGCCGCGGAGCAGGCTTTCTTTTCAAAATAAACGCCTGCTTACAACCATATGCGGCAAAACTGTATACAGTGAGCGGACCCATGTAGGGATTATTTAAAAGGAAATGGTCTGGCCATTTTTTCACGACGGCAATCAGCGGTGGCGCCCATGTGGTCAGGTTTGCCTGAGGGTTCAGCGTGTTGAGGTCGGTCCGGACCTGTATTTCCAGGCTCCTGCCAGTCATGCTGCTCGCGCCCTTGAGCGCCATTGCCCAGGACCCGGCCCGGGATGCCGAAATGCGCGGCACCTTTCAGCGACAAGTACCCTGCCCCGCAAACCAGCGCTCCATGGGCCCCTGCCCGGGCTATGAGGTCTCCTACATTCGCCACCCGTGTTCCGGCGGTTCCAGGACGGTAGGCAATCTGCAATGGCAGGAGCTGGTCCCGGCGCGGTCCGGGCAGGTGTCCAAGTCCGAAGACACTTCGGCGCCGCAGACAATCCTTTCGGTTGCTCCGTGTACCTAGCCCTGAAGCCCGTGAAGTCAATGGGCCGCCGCCGCGCATGCGGCTCACCATGAAAAAGGTTTTCAGCATCCTGTTCCGCGATTGAGCGGAATTTCATTTCGTCAGGTTGCGGACGGAACAGGATCCCGGCAGGCAACTATTCATTTATCGAAGCAAGGAAATTCCATGGAAACAACAGATCCCGTTACCGCAGACCCCATTACCCGGTCGGCCTATCACCCGATACAGGAAGCCGCCGATCCGCCACCGCAGTGGTGGGGCTTCAGCAAGCGCGATGGCTGGGTGGTGCTGGATCGTGCCATTCCGACCAACATCCCGGGGTCGAAACAACCCCTGTTGTTCATGCGCTGCAAGGACATGACCACCTTCTCGATTAAGCGCGAGGAATGGCAATCCCCGGCATTGATCTATGCGCCCCTCTATCTGGGGGCGCTCTCGCCGATGGAGTCGCAGGGCGCCAATGACACCCTGGCCGCTTTTCAGGCGCGCTGGTCGGAGTTCGAGGAGGAAATCAAGAAGCAGTACGAAGCCTCGCTGCCCAAGCCGGAACCCGAAGCACCGCCGAAGAAATCCAGAAAGAAAGCGGTAAAAGCCGCGGTGCCCGAAGACGAGAAAGAAGCGGAATAAGCAGCGCTCGGACGGCTCAGGTCTGCTTCGCGCGCCTGAGGATGTCCGCCCAGTCGGCAGGCAGGCGTATGCGCCGGCTGGTGCGCGGGCCCTGGATGTGATTGGGCATGTAGCCGCGTGACTGGTTGCGGCCGGGATCCCCGGCCACGACGATGCCGATGTCCTCCGGCCGGACGATGATGCGCAACTGGCGCTGCGGGTCATCGGAGGCAATGTACTCGGGCGGCAGATAGCCCTCTCGCACCGCTTCCCTGAAATCCAGCGGCTCGCCGCCCGCCTGCAGCGCCAGATACTCCATTTTGGACGCGGGCAGGGTCATGTGCTGCCACAGGTAATGGCGCAGCTCGTCCTTGGTCCATTCGCTGGCGATGACCCTGGCGATGCTCGGCCCCAGCACAATCAGCGGATTCCACAAGCCGCGTTTCAGTCCGGTGTAGCACCAGTGGGTGAACGCCGGCCCCATGCCCTCCACGAACATGCGCGCATGGCTGAGCGCATCGGCCCCCGAGCTGTAGACAGGCGAGGTGAAGGACACCACGCTTTGCATGGTCACCACGCTGTCTCCGGCAGCAAAGCCCATCTCCTCGCCGAAGGTGGGCCAGCCGATATCGCGCGCCCACGACTCGTTCTCCGCCAGGGCCACATTGAAGGTGAAACCGATACTGCCCTTGTCACCATCGCCGGGTGGAATGCGGTAGCCGCAGATGTTGCGCAGGTACAGGCGCACGAAGCGGCCGATGCTGCTGTTGGCCTGGCGTCCGATCTTCATGACGCCAGCGCCGCTGTTCAGGTCCAGGTCGCCGATGATGGGGCCGCTGACGATGACCAGGAGCTCGATGGACGGCGTGGAGCCGGCATCCTCGATGCGAAAGTCCGGCTCGGCCATCACCTCGACGATGGCGATCAGGAGCGGCATGTATTCCGGACGGCACCCGGCCATGACGCCGTTGACGGCGATGCTCAGGATGCTGGCGGCGCGACTTTCCTGCGGCAGCACCGCGATGACCTCGGCCGGATCGCGGTCGGTGCAGCCCAGGAAGGCATCCACGCGCTGCTGCGTGGGCGGGATCACCGGCAGGCCGTCGCTCCACAGCCTGTCGTGGAAGTGCTGCTGCACCTGATCGAGCGTGCCTTCGAATACCACGCTGCCCGGTGCGGGCTCACCGCTTGCCTGCTTCACCGGTTTCACGTCCTTGCGCGCCAGGCCGGCGATGATGGCGGGCAGAAGGTTGTGTTCGACCTTGTGGCTGAAGGTTTCCCGGCTGTCCACCATGGGCACGCCGGGATACTCGGCGATGGGCAGCGGCATGCCCAGGCCGCGCGTGATCAGCTCGGCCTGCCTGAGAAAACCCGAGCCAATGATGCTCACGCTGGGGATGCCGGCGGCTTCGGCGATGGAGGCGGCCCGCAACACGGCGGGCGTGCAGCTTCCTCAGGCGCCTATGCCGCAAATGACGGCATCGACGCCCGCGGCACGCAGCTTGTCCGGAAGGCCTTCCAGTATCTCGCGCTGCCGGGGGCCGTGAATGTTGCCGAACTGCGTGTGCTCGACGAAGCGTATGCCCGGATAGCGTTGCTTCAGGTGCTCGCGCAGTTGCGGGTAGGCGATGTCGCCGCGAAAGATCTGATCCCACAGCTCGGCCACGGTCTTGCCCGACAGGTCGGGCAGGCCGCGGGTTTCATTGGCCGATTTGACTTCGATGCGGGCCAGTGGCCACAGCACCCGGTAGCCGGGTTCCTCGTGATCTTGCATGGCGGCCCTTTCGTGATCGCTATTCGGCCTTCGCCCCGGAGAATTTCACCACCTCGGCCCATTTCGCCACTTCCGCACGCATGAAGGCGTCGAACTGCTCGGGGGTGCTGCCCACGATCTCGCCGCCTTCGGAAGTGAGGTTCTTGATGATGTCGGGCATCTTGAGAAAGCGCGAAGTTTCACGATAGATACTTTGCACCACCTCGCGCGGCGTGCCGCCGGTGGTGTGTATGCCGATGAACACGCCGGCATCAAAGCCGGGCACGGTCTCGGCGATGGTGGGGATGTCGGGCAGCACGCTCACGCGTTTGGCGCCGGTGAAGGCCAGGGCGCGCAGCTTGCCGGACTTCACATGCTGGAAGGCGGTGATGGGATTGGGCATGTAGATCTCCACCTGGCCGCCCATGGTGTCGATCAGCGCCGGCGCCGCGCCCTTGTAGGGCACGTGGGTGATCTGCGTTCCGGCCATCTTGTTGAACAGCTCGCAGGCGAGGTGATTGCCGCCGCCCACGCCCGATGAGGCACAGCGCACGCCGCCGGGCTTGGCCTTGGCAACGGCGATCAACTCCTTCACCGTCTTGAAGGGCGCGGCCGGGTGCGCCACCAGGATGTAGGGCTGGTTGGTGAGTTGCGTCACCGGGACTAGGTCGGTGAGCGTGTCATAGGGCAGTTTCAAGAGCGATGGATTGATGGCGATCTGCGTGGGCATGAACAGCAGCGTGTGGCCGTCCTTGGGTGCCTTCACCACCGCATCCGCACCGAGGATGGTGGCGCCGCCGACGCGGTTGTCCACGATCACCACCTGGCCGGAGCTCTCCTGGAACTTCGGCGCCAGCATGCGCGCGGTGACATCGACCGGGCCTGAGGGTGGAAAGGGCACGACCAGGCGCAACTGCTTGGAGGGATAGCCCTGGGCATGGGCGGTGATACCGGCGCACAGCAGAGCGGCGCAGCTCAGTGCCTTGATGGGTGCGTGCATGACGAATTTCCTCTGGTAAGTGTTGATTGATCTCACTGGCTCACGGTCTACGTCACCGTTCACGTCACCGTTCACGTAACCATTAACGCAACTGGGCGCGTCACCGAGCGCGTATTGCCGAAGCTGCTGACGTACACCGAATGCGTGCCGGGTCCGCCGGCGACGATGATACCCAGCATCCCGGGGGTGTTGCAGACCGGCAGCAGCGTGTCCGGGCCGATGTCGCCCAGTATCGGCTTGCGCGCCAGCACCGAGTGCTCGTAGTCGCGCCTGGTGAACATGCGCGCCGGCATCTTCGAGGCTTCCCACAGGCGCTTTTTCACCTCCGCCTTGGACAGGCCGGCGGACTTCAGCACCTCGGCATGCTCGGGGGAGAAAATGATCCAGGGCTCGCCGCCCGTGCGGTAGTCATTGCCGGCTGGGCGCTTCATGGTCTCCGCGACCACGCGCAGCATGTCGTCGGCGACCTTGGAGTGGGTGTTCATGTTGGTGGTGCCCTCGGCGCCGATCACCGTCACCGTGCTCTGGCCGGCAAGACCGCGCTCGGCGTTGAGCGGTTCCCAGGGATTGTCCGCCTCGTTCTCGGCGCAGCAGAAGAGATATTTCCCCGGCTGGCCGTGGGTGGCACGGTCCATCTCGCCGGGCAGGGCGCGTCCGACGTTGAGCAGCACCAGGTGCAGCGCGCGGCCCAGCGTGGCATTGGCCCAGTTGCCCTGGCCCAGGCAGTTGGGGCCGTAGTTCATCTCCAGCTCCTGCACCACCGGACCGTTCACCAGCAGCCACACCGCCACCGGGTTGGTGGTGGCCTGTATGCCCTGCAGGTTGAATTCGGGCGAGCTCACCGCGTCGATGGCGGCGATCAGCACCGGCATGCAGGCCGGATCGCAGCCGGCCATGACGGCATTGATGGCAATGCGCTCCACGGTGGCGGCGCCGAAGCCGGGCGCGACCAGGGCCACCACCTCCTCGCGCTTGCGCGTGGTGCCGGTGAGCATTTTATTCACGCGTTCAGGTGTCGGCGGGACGATGGGCAGGCCGTCGGTCCACTGCTTGTCGCGGTAGAGTCGGTTGACGGCATCGACGTCGTCCTCGACGCTCACCAGTGCCGGACCGGTATCGGCCTGCGCCACGCTGGCCGTCCCGGCGGTTTCGCCGCTGAGCAGCTTCATCAGGTCGGCCAGGCATTGCTCGGCCGTGGCCAGCACCTTGTCGCGTTTGAGCGCACCGAAGGGATGCGGCGCGATCAGCAGCGGCAGGTCCGGGTACTTCAGCGCCTTCGCCTGGCTGTTCCCCAGGGACTTGAAGGCCGTGGAACACAGGGTCACCGAAGGCGTGCCTCGCCTGGCTGCTTCAACGGCGTCGTGGACACTCCACGACGTGCAGGAGCCTCAATCGCCCGAGCCGGTGATCACCAGGTCGCATTTGTCCACCACGTCGGCGATGGCCGCTTCGGGCGCGGGCACCGAGGCGAGCAGCTTGCGGTGCCGGACGATGTCCTTCACGCCGTAGCGTTCCTTGAGCAGCATGGCCATGTCGTCGGCAATGTTGTCGAAATTGGGCTTGGTGTTGTCGATGAAACCCACGGTCTTGCCCACCAGGGTCCTGGGCAGGATGCGCTCCTGCAGGCCGTCGGAACGGAAAGGGGCGGTGGGGTCGTAGACGCTGATCTGGGCGGGCATGGTGGTCTCTTTGAAGTGTGCAGTAGGGACCGGCAAATTATATGCGCTGGGCCGGGCACGGCCATGCGAAATTCGAATCAGCACGCCCCCGGTTCGGGGCATGTCGCCTGCGTCATTCCGCCTTGATGCCCAGCTTCCTGATCACCGCCGCCCAGGCATTGACTTCCCTGGCGATGAATTCGCGGGCGCTCTCCGGGGTGGAACCGACCATGTTCTCCTGGCCCAGGTCCACCAGGCGCTTGTTGACCTCGGTGTCGCGCAGCGCGTCGTTGTAGTAGCCGTTCAGCCTGGCCACGATGGGCCTGGGTGTGCCGCCCGGAGCGAGCACGGCATTCCAGCTCAACCAGCTCGACAGCTTCATGAACTCGGGAAAGCCTGCCTCGGCCATGGTGGGCACATCGGGCATGCTGTCCAGTCTCCTGGTATAGAGAACCGCCAGCGGCACCAGCGTCGAGCCCTTGATGGAAGAGGCGCCGCCCATGCCCATCGCGGCGCGATCGGCCATGACGTCGCGCTGCGCCGGCGTCGAACCGGGGAAGGGAACGGCAACCATGTTGAGGCCCAGCAGGTCGACGAAGGCTGCCTGCGCGATGTGCTGCGTCTGGCCCAGGCCGGGGTGGGCATAGTTGTACTTGCCCGGCGCTGCTTTTACTTTCACGACGAAGGACTTCATGTCCCTGACGCCCATGCCAGGCGCGGCGACGAAGAATTGCGCGAAGGAGGACACCAGCGCCACCGACTCGAAGCTCTTGACGATGTCCACGGCCTGCTCGGGATTGAAATTGGGCACCACCGCGAACGGCCCGGTGGAACTGAACACCAGGGTGTAGCCGTCGGCGGGCGAACGCGCCACGTCCCTGATGCCGATCAGGCCGCTGGCGCCGGCGCGGTTCTCGACGATGAACTGCTGGCCTACGTTCTTCGACATCCTTTCCGCTGTGATGCGGGCGGCGATGTCCACGGAACTGCCGGCGGGCGTGGCGGCCACGATCCTGACGATGCGAGTCGGGAATGGCTCCTGCGCCAGCGCGGCCGGCGGTGCGAGCGCGGCGAGCAGCGCCAGGCAGGAAAGCGTCGAAGAGGACAGCGCGAAGTAGAGCGGGGCGCGCGGCGGGTCCAGGCGGCGAAGGCCATGGGTCATCTCGTTCTCCTGATCAGTCGTCCACGCTTTGCTGGATGCCGTTTTCCTTCATGAGTCTGGCCCAGCGGCCGGTTAGGGTGGTGAGGTAGGCCCTGAATTGTGCCGGCGTGTTGCAGATGAGGGTGGCGCCGGTGCTCTTGAAGTACTCGATGGTGGCCGGGTCCTTGGCCAGAGCGGCGAGCTGGTCGGAGAGCTTGGTGGTGATCGCCGCCGGCGTGGCGGCGGGGGCGATGATGCCGCTCCAGGCCGAGTAGTCGAAGTCCGGTATGCCCTGCTCGGCGATGGTCTTCAGGTCGGGGGCGAGATCGCTGCGTTGCGGGCTCATGATGGCGATGGCTTTGAGCTTGCCTGGCTTCACCAGCTGCCAGCCGGCGAGGAAGGAGGTAGGGCCAACGTGGGTGCGCCCGGCCGCCAGGTCCAGCAGCAGCGGCCCTGCACCCTTGTAATGAACGAAGGTGGTCTTGGTGCCAGTGGTGCTGTTCAGCCAGGCACCCACCAGGTGATAGACGCTGCCCGCGCCGGTGGTAGCGAAATTGATCTCGCCCGGGTGGGCCTGGGCGTAGGTGACGTATTGCGGGAAGGTGCTGAAGGGCGCGGAGGGGTGCGCCGCCAGCAGGGTGGCACGGACCAGCGTCAGCGACACGGGGGCGAAGTCCTTCATGGCATCGTAGGGCAGGCTGGGGTGCATCACCGCCGTCACGGCAAAGCCGGAGGTGACGAATAGCAGCGTGTAGCCGTCGGGAGCGGCTTTAGCCACGTAGTTCGCACCGATGGTGCCGCCGGCACCCGGCTTGTAGTCGAGCACGAAGGACTTGCCCGTGGCCTCGGTGAGCTTCTGGGCCCACACCCGGCCATCGCCGTCGGCGCCGCCGCCGGGCGGGTTGGGGGCGATGATGGTCACGGGCTTGGCCGGATAGCCGGCTGCCGCTCCACCTGCCTGGGCGAGCGCCGAAGTAGCCGACGTAGCGAAGGCACAGGCGGCCACAGCCGCAAGCGACGCTTTGAATACTGCGAATGTGGTCTTGTGCATGCCTTTCACCCTGGGTTGTCTCTCCGCCCCCCCACGGGGAGGGAGGTCTTATGAAGGAGCTAGCCGTCCGTCCCCGGCTGTATGCCGTTCTCCTTCATCAGCCGGCCCCAGCGCGTGATCTCGGTCACGATGTACTTGCGAAATTCCGCGGGCGAATTGCCGACGAGAATGGCGCCGGTCTTCTTGTACTGCTCGATGGTGGCCGGGTCTTTGGCGAACGCGGCGAACTGCCCGGAGATCTTGTCCAGTATCGGCGCGGGCACGCCGGCCGGGGCAAGGATGCCGCCCCAGGAGGAGTAATCGAAATCGGCGATGCCCTGCTCGGCCACGGTCTTCAGGTCCGGTGCGATGTGCGAGCGCTCCATGCTGATGGTGGCCAGGGCGCGCAGCTTGCCCGAGGCGACGAAGGGCCAGCCGGTGAGGAAGGTGGTGGGCGCAACCTGGGTGCGTCCGGCCACGATGTCCACCAGCATGGGTCCGGAACCCTTGTAGTGCACCAGCGTGGTCTTGATGCCGGCGGAACTGTTCAGCCAGGCGCCCAGCAGGTGATAGATGCTGCCCGCGCCGGTGGTGCCGAAGTTGAGCTTTTCGGGATTGGCCTTGGCGTAGGCCACGAATTCCGGGAAGGTCTTGAAGGGCATGGAGGGATGCGCCACGAACAGCGCGGCGCGCTTGTGCGTGAGCGAGACCGGGGCCAGATCCTTCACCGGATCATAGGGCAGATCAGGGTGCATCACGGCGGTCACGGTGAAGCCTGCGGTGATCAGCAGCAGCGTGTGGCCGTCCGGCGGTGCTTTCACCACGTAGTGCGTGCCGATGGTGCTGCCGCCGCCGGCCTTGTAGTCCACCACCACCGGCTTGCCCCAGATCTCGGTGAGTTTCTGCGACCAGACGCGGCCGTCGCCGTCGGCGCCGCCACCGGGCGGATAGGGACTGACCAGGGTCACAGGCTTTGAAGGAAAGGCGGCCGCACCTTGCGCCATGACCGCCGGAATATGGCAGGCCGCCATTACAACCACCGCCATGCCAATACTGCATTGCCTCATCGAGATGCCCATTGTCTTGCTCCTCCTGTGCAGGTGCCGTCTGCGCGGCGTTGATTTGAAGTTCAGTATTCGGCCTTGCTCACGCTGCCGTCTTCTTTCACGCCGTAGTCCTTGATCGAAACGCGCCAGTGGATGCGGTCTTCCTCCGGAGGGTAGTCGCCGGCGGCCTTGTGGTAGGAGCAGCGGTTGTCCCAGATGACCACATCGCCCTTGCGCCAGACGTGGCGGTACTGCATGGGCGGATCGGCCATGAAGGCGGTCAGCTCGTCGATGATGGCGTCGCTCGCGGCCTCGTCCATGCCCTCGATGCGAATGATCTTGCCCTGGTCGAAGTAGAGCAGCTTCCTTCCGGTCTCGATGTGGGTCTTGATCAGCAGATGGCGCGCCGGTTTGGCGTTGCGATCTTCATCGTTGAGCAGGGTATTGCGCCTGGTGCGCCCGCCATAGATGAAGTGTCCGTATTTGCTTTCGAGGGTGTCTTTCAGACGCTGGGGAATGGCTTCATAGGCCGCATAGGCGCTGGAGAAATAAGTGTCGCCGCCGCGGCTGGGGATGGCGATGGCGTAGAGCTGCGTGGCTTTGTAGGGGATGTGCTCGTAGGAACCGTCGGTGTGAAAGCCCTCGGCGCCACGCCGATAGACGTTCAGGTCCAGGGTGCCGTCCGGACGGAACTTGTCCGTGCCCAGCAGCGTCACCTCTGGGGCCTCGGGATGGCGCGTCTTTTTCACCGGATGCGGGCTGATGGGGCCAAAACGCAGGCTGTAGTCGAGAAAGCCGGCGATGTCGAACTGCTGGTCGCGCACCGCGATGACGTTGCAGTCCAGCCAGGTCTGGTAGATCTTCGCGAAGGTCGCGTCATCCACGGTCCTCAGGTCGACGCCGGTGATCTCGGCGCCGATGGGGCCTGTGCGGTTTATGTCCATCGTGCTACTCCTCCTTCATGTCACTGCGACGGCTCTGTGTCCGCCTGCTGTGCCACGTGCGTGGCGTGCCGCGGCTCAGCCCAGATAGACCGGGTCGGCGCGCGTGAAATATGAATACAGCAAGTCGTACACCAGCAGGTAGTTCTTCTGCTGGAAGCTGGCGTGCGAGATGCCGGGCATGACCGCGAACTGCTTGTCCGGATTGGGCAGTCGCTTGAAGAATTCGATCAGGTCATCGAAGCTGGCGATGCCATCCCACTGGCCGCGCAGGATCATCACCGACATGCCGAGCTGCTCCGGCTGCAGCAGCGGCAGTCTGGAGCACATGTCCACATAGGTGCCGGTGGGCATGGAATCGTCCAGCGCGAGTATCGCCGTGGCGAAGGCGTCTATGACTTCCTGCTCGGCGCAGCCCGGATGGTCGCGTTCGAAGATGGACTGCACGAAGGCGCGATCGACGGGGCGGCGGTTCCTGGCGATGAAATCCGGCAGCTTCTTTTTCCGGTCTTCCAGTGTCGGGCTGCCTTCACCGGTCCACACGAAGGCGTCCAGTGCCAGGCGTTTCACCCGCTCCGGATGGCGCGCCGCGAACATGGCGGCGCGCAGCGCACCAGAGGAGATGCCATAGGCGAGCAGTGGCTTGCCGCCGTTCAGCTTCAGGATGTATTCGCTGGCCGCGGCCAGGTCGTCCGCGCCATTGGCCATGTCGCTGTTGATGGGGCGATGCTTGTCCGAGCGCCCATAGCCTTCCATGTCCACCGACCAGCATTCGAAGCCGCGCCGCGCGAACCAGTCCATGACCGAGGCGTCATCGCGCCCGGGCACCTTCAGGTCGAAAGTGGGCTGCGAGGCCATGGATGAGCCGTGCACGAACAGGATGGTGCCGCGCACCTCGCTGGGGGCGACCGCCACCTTGTGCCACATGAAAAGACGGACGTCGCCCTTCTTCGTCCAGTGTTCGGTGCCGCGCACCATCATGTTTGCTTCAGTCAACCTTCGCTCCTGTTTCCTTGATGACCCTGGACCAGCGCTGCTGCTCCTCGAGCAGCAGCTTGCCGAACTGTTCCGGCGAGCGGATTTCGATGTCGAAGCCCGCGCCGGTGAATCCCTTTTTCACTTCATCGGAGGCGAGCGCGGCCGACACATCCCTGTGCATGCGCGCCACCAGCTCGCGCGGCATTCTCGCCGGGCCGAGCAGGCCCATCCACAGCGAGCCTTCGTAGCCGGGAAACATCTCCGCCACCGAGGGCACATCGGGCAGGTCGCGCGAGCGAGTCGAACTGGTGACCGCCAGCGCGCGCAGCTTGCCGGCACGGATCTGCTGCAGCACGTTATTCATGCCCGGCACGCTGGTCTGCACGCGCCCGGCCACCAGGTCCTGGGTGGCCGGACCGCTGCCTTTGTAGGGCACATGCACCAGCTTCACGCCGCCCAGCGACCACAGATGCGCACCGAGCAGGTGTTGCGTGCTGCCGTTTCCGGAGGACGCATAAGTGATCAGGTCCGGTTGCGCCTTGGCGAGAGCAAACAGTTCGGCCAGCGTGCGCGCTTCGACCGAGGTGTGCACCACCACCACATTGGGCGCCGAGCCCATGCCGATGATGGAAGTGAAATCGCGCACGCCGTCGTAGGACAATTTGGGGTAGAGGCTGGCGCTGATCAGGTGGGTGTTGGACACGAACAAGAGCGAGTGCCCGTCGGGTGCCGCGCGCGCTATTTCCGTCGCGCCCAGGGTGCCGCCGGCGCCGGGCTTGTTTTCCATGACCACCGGGCGCCCCCAGATCTCCTGCAGCTTCGGGCCCAGGGAGCGCGCGGGGACATCGACGGCACCCCCGGGGGAGAAGGGAATAATGGCGTGAATGGGTTTGGAGGGAAACGCCTGCGCCCGCGCCTGGCCGGCAAAAGGCATGGCAATGCAGAACAGCAGGACAGCGGTGTTCCTGGCAGTAATGGCAAGGGGCATGGCAGTCTCCGGAAAGGGAAGATTCAGCTTGTTCTGATTCTGGCCGAAGTATCTCCGCCTTCCGGGGGACGGTCAAATGCGATTTCCCAGACTGAGGCTCCTCAGACCACGCCGGTGGGCAGCCGCTGAAGGCTGGCATCGGCCGTGGTTGGTGTCTCGTCGGCGTGAACCACGCCCCTGATCATCAGGCGGTACATGCGCCGCAGTTCCTTCATGTCGTAATCGCCGTTGGCCTTGTGCAGCACGCTACGGTCATCCCAGATCACCATGTCGCCGTGCAGCCATTTGTGGCGGTATTCGTATTTGAGCTGTGTCGCATGCGCCATCAGTTCGGCGATCAGGGCCTGCGACTCCTCGTCGGGCATGCCCAGTATCGATTCGATGCGTACCGGATTGATGTACAGGAACTTGCGGCCGTTTTCCGGATGGGTGCGCACCAGCGGGTGGATGGCGGGGGGCGGGGTGTGCTGTATGGTTTGCGCATCGACCACGCGCAGCTTCCGCGGGCTGTACTTGCTCTGGTACACATGCACCGCCTTGAGCTTGCCCAGGCGCTGCTTCATCGTCTCGGGCAGGTCGTCATAGGCCTGGTGCATGTCCACGAACTGGGTGTCGCCGCCGTAGCTGGGCAGCGAGATGGCGTGCAGGGCGGTGGCCTTGGGCGGCACCGGGTCATTGGAGTGGTCGGTGTGAAAACTGGCGCCGCTGATGAAGTACTTGCCGGGCGAGGTTTCGATGTTGCGGATCTCGTACACCCGGGGATTCTCCGGAGTGGCCGAATTCTTGCGGTGATGCTCCATGATTTCGCCGAAGAGCCCGCAGGACGCGAGGAACTGGTCGGCGGACAGCTTCTGGTCGCGCAGGGCCAGGACGTGGTATTTGGCGAAGTCGGCATTCAATTGCCTGCGCACCTCGTCGCTGACTGGCATGGTGGTGTCGAGGCCGCGGATTTCCGCGCCTATCCCAAGCGCATTCATCGGCGTGAGCGTGTAGTTCATGGCGTTCCTCCCTGTTGAGGCCTTCGGTGTTCAGCTCGCTTGAGACAGCTCTGGCGTCGATTCAGTGGCCGCATCGATTTCATCCTTGTGCGCCACGCCCTGGATCATGATTCTGTACATCCGCCTGACTTCGCGCATGTCGTAATCCCCGTTGGCCTTGTGGATGACGCTGCGGTCATCCCAGATAACGAGATCCCCGTACAGCCATTTGTGACGGTATTCATGCTTCAACTGCGTGGCGTGCTTCATCAGATCGCCAATCAGGGCCTGGGAGTCCTCGTCGGACATCCCGATGATTGATTCGATCCGGCATGGATTGATGTAAAGAAACTTCCTGCCGTTCTCCGGGTGGGTTCTGACCAGTGGATGAGCGGCGGGTGGTGACAGGTGCTTCAGTGTTTCGGCATCCGCCGGGCGCATTTTCCGGGGAGCGTACTTGCTGTTGAATACATGCACTGCTTGCAACCTGCTGATGCGCTGCTTCATGGCATCGGGAAGGTCATAGTAGGCGGCATGCATGTCCACGAACTGGGTATCTCCGCCCCTGGTGGGAAGGGAGATGGCATGCAGCATGGTTGCCTTCGGCGGGATGGCCTCATTGGAGTGATCGGTGTGAAATTCCGGTCCCTGGTAGATGTACTGCCCCGGTGCCACCTCGGTATTCTTGATTTCATACACATCGGGGTGTTCGGCTGTGCTCTGATTCTTTCGCTGATGCTTCTGAATTTCCCCAAAGAGTTTCCCCGCCTCCAGAAACTGTGCCGCCGCCAGTTTCTGGTCGCGTATGGTGAGCACGTGGTGTTCGGCAAGATCGGCGTTCAAACGCGTTCTCACTTCGTCAGGGATGGCTTTGGTCAAATCCAGTCCCCGAATTTCAGCGCCGATGCCATGATCTGTCATGGCATTGATCCGGTAACTCATGTCGGTCTCCTTTTCAAACCACGCCGGTCGGGAGCCGCTGCAGGCTCGGGTCTGCGGTGGTGGGCGTTTCACCGGCGTGAACCACGCCCTTGACCATCAGGCGGTACATGCGCCGCAGTTCCTTCATGTCGTAATCGCCGTTGGCCTTGTGCAGCACGCTGCGGTCATCCCAGATCACCATGTCGCCGTGCAGCCACTTGTGGCGGTATTCGTACTTGAGCTGCATCGCGTGATCCATGAGTTCGCCGATCAGGGCCTGCGACTCGTCGTCGGGCATGCCGATGATGGATTCGATGCGCACCGGATTGATGTACAGGAATTTGCGCCCGTTCTCCGGATGGGTGCGCACCAGCGGATGGATGGCCGGAGGCGGAGTGTGCCGCATGGTTTCGGCGTCCACCTCGCGCATTTTGCGCGGGCTGTACTTGCTCAGGAATACGTGCACTGCCTTGAGCTTGGCAATGCGCCGCTTCATGGTGTCGGAAAGATCGTCATAGGCCTGATGCATGTCCAGGAACTGGGTGTCGCCGCCATAGCTGGGCAGCGATATCGCGTGCAGGGCGGTGGCCTTGGGCGGAACGGGATCGTTGGAGTGATCGGTGTGGAAGGTGGCGCCGTTGATGAAATACTTGCCCGGTGCGATTTCGGTGTTTCTGATTTCATACACTCTGGAATTCTCCGCGGTGCTGGAGTTCTTCCGATGGTGCTCCATGATCTCGCCGAAGAGACCGCAGGACGCGAGGAACTGGTCGGCGGACAGCTTCTGGTCGCGCAGGGCCAGGACGTGGTACTTGGCGAAGTTGGCATTCAGTTGCCGGCGCACCTCTTCGCTCACCGGCTTGGTAGTATCGAGGCCGCGAATTTCTGCGCCTATCCCGCGCGAATTCATCGGCGTGAGCGTGTAGTTCATGGTATTCCTCCTTGGCAGGACGGTCCATCTGGCGCGGCTCGTCGTCGTTGATGCGGATGTCGTAAATGCACCATCAGGCTAGCAGGGATCGGGTTTTGTAGGAAGTCTGATATTAATTATCACATTGATGCTTTTGTATAAATGAGGTTTCATTGAAAATGATCATAAAGGCATGGACGCGATGACTCCGGAGCAGCTTCAGCCCGAACACGCGCCAACGGCCGGCCACCCGCTGCCCCGATCGCCGGCGGACCTGTTCTGGTCCTTCAGCGCCATGGCCCTGCAGGGCTTCGGCGGTGTCATGGCAGTGGCGCAGAACGAGCTGGTGGAAAGACGGCGCTGGATGACGCGCGAGGAGTTCATCGGTGACTGGGCGGTGGCGCAGGTGCTGCCCGGGCCGAACATGGTCAACCTGTCGCTGATGATGGGCGATCGCTGCTTCGGCCTGCGCGGTGCACTCGCCGCCATGGCGGGCATGCTGACTTTTCCCTCCATGCTGGTGTTGCTGCTGGCGGCGCTGTATTCCAGCGTGGGCTCCATACCCGAAGTTCAGGGCGCGCTGCGCGGCATGGGTGCGGTGATTGTCAGCCTGATCGCCGTCAATGCCGTGAAGCTGGCCGGCGCGCTGAACAGCAACGCCATGGGTCTTGTCGTCTGCTGGGTGCTGGCGGTCGTGGCCTTTGTGGCGGTGGCGCTGCTGCGCCTTCCACTGCTGTGGGCGCTGTTGCTGCTCGGCGGTCTGGGCTGGGCCTGGGCCTGGCGCCAGCTTGGTCAGGCGAAATCGCTGAAGGCGGCGTCATGAGCGCCGTCCTGGCCTTGAACGATGTGTTTTCGCTGTTCCTGCATTGCCTGTCGCTGTCGCTGCTGGCGGTGGGCGGCGGCATGACGGTGATACCGGAATTCCACCGTTACCTGGTGGGCGAGCAGGCCTGGCTGAGCGATGCGCAGTTCACCTCGTCCGTTGCGCTGGCGCAAGCGGCGCCCGGGCCCAACGTCCTGTTCGTGGCACTGCTGGGCTGGAACGCGGGCTTCAACGGCGGTGGCTATGCGCTGGCACTGCTGTGCGCGGTCGTCTCCATGCTGGGCCTGCTGATCCCAAGCACCACGCTGACGCTGGCGATCACGCGCTGGATGCACCGCAACCGCGAGCTGCGCATCATCCAGGCATTCAAGCAGGGCATGGCACCCTTGGTCGTGGCGCTGCTGTTTGCCGCCGCAGTGCTGCTGGGCTCCGCGTACAGCAACCCCGCTTCCGACCGGGCACTATGGGTGCTGGGAGCAATTGCCTTCGTGCTGCTGTGGAAAACGAAAATCCACCTGCTGTGGATGCTGGGGGCGGGGGCGGTGCTGGGGGCGATGGGCTGGGTTTAACCTGGGCAAGTGCAAATAGCGCAAATAGGAGGCGTCATGAAAATCATTTCCGTACTTCCCGTACTCGTACTTCCCGTACTGATTGCGTCTGCGGTCATGCTGGTGTGCAACGGCGCATCGGCCCAGACCTACCCCAACAAGGTGGTCCGCATCATTACCACCGAACCGGGGGGGAGCCTGGACCTGGCGGCGCGCATCCTGGCGCAGGGCCTGGGCACGGGCTTCGGTCAGTCCGTGATCGTCGAGAATCGGCCTGGCGCGGCTGGAGTCATCGCGGTGGAGGCGCTGAGGGCGGCGCCCGCCGATGGCTACTCGTTCGGCTTTTACAGCAGCGCGTTCTGGATCACGCCGCTGATGCAGCCGGTGCCCTATGAGCAGAAGGACTTTGCCCCGGTGGTGTTGGCGGTGTCCTCACCCAACGTGGTGATGGTGCATCCTTCGCTGCCGGTGAAGAACATGAAGGAGCTGATCGCGCTGGTCAAAGCCAAGCCGGGAGAGTTTAGCTATGGAGCCTCTTCCACCGGCTCGGGCCCGCACCTGGCGGGAGAACTGTTCAAGTCCATGGCCGGGGTGAACGTCGTGCGCATTCCCTACAAGGGCGGCGCACCCACGGTTGCCGATCTGCTGGCCGGACGGCTGCAATTTGCTTTCACCACGCCAGGCACCGTCCAGACCCACATCAAGTCCGGCAAGCTGCGCGCGATTGCCGTGACCAGCAAGGGGCCTTCGGCGCTGCTGCCTGACCTGCCCACTGTCGCGGAAACCATACCCGGCTTCGAGTCGGCCACGATTCAGGGCATGTGGGCGCCGGCCAAGGTGCC
>CAXNIK010000006.1:0-31134 GCA_964202115.1 Burkholderiales bacterium
CTTCGCCAGTACGGTGGGCAAACATGGCGATGAGCAGATGATTGTGCAGTACGTGAAAAAGCAAGGCAAAGCGTATCAGCGATTACACCGGGACAACCAACTCGCGCTGTTTTGAAATACCCCGCGGCTTGCCGCGGGGTTGTTTATTCGGCGGCATTGCAATCATTGAGCAGCAGCGGATTTCACATGAGCTCATGGCGGCGCCGGCCCTTCCGGGCGCCACATCACTCCGCCTCGGGCGTGGCGGTGGTGGGTGGCGGGGGCAATCCGCGTCCGGGGGAGATTTCCCTGGCGCATAACGGCGTGCTGTTCCTGGACGAGGCTCCGGAGTTCCAGAGGCATGTGCTCGACATGCTGCGCGAGCCGCTGGAGTCGGGAAGAATTTCCATCTCGCGCGCTGCGCGCCAGGTGGAGTTCCCGGCATCGTTTCAGTTGATCGTGGCGATGAATCCCTGTCCCTGCGGCTATCTTGGCCACTTCAGCGGACGCTGCCGCTGCACGCCGGACCAGGTACTGCGCTATCACGGAAAGCTGTCGGGTCCGCTGCTGGACCGCATCGACATTCAGATTGCCGTGCCATCCCTGCGTCACGAGGAACTGATGTCCCAGTCACGGGGCGAATGTTCCAGTGTGATCAGGCAACGCGTTGAGCACGCGCACAGCCGCCAACTCGAGCGGCAGGGCAAGAGCAATGGGCAACTGGCGGGTGGCGAGATCGAAACCCATTGCAGCACGGATGCCGCAGGCCAGGCTCTATTGAAGCAGGCGATTACAAGGCTGAATCTTTCGGCGCGGGGCTACCATCGCGTGCTCAAGCTCGCGCGCACGATTGCCGATCTGGCGGGCGTGGTCCCGATCAGTTCGCAACATATCGCCGAAGCCATTCAATACCGGCGGCTGACCAAGGCTGATAACGTGTAGGTTAAGAGATTAAACTTCCGGTTTTGGAAGCACTGGTCTCGAGATGGCGACTTACGCAATAGGTGATATCCAGGGATGTTTCGCCGAGTTTCAGGAGTTGCTCGTTCTTTGCGGCTTCCGCCGGCGCGAAGATCGTCTGTGGCTGGTGGGCGATCTGGTCAACCGGGGTCGGCAGTCCCTGGAAACCTTGCGCTATGTAAAGTCACTGGGTTCAAGTGCCGTTACCGTGCTCGGCAACCATGATCTGCATCTGATGGCTGTGTCGGAAGGCCTTGAGAAGTCACGAGAGGGCGATACGCTGGATGCCGTGCTTGCGGCTCCTGACCGGGATGAGCTCCTGGCATGGCTGCGCTCCCGTCCCCTGCTGCATCATGAAAACGGATTTGTGCTGGTGCATGCCGGCCTGCTGCCGCAATGGGATATTGCCGCCGCGTCCGGGTTGGCCACGGAAGTCGAGGCCCGGCTGCGCTCGCCCAATTACCGGAAATTCCTCTCCAGGCTCTATGGCAGCAAGCCTGATCACTGGTCGGAAGACCTCAAGGGGATGGATCGTCTGCGGGTCATCGTCAATTCCATGACTCGTCTGCGGTTCTGCTCTGCCGAGGGCGTCATGGAATTCAAGAGCAAGGGCGAGGTCAAGAACAGTCCACCCGGGTACATGCCCTGGTTCGATGTTCCCGGGCGGCGTTCGGCAGACGCGGTCATTGTCTGCGGTCACTGGTCGGCGCTTGGTCTCAAGCTTGACGACAGGCTGATGGCGATCGACTCCGGCTGTGTCTGGGGCGGAAAACTTAGCGCAGTGCGGCTCGATGACCGTCAGCTTTTTCAGGTGCCCTGCCGTATGCCGCGTGCAGGCAGTTCTCAATAGCAGTGTGCACTTCCGCGGCAAGAACACGACGGTCGTGTCCCGCGGCCGGTATGCATGCCGGCAGGCGCAGTTCAGCGACTATCCTGCGCATGGCAGTGATATGCCACAAGGATTCCAGAAAGGTCGTTTCACCGACGAAGTTGGGCGCATCGCAGTAATTGTCGGCTGCATCGACGTAGCGTATGGCCGCAGGCTGGATCGAGGCATCCGAGTCGATGGCCGGCTGGAACAATGCGGCATGAAAGCGTCCCACGTGGTGCCCATCCGTGGTTGTGCCTTCGGGGAAAATGCTGATGAGGGCGCCACGGGCAATTGCGGCATTCAAGATGGCGTTGGTGCGCCTGGCCGATGCGTGCCTGCCCCGTTCGATGAACACCGTGCCGGCCCGGGCGCATAGAGAACCGACCAGGGGCCAGCGGCGTATCTCCGATTTGGCGACGAATATGGCCGGGTATCTCGCCGCCAGCACAAAAATATCCAGCCAGGAAATGTGATTGGATATGAGCATGCAACGGGGCGCCAATGGGGCGGCAGCCGTGATGCGCACCCTGACCGAGAGCATGGCGAGCAGCTGGCGCGACCAGGCACGCATGGCTCTGCGCTGTCCTTGTTCACCCAGGCGTGGATAGACCAGCCAGGCAACCAGCAAACCCCTCATGAGGTGCCAGCAAAGGCGCACCAGCAGCCAGCAACGCTGCGCGTGGCTGTTTGCCTTTAACAGGCGGTTGCGGTGTGAGACGCGGTTAGCGTGTGACGAGGCGCCGGCTCCATCGAGAGCGGGCTTGTGCATGCGGCCCTGGCGCTCCGGGTGTCAATCAGTGGGTGACGCGGGTCACGCCGCCGCCAGAGAGCAGGCGCACGCGCTCGCCTGGTCGAAACTCCTCGTCGGCTTCCTGGGTGATGGCGCGCAGTTCGTTATTGTCCAGGCGCACGGTGATCTCCAGGCCCTTCTTCTGGGTGACATTGCGCTCTATTGCCTGACCGGCAACGCCACCGGCAACCGCCCCGAGTATGGATCCGATAGTGGAGCCGCGCCCGCCACCGACGTTGGAGCCGGCGATGCCGCCGATTGCGCCACCGGCGATTGTCCCCACCGGGCCTTTCGAACCTTCGAGAGTGACTTCACGCACCGATTCCACCACCGCCATGCGCACGGTCTGCTCCTGGCGGGCCTGTCCCGAGGAGTACGCCCGTCCGGAACTGGTTGGCGTGGCACAGCCGGCGACCAGCAGCGCAACTGCCAGAATTGAGAGGGTGAGTGGATATGTTCTCGTGCTCATGGCGTGTTCCTGTCAGAGTTCCGTTCCAAAGTGACGGCGATACTGATCTGCAATGTCGGCGCGGGTGGCTACATGGTTCTGGCCCCCTCTGGATGCGATCTTGAGAGAACCCATCAACGAAGCAAGCTGCCCGGTGGTCCGCCAGTCGCGTCCGGTGGCAATTCCATACAGCAAGCCAGCGCGGTAAGCGTCCCCGCAGCCTGTGGGATCAATCACCGCCTCTGGTTTAACGCAAGGAATATCAATACGTTGACCCTTGGTATGGATGAAAGAGCCCTCCGCGCCGCGCGTGACGATTAGAGCATCGACCTGGCGCGATAGTTCCTCAAGCGTGCGGCCGGTGCGTTCCTCCAGCATTTTTCCTTCGTAGTCATTGACTGCGACATAGCTCGCTTTGTCGATGAAATCCAGCAATTCCGGGCCGGAAAACATCGGCAGTCCCTGACCCGGATCGAAAATGAACGGGATTTTTTCAGCAGCAAGCTCACGCGCGTGTTGCAGCATGCCGTCTCGGCCGTCCGGAGCGACGATGGCCAGTGTTGCGCCGAGCTGCGATGTCACCAGATTCAGGTGCGAATGATTCATCGCCCCGGGATGAAATGCCGTGATCTGGTTGTCGTCAAGATCGGTGGTGATGAAGGCCTGGGCGGTCAGGGTTTCATTGACCTGTCGTACGCAGGTGCGCTCAAGGTTGAGTTGCTCCAGCCGCTGAAGATAAGGGCCGGCATCGGCGCCGACCGTGGCCATGATGACCGGCTCTCCTTCCAGCAGCCGGAGGTTGTAGGCGATGTTACCGGCACATCCGCCGAATTCGCGCCGCAACTCCGGCACCAGAAAGGCCACGTTCAGGATGTGGATCTGCTCGGGCAGGATATGTTCGCGAAAGCGGCCCTGGAACACCATGATGTTGTCGAAGGCGATGGAGCCGCAGATGAGAGTGCGCATAATGAAATATCAGAAAAGAGGGGAAAGCCGGTTCTGCCGGCACTGCTGTGCCGGCAGGGTGATTTACTTCAGGGCGGCAAGCGCAGCGTCGTAATTCGGCTCGGTCTTGATCTCCGCCACCAGCTCCGAGTGCAGCACCTTGTTGTTTTCATCCAGCACCACCACACCTCGCGCAGCCACGCCGGCCAGTGCGCCACTGGTGATTTCCACACCGTAGTTTTTCAGGAACTCGCGACCGCGCATCAGCGACAGGGGGACAACATTCTGTATTCCTTCCGCGGTGCAGAAGCGGCCCATGGCGAAGGGCAGGTCGGCAGAAATGGTCACCACCACGGTATTGGTCAGGCCGGCCGCTTTCTCGTTGAACTTGCGCATCGAGGTGGCGCACACCGCCGTATCCAGGCTGGGGACGATGTTCAGCACCTTGCGCTTGCCGGCAAAGTCCGTCAGGGAAACGTCCTTCAGGTCCTTGCCGACCAGCTTGAATTCCGGCGCGGTCTGGCCTTTTTGCGGGAAGTTTCCCGCGACATTGATGGGGTTGCCGCCGAGGGTGACGTTGGCCATGTCTCTCTCCTATGAGTGTGTGGTAAATGCGAAGCCGCGAAGAATAGCGCAAATGCCGGGAATCATTCCTGTCACGGGTAAAACAGATACAGGCGATAACCTGTGGCCTGCACCGCTGAAGTGTCGAAATAGATTTTGACCGGCAGTTCGGTGCCTGGCGCAAAGCCGTCGTCTTTGCCCTCCTTGGTTAGGCCGGGGGCAGCCGCGCCGGCGCGCGATGCATAATCCGCAGAGGTGAGCACCCGCCGGGCGAGCGGCTGATCCTGGGCGTCAGTCAGGGTCAGTTCCAGGGCGGGACTGGCCTGGGCGAAGGGAGCCCTGTTTCTTAATGTTGCCGAGAGCACCATGACCGCCGGATTCAGGGTGTCGGCCTGAAGGTCGGAAGATTCAATGCTCATCATGTCCGCTCGTCGTGGCAAGGGCAGGCTGCAGCCTGCCTGGGCGCAAAGGTCTTCCATTGCGGGTTTCAGGTCCGGAAACAGCAAGGCGATATCGCCGCGGAAGTGAAAGCCAAGCTGCAATGCCAGTGCAACAACGAGCACAAAAATTGAGCTGACCGCCAGCCACCGATGCTGTCCAAGCGCGGCGCGCTTTGGCCGCCCGAAGTCGAACTCAAGATTGGCATCCGTAAGTTTGATGGCCATTGGCAATGGCGGCACTTCAGGCTCAATTTCATGCGGCAGCGCCTCTGTGGGCGTGGGGGTGAGGATCAGGGGCTCAACCGGGCTGGCCTCGGCAATCTCAGGCAGGGCGTACGCTCGCGCGTCGAAGACGGTGGCGCAGCGACCGCAGCGCACCTGCCCCCCGCGTGCCGACAACTGGCTTTCGCTGGCGCGAAACGCGGTGGTACAAGCCGGGCAGCGGGTGATGAGGTGCGTTTCAGCCATGCTAATGCCGCAAGCGGATGCCCTTTACTTGTTATCCATGCTTACCTGCCCTCACCTACTTACTCCGAGGTACTCCGACGTACCTACGTATTCCGGTCAGACATATCCAGCCGTCTTCCTGTTCCCCCGGTGTCATGTCGAACCAGGGGGCGTAGGCTGCAATGACGTCTTCGGCCTGGGGTGTCAGCACGCCCGCGAGCGCGATGCTGCCGCCTGCCCGGGTATGCCGGGCCAGCGCAGGTGCCAGCATCTTGAGAGGATTGGCCAGGATGTTGGCGACCACGATATCGGATTCCATCGCCAGTTGCTCGCCCGCGTCCAGGAATTCGGCAATGACCCCGTTTCGCGCGGCATTGTCCCTGGCCGCGGCCAGGGCACCGGTTTCGATGTCCACGCCCACAACCCGGCCAGCGCCCAGTCGCGCTGCGGCGATGGCCAATATGCCCGAGCCGCAACCATAGTCGAGCACTGTTTCCCCGCCGCGAATACGCGACTCCAGCCAGCGCAGGCATAGCTTGGTCGTGGCATGGCTGCCGGTACCGAAGGCCACGCCGGGATCCAGCGCGATATTGATGGCCCGGGGATCCGGAGGCTGGTGCCAGGACGGCACGATCCACAGACGTGGGGAGATGGCTATTGGGGCGAACTGTGCCTGGGTCTTGCGTACCCAGTCTTCATCGGCGACATGCTCGACCTGATAGTCAGGTACGTCCGCCAGGCCAGCGATCCTGGCGGCCTCTTGCAGAATCGCAGCAGGGCCACCGGGGTGATCCTCGGCGATCAGCACCTGCAATCGTGAGCGCGCCCACCGGGAAGGCCGGCCGGCTTCCTTCCAGTCCGGTTCATCGTAGAGCGGAACTTCCGACGGCGTGCCCGCGAGAGGGTCTTCCACGCTCACCGACAGTGCGCCGGCTTCGAGCAAGGCATCCGAAAGCTGCTCGGCCCCGTCTGCTTCCAGTTCCAGGACGAGACTGGTGTAGCCCATGAGACTGGTTAGTCCCCGGCTTTTTTCTGCTGCTCGAGCTTTTTTTCCACGTAGTGGATGCTGACCCCGCCCTTGATGACGCGATTGTCATTGAGCAGTTCCTGGTGCAGGGGAATATTGGTCAGGATGCCGCCGACCACCATTTCCGACAATGCGATACGCATGCGCCGTATGGCCTGATCGCGGTCGACCCCATAGGAAATGATCTTGCCCACCATGGAGTCGTAATTGGGCGGCACGGTGTAGCCGTGATAGACGTGCGAATCAACGCGGATTCCCGGCCCGCCGGGGGAGTGATAGGAGGTGATTTTTCCGGGCGAAGGCACGAAGGTGAAGGGATGCTCGGCATTGATGCGGCATTCAATGGCATGGCCGCGGAATTCGATATCGCGCTGCCGAAAGCGCAGCTTTTCTCCGGCGGCCACACGGATCTGCTCCTGGACGATGTCCACGCCGGTGATCATCTCGGTTACCGGATGCTCCACCTGTATGCGGGTGTTCATCTCGATAAAGTAGAACTCGCCGTTTTCGTAGAGGAACTCGAAGGTGCCCGCGCCGCGGTAATTCATGCGCTTGCAGGCTTCGACGCAGCGGTCGCCGATGCGCGTTCGCAGCCGCGGGGTGATTTCCGGGGCCGGCGCTTCTTCCATGATCTTCTGGTGGCGGCGCTGCATGGAGCAGTCCCGCTCGCCCAGGGAGACCACATTGCGATGTTCGTCAGCGAGCACCTGCACCTCGATGTGGCGGGGATTTTCCAGGTACTTTTCCATGTACAGCGTGGGGTTGCCGAATGCCGCCAGGGCTTCGCTCCGGGTCAGTGCCACGGCGTTCTTCAGCGCCGCTTCGGTGTGCACCACGCGCATGCCGCGTCCGCCGCCGCCGCCGGCCGCCTTGATGATCACCGGGTAGCCGATCTTGCGGCCGAGCTTCATCAGTTCCGCTGGTTCTTCCGGCAGCGCTCCCTCGGAACCGGGAACGCAAGGCACGCCGGCCTTGATCATGGCCTGCTTGGCGCTGACCTTGTCGCCCATGAGGCGTATGGTTTCCGGGCGCGGTCCTATGAAGACAAAGCCGCTTTTTTCCACGCGCTCGGCAAAGTCGGCGTTCTCCGACAGGAAGCCATAGCCGGGATGGATGGCTTCTGCATCGGTGACTTCGGCGGCACTGATGATGGCCGGAATGTTCAGGTAACTCGCGGAAGATGCCGCGGGACCGATGCAGACCGATTCGTCGGCCAGCTTGACGTACTTGGCTTCGCGGTCAACCTCGGAGTGCACGACCACCGTCCTGATACCGAGGTCGCGGCAGGCACGCTGTATGCGCAGGGCGATTTCGCCGCGATTGGCGATGAGGATTTTTTCAAACATTCTTTTTGACCGGGGTGTGGGTGCCGCCGCCGCCGGGCGGATGCGGCTTAAACAACGACAATCAACGGCTCGCCGTATTCCACCGGCTGGCCGTTCTCAACCAGGACGGCCTTGACCACGCCGTCGGCATCCGACTCGATTTCATTCATCAGCTTCATGGCCTCGATGATGCAGACAGGCTGGCCTTTTTTCACGGTATCGCCAACTTCCACGAAGGCCTTGGCTCCCGGGGTGGCGGAACGATAAAAAGTGCCGACCATGGGTGACTTGATCGCCTGGCCTTCCGGTTCGGCAGCGACAGGGGCGGGTGCCGGAGCAACCGGGGCCGGCGCGACTGGCGCCGGCGCGTAGACCGGGCCGCTGGTCATGGCGGTTTCGGTGACCGGCCGCCCACTCTTGACGATGCGGACCTTTTCTTCCCCTTCGGTCACTTCCAGTTCGGTTATCCCCGATTCTTCCACCAGGTCGATCAGTTTCTTGAGTTTTCGCAGATCCATTTTTCTCCTCCCCGTTCATGCCGGACGCGACGGCATGGCATGAACTGTGGTTCAGGCTTTCTGTTCCAGGGCGAAGCGCAGGGCCAATTCATAGCCCTGGCTACCCAAACCGCTGATAGTTCCGACCGCCAGATCCGAAAAATAGGACTTGGCCCGGAAGGACTCGCGCTTATAGATATTGGATAAATGCACTTCAATGAAAGGAATGGTCACCGCAGCCAGGGCGTCTCGCAATGACACGCTGGTGTGAGTCAGGCCGGCAGGATTGATGATGATGAAAGCAAATCGCTGCAATTTCGCCGCATGTACGCGGTCGATCAGCGCACCTTCATGATTGCTCTGAAAGGTTTCGACCTTGATCCCGTGTTCGGCCCCCACTTTTATGAGGCGGCTGTTAATCATGCCCAAGGTGTCCCGCCCATAGGTGTCCGGCTCGCGGGTTCCGAGGAGATCGAGATTGGGGCCATGAATAACAAGCACGGAAGCAGATTTCTTTCGCAACTTGTTACCGGAATTTACCTTCGTCATAGCTGCAAGTTTGCCGCAATTCGCCGAAAGTTGTCTACTTTTCTCCAGCGGCAACTCCGATGGCAACTCAGTTGGCAAGAGTATCGGGACGGTCAGGAAGCCCTAATTTTCAATAACTTATCCAAACCCTGGTGATCCAGAGGCCCGAGATGCTGTTGCATGCCCCCGTCCGGAGCGACCACCACGGTGAAAGGCAGACCCCCAGCCTGATTACCCAGGCTGCGCATCAGCTCTATGCTTTCCAGTCCCCCTACCACCAGCGGATAGTTGATGTTGAAGGGTGGGATGAATTTTTTGATTTTGTCGACAGTATCAATGGAGATGCCGACAATTTGCACGTTTTTAGAAGCATATTTCGATTGTGCGCTGACCAGCACCGGTATTTCCTCCCGGCAGGGCCCACACCAGGTGGCCCAGAAGTTGGCAACCAGGATCCGACCTGCCCACTGGGTGAAGCTCTGCGGTATGCCATCCAGATCCGGCAGCACTAATTGCTGTAACGCCAAGGTCTTGGGAGGCTCGGAGTTCCCGGGCTGTAACAGCCGCCGCACGCCTATTCCGGCGGCGATCGCAGCCACCGCTGCCAGGGTCACCAAAACGCCCCTGCGTCCGGTCATCAATCCACCCCGTAAGCCGAAGACTGGCCACCACTGGCCTGCTGCTCCACGTCCTCGGCCTCCAGGAGTTTCTGCAAGCCGGTTATCGAGGCCCTTTCCACCGGCCGGCCGGAGGCGGTCGTGGCGATGCGCTCAGCATTGAAAGGATGCACGGCCAGGTTGAGTGGCGTGTCCTCCCAGTTCAGGTTGAAAATCGGCACCCCGCGTTCCTGGGTCACTTCATAGGGGATGTCGCGGTTGAGCAGATACAGTTCCAGCTCCTTGCTGTCATCGATAAAAAGCTGAAGCTCAATGCTGCTGTAGCGGCCGGCCGTGCCTTTGAGCACCGAGCCGCGCAGATACGGACGGAACCCGGCCAGCAACCGCATGACCTTGAGCGCCTCTTCACGCAGATAGCGCAGGCGCTCCGGCTGCTCGTCGCCCTGGTACAGCGATTGGTGAACGCGCAATGCCTCTTCAATCTCGTCGTTGTCCGGAAGCGCGCGCAGGTTGTCCATTCCCAACTGGCGAGCAGCCTTGCGCTTGGCCAGCGAATAGTCGAGCGCCCCGTCCTCGGCAATGAGGCGCGCCGCCGCGACCGCGATGCGCGAGCGCAGCTGCTGTTTTGTTGTGCTGTCCGTTCTGTTGTCTGTCTTGCTGTTTTTGGGCACGAGCGCTCCTGGAGAATTTCGGATGGTCAGAAGGGCTTTGAATGAGGCTGAGCCTGGGGTTGGCTGGGGCGGGCTGATAGAATTCTAGCGCCTTCCCTGCGCCCTCTGCGCGAACTCCCTATCCATGCACATCCACATCCTTGGCATCTGCGGCACCTTCATGGGTGGCCTCGCCCTCATCGCCCGCGAAGCCGGCCACCGCGTGACGGGCTGCGATGCCAATGTCTATCCCCCTATGAGCACCCAGCTGGAACAGGCCGGCATAGAGTTGATCCAGGGGTTTGCCCAGGAGCAGCTCAAGCTGGCTCCGGAGGTCTGGGTGATTGGCAATGTGGTGACTCGTGGCAATCCCCTGATGGAGGCCATTCTGGATCGGGGCGACCGCTACAGCTCCGGGCCGCAATGGCTGGCTGAGCACGTATTACAAAGTAAGTGGGTACTAGCTGTCTCCGGCACTCATGGAAAAACAACGACCTCCTCCATGCTGGCCTGGATACTCGAGGCTGCGGGCAAGAACCCCAGCTTCCTGATTGGTGGGGTGCCGGAGAATTTCGGAGTCTCCGCCAGACTGACCGACAGCCCCTTGTTCGTGATCGAGGCGGACGAATACGACACGGCTTTTTTCGATAAGCGCTCCAAATTTGTCCACTACCGGGCACGCACCGCAATCCTGAACAACCTGGAATTCGATCATGCCGACATTTTCGATGATCTTGCGGCGATTGAGCGGCAATTCCACCACTTCGTGCGGACAATTCCCCGATCCGGCCTGATTGTAAGCAATGGCCGGGAGGAGTCCCTGGAGCGGGTGCTGGCCAAGGGGTGCTGGACGCCGGTGGAGCGCTTTGGCGGCGCGGATAGCTGGCAATTTGTCTCCAGTGGGCCGGCAAGCATGGACATTACCCTGGCCGGGCACAGCCTGGGCCAGGTGCATTGGGATCTGCTGGGGGAGCACAACCGCATGAATGCCCTGGCTGCCGTGGCGGCTGCCAGGCATGCCGGAGTGGATCCCGCAACTGCGATTTCAGCCCTGTCCGGCTTTGCCAACGTCAAGCGACGCATGGAGGTGCGCGGCACGGTTGCCGGGGTCACGGTGTATGACGATTTCGCTCACCATCCCACCGCCATCGCCACTACGCTGCAAGGCCTGCGGAGCAAGGTCGGCAAACAGCGTATCCTGGCGGTGCTGGAGCCGCGCTCCAACACCATGAAGCTGGGTGCCATGAAGGACCGGCTGGCGGCCAGTCTTGCCGATGCCGAGCGGGTGTATTGCTATACCGGCGGCCTGGGATGGGATGCGCAGTCCGCACTGAGCTCGCTGGGGGAGAAGGCCGAGTGTCATGAAGATCTGGGCGCTCTGGTGAAGTCCCTGGTGTCCCGGGCAGCACCGGGGGATCACGTGCTGGTGATGTCCAACGGCGGCTTCCAGGGCGTGCACCAGACCTTGCTGGGCGCACTGAGTGCGCGCTCGGCATGAAACCGGACATTCCCTGCTTCATCTACCTGCACGGATTCAATTCCTCGCCGCAGTCGCACAAGACGCAGCACTTCGGCGCCTGGTTCAAGCAATGCGGATGGGGCGAGCACTATGTCTGTCCGGCACTGCCCACCAGCGGCCTGCAGGCCATTGCACTGGTGGAGGAACTGATGGCCAGTCGACCCGGGCGCCGGTTCGTTTTTGTCGGCAGTTCGCTGGGCGGGTTCTACGCCACCTGGCTGGCGGAGAAACATGCTGCCCAGGCTGTGCTCATCAACCCGGGCATCAAGCCCTGGCTGGATCTGCGCCCTTACCTGGGGACACAACAGAACATCTATACCGCGCAACGCTACGAACTCACTGAAACACATCTGCAGGAATGGGAACAGCTATGGGTTCCGCTCATTACCCCATCTCGCTACCTGCTGCTGGTGGAGACCGGCGATGAACTGCTGGATTATCGAGTGGCGGTGGCGCGCTATGCCGGTGCGCGTCAGCGGGTGATACCCGGCGGTGATCATGCTTTCCAGAGTTTTCCGGAACATATCCCGGCCATACTCGAATTCGCCGGCATCACGCAGTGAACCCAACCTTCGTGCTTTGCGCTGGCGTCCGAGCCGCGGGGATGCGCGGGGTATATATAATCGCGGCACCGGTCCAGCCGGTTTCGTAGTCCGTAGTCCGTAGTCCGAGCCCCCACCCTCCCCGGCAGGTCCATGCACGTCCTTTACGAAGAAAACGGCGGCTTCAAGGTCGGCAGCGTGCTGGCCGCGACCGACGCATCACTGCAGGTCGAGGCGCCGCACGGCAAGCGCAGCAAGGTCAAAGCCGGCGCCGTGCTGTTGCGTTTTGAAGCGCCTGCAGCGGGGGATCTCATGGCGCAGGCGGAGGCCTTCGCCGCGCAGATCGACACCGATTTCCTGTGGGAATGCTGCGGTGAGGCCGAGTTCGGCTTCGATGAGCTGGCGCGTGAATACAGCGGCCGCCAGGCCAATGCCGTCGAGGCTGCCGGCATCCTGCTCAAGCTGCACTCGGCCCCCATGTATTTTTATCGCAAGGGCAAGGGCCGTTATCGCGCGGCGCCCGCGGACACGCTGAAAGCGGCGCTGGCGGGGCAGGAGAAAAAACGCCAGGTGCAGGCGCGCATCGATGCCTGGTCGGCACAACTGGCAGACAGGCACCTGCCCGAGGAGTGGCGTCCGCTGTTGCCGGAGCTGTTGTACAAGCCCGACCGCAACAAGCCAGAAACCAAGGCGCTGGAGCATGCCTGCGAGCAGGCCGGGATGTCGCCGGCGAAACTGCTCGAGGACTGCGGTGCCCTGCCCTCCAGCCATGACTATCACCGGGGGCGTTTCCTGTATGAATACTTTGCGCGGGGCACGGGCTTTGCTGCCGGGCTGGATATGCGGGTTCCCGAGGATCTGCCCGTGGCCGAAGTGGCCGCCTTCAGCCTGGACGATGCTGGCACCACGGAAATCGACGATGCATTCTCGGTCACCCAACTGGATGGCGGCCGGCTGCGCATAGGCATACACATCGCTGCCCCGGCATTGGGGATAGCGCCGGGCTCGGCTCTGGACGCCATTGCACGTGGTCGCCTGTCCACGGTGTATTTCCCCGGCAACAAGATCACCATGCTGCCGCCGGAAGTGATAGACAAATTTTCACTTGCCGAGGGTGGAACGCATCCGGCCCTGTCCCTGTATGTCGATGTCGAGCAGGAGGGCTTTGCCATCGTCAACGTCCACTCTGTAGTGGAGCGCGTGCCGGTCGCCTCCAATCTGCGCCACCACAACACCCAGGTGCTTGACCAGGCATTTACCGCGGCGCAGGTACCCGATGGTGTCCCTTACGCCCGCGAGCTGCATTTGCTGTGGCAATTCGCGCTGACCCTGGAAGCAGCGCGCGGCAAGCAATCTAATCTGCCCGAGCGCCCGGAATACAGCTTCCATGTCGATGGGGAGCAGATCAGCATCGGCATGCGCCGGCGCGGCGAGCCCATGGACAAGCTGGTGGCCGAACTCATGGTGCTGGCCAACAGCACCTGGGGAAAGCTGCTGGATGACAATGACGTGCCGGCGGTGTATCGCGTGCAGTCCAATGGCAAGGTGCGCATGACCACGGGCGCGGCCGCGCACCAGGGCCTGGGTGTCAGCCACTACGCCTGGTCCAGCTCGCCCCTGCGACGCTACATAGACCTGGTCAATCAATGGCAGTTGCTGGCCTTGCTGACCGGCGAGGAGCCGCCGTTTCGCAAGAACGCTTCCGAGCTGCTGTCTGCCATCTCCGATTTCGAACTCACCTATGCTGCCTACGCCGATTTCCAGCGCCAGATGGAGCACTACTGGTGCCTGCGCTGGCTGCTGCAGGAAAAAGTTGAAATGCTGGCCGGCGAAGTATTGCGGGACAATCTGGTTCGGGTGGATGGCCTGCCGATGGTGGTGCGCGTTCCTTCCATGCCCGAACTGGCACCGGGTGCCAAAGTGGAGCTGGATGTGAGCGACATCGATCTCATCGAGGCCAGCCTGAATTGCCGTTTCAGGAGGGCTCTGGAACTGGCCAGCGCCAGCTGATCACGCGAAAGATCCGGTGGAAAAGCGCGTAGAATTGCCTGATTCAAAAGGATTTCATACTTCTTGAAAGACCTCGCGAAATCACTCACTACAGCGCTCATCAGCCGATCAGTCTCGGCCTGGGCGGCACTGGATTCCTCGCAGCGCGTGTTTGCGCTGGCCCTGCTTGCTTCGCTGCTGTTGCACGCGCTGGTGCTGTCGATTCACTTCCAGTTCCCCGACGCCTTTCGCAAGCTCAGTTCCGCACCGCCACTGGAAGTGGTGCTGGTGAATTCCAAGAGCCGCAGCCGTCCGGTGAAACCCGACGTGCTGGCGCAGGCCAATCTCGACGGTGGCGGTAATACCGATGAAAACCGGCGCTTGAAGTCGCCCATGCCGGTATTGCGCAATGACGCGCAGGGACAGGATCTGCATCAGGCCACACGCCGGGTGCAGGAACTGGAGACCATGCAGCGCCAGTTGCTGACGCAGATGAATAAAGCCGATCAGGCGCCCAGCACGCCTTCTCAGCGCGAGCAGACCGAGCCTGAACCCCGGGTCTCAGGCAGCGCGCTGGCTACGCGCGCCCTGGCCAGCATACAAAGGGAAGCGCAGATCTCGCGCGACATCGACGAATACAACAAGCGTCCGCGCAAGCAGTTCATAGGCGCGCGTGCCTCCGAGTATCGTTTTGCCCAGTACGCCGATGACTGGCGCCAGAAAGTCGAGCGCGTGGGCAATCTGAACTACCCGGCCGAGGCGCGCGGCAAGATCTACGGCAGCCTGCAACTGGCGGTGAGCATCAAACCCGACGGCAACGTCGATTCCATCGAGATCCTGCGCACCTCGGGATTTCCCGTGCTGGATCGTGCCGCCGAGCGCATCGTGCGCCTGGCCGGGCCCTATGCCGCGTTTCCCAGCGATATCCGCAGAGACACCGACATCCTGGTGATCACCCGCACCTGGCGCTTTGCGCAGGGTGACCGGTTGTTCGGCGAATAGCCGGCTGCCATTGCGCGTGGATGTTCATGCCTGCCGTCTCCCGACATTGCCGACATGACTGATCGCTATGCCGTGATCGGCCATCCTGTTGCGCATTCACTTTCGCCGGACATACACGCGGCGTTTGCGCGCGCCGGCAGCCAGGACATGAGCTACGAGCGCCTGCTCGCGCCGCTGGACGGCTTCGCGCAGACTGTTGCACGGTTCCGCGCCGACGGCGGCAAGGGGGCCAATGTCACCGTGCCCTTCAAGGAAGAAGCGTTTCGTCTTGCCGACAGGCTGTCCGAGCGCGCCCGCAGCGCCGGTGCCGTCAACACCCTGCGCTATGACGAGCAGGGATTATTCGGCGACAACACTGACGGTGCAGGATTGGTGGCCGATCTGGGGAACAACCTTCAGCTTGAACTGGCTGGCCGCCGCATCCTGCTGCTGGGTGCCGGTGGCGCCGCGCGCGGCGTGCTGCAGCCATTGCTGGAACAGCAGCCCAAAGACCTGGTCATCGCCAACCGTACCCTGGAGAAGGCGCAGTTGCTTGCCGCCATCTCGCCTCGCCTGCAGGCCTGTGGTTTCGGCGAGCTGAGCGGCAGGCAGTTCGACATCGTCATCAATGCCACCTCGGCCAGCCTCTCGGGCGAAGTCCCGCCGCTGCCCGATGGACTGTTTGCCCCCGGGGCGCTGGCCTACGACATGATGTACGGCAAGGGCGAGACGGCCTTCCTTGCCTGGGCCCGCGTGCATGGTGCGGCCAGGACCGCCGATGGCCTGGGCATGCTGGTGGAGCAGGCGGCCGAGGCCTTCTTCCTGTGGCGGGGCGTGCGTCCGGACACGGCGCCGGTGCTGGCGATGCTCAGGGCGCGCTGAGGCGTGAAAGTCCTGCGGGGTTTTACCAGGCTGTGCGGTTATGCACTGCTGGCGCTGATTCTTCTCTTGGCGCTGGTGCAGGGCTGGTTCCTGCTGCACATCGTCTACTGGAAATACTGGAGCCCGGGGAGCACCAGCTTCATGGACACGCGCCTGTCGCAACTGCGAGACAAGAATCCGCGCGCCGAGCTGAAGTACGTGTGGGTGGACTATTCGAAAGTGTCCAGCCAGTTGAAGCGCGCCATCATTGCCGCGGAGGACATGAAGTTCATCGACCACGAGGGCTTTGACTGGGAGGGCATACAGCGTGCCATCGAGAAGAACAAGAAGAAGGGCAAGCCGGTCGCCGGCGGCTCCACCATCACCCAGCAACTGGCCAAGAACCTGTTTCTCTCCGGCGAGCGCAGCTATATCCGCAAAGGCCAGGAAGCCCTGATCACGCTGATGCTGGAGGCGGTGCTGGACAAGCGCCGCATCCTCGAGCTCTATCTCAACGTCGTCGAGTGGGGTGTAGGCGTATTTGGCGCCGAAGCCGCGTCCCGACATTACTATGGCACCAGCGCCGCAGCCTTGGGACCGGAACAGGCCGCTCGCTTGGCCGCCATGTTGCCGCGGCCGCAGTTCTACGACCGCAATCGCGGCTCGGCCTATCTTGCCGGCTATGCCGAGCGTATCCAGGGACGCATGGGGGATGCGCAGTTGCCTTGAAGGATAATATGATCATATTCATATATAATCCATTCTTGCTTTTTACTTGACAATATGATTGTTATCAAAAATTAAAGCTGGATCAGCCTCTCCAGCGCCCGATCCAGTGTTTCATCCTTCTTGCCAAAGCAGAATCGCACAATGCCCCGCTCCTCGGGCCTGTCGTAGAAGGCCGAAGTCGGAATGGCCGCCACGCCGTGCTCGGTGGTCAGGCGGCGGGCGAAGGCTTCTTCGGATTCCGAGCTGATCGCCGAGTAATCGGCCAACTGGAAGTAGGTGCCGGGGCAGGGCAGCAGCCGGAAGCGCGACGCGGCCATGCCGTCGCGGAAGCGGTCGCGCTTGGCCTGGTAGAAAGCAGGCAGGGTTTCGTAGGGCTGCGGATCTTGCAGCCAGGCGGCCAGCGCGTGCTGCATGGGCGAGGACACGGCGAACACCATGAACTGGTGCACCTTGCGGAACTCCGCACTCAATTGTTTCGGCGCGCAGCAATAGCCGATCTTCCAGCCGGTGGCGTGGAAGGTCTTGCCGAAGGAGGACACGACGAAGGCGCGTTCGGCCAGGGCCGGGCGGCGCGCCAGGCTCTGGTGCAGCGCGCCGTCGAACACGATGTGCTCGTACACTTCATCGGAGAGCAGCAGCACATTGGTGCCGCGAACGATATCTTCCAGCGCGTCGAGATCGGCGGCGGAGAACACCGCGCCGCTGGGGTTGTGCGGCGAGTTGACGATGAGCATGCGCGTGCGCGGGGTGATCGCCGCACGCACCTTGTCCCAGGGCACGCTGTAATCGTCCCGATTGAGCTGCACGAATACCGGCGTGGCGCCGGCCAGCCGGATCGCCGGCACATAGCTGTCGTAGGCCGGCTCAAGCACGATGACTTCATCGCCTTCGCGCACCGCCGCCAGCACCGCGGTCATCAGCGCCTGGGTGGCGCCGGCCGTCACGGTGATCTCGGTGTCCGGGTCGTAGTCGTGGCCGTACAGTCGCGCCGTTTTGGCGGCAATGGCAGCACGCAGTGCCGGCACGCCGGCCATGGGCGCGTACTGGTTGTGGCCGGCACGCATGGCCGCGGTGACCATTTCCTGCAGCCGGGGATCGCAATCGAAGTCGGGGAAACCCTGGCCGAGGTTGGCCGCGCGGTGCTGCAACGCCAGCTGCGACATGACCGTGAAGATGGTGGTGCCCACCTGGGGCAGTTTGGAATCGATGTTCATGTTGTGCTTTCAGCCATGGCCGCCTGCCGGCCGCGTGCGATGTCTATCCCGTAGAGGATGAAGAGGCCGATGAGGAAAAAACCGCCGGTCCCCAGCATGGCCAGGCGATGATCGCCGCCTGACATCCAGCTCACCGCGCCATAGGTCATCGGCCCCAGGATGGAGGAGAGCTTCACCGCCAGTCCCCATAGTCCGAGAAACTCGGCGTGCCGTCCCGCCGGGCTGAGGTAGGCCACCAGCGCCCGCCCGGCCGACTGCGAGGAGCCCAGGCACACGCCGGCGATATTGGCTGCCACCCAGAAGGAGGAGCGCGTTTCCGACTGCCAGGCGATGAGCGTCATGACGATCCAGCCCACCAGGGTCAGCGCCACCGTGGTGATGTGTCCCAGTCGGTCCTGCACATGTCCGAAGGCGAAGGCGCCCACGGCGGCGGTGACGTTCACGATCAGGATGAGGACGATGGTGTCCTGGGTGGAAAAGCCCAGAGCCTGCTGGGCATAGATGGCGGCCAGCGCGACCACCGTCTGTATGCCCGCCTGATAGAAGACGATGCACACCAGCAGCCGCCGCAGGTCGCGGTAGCGCACCGCCTGCTTCAGGGTTTCGCCCACCCGCGCGTAGGCTGCGCGCCAGGGATTGCCTGCGGCCGGTGCCCGCGGCCGCGCACGCTCGCGCAGCAACAGGAAGGTCGGCGCGCTGGCGAGCACGAACAGGGCAGCGGTGATGAGCATGGTCACCGGCACGAACTGCGCGGCGCTCTGCCCCAAGGCCTGGGCGTGACTGACCCAGGCCAGGCACAGTCCCAGGGACAGCAGGCCTCCCAGATAGCCCAGGCTCCAGCCCCAGCCGGAGACTTTGCCCATGGCTGGCCCGCGTGCCAGTTCGGGAAGGAAGGCAGCAGTGATGTTCTCGCCGGTGCCGAAGAAGAAATTGGACAGGGCAATGAAGACGATGGCCAGGGCGACATCGCCGGGACCGGGCAGCGCCAGTGCCGCGGTGAAGAGCACGCATCCGGCCGTGGTCCAGGCGAGCACGCGTTTCTTCGCGGCGTGCAGATCGGCCCAGGCACCGACGAAGGGAGCGGTGACGATGATGGCGGCGTACGACAGGGCCAGCGCCGCGGTCCAGGCGAAGGTCGCCCAGGGTGCATTGGCGGCGATGGTCGATACGAACCAGGCATTGAAGATGGCCGTGATCACCACCGTGGTGTAGCCCGAGTTGGCAAAGTCGTACATGGCCCAGCCGAATACTTCGCGGGGGCGCACATCGTCGGCGAGGGTGGGAGAACTGATCATGAGTGCATGTCGATTTTCATGTTCACACAGCAGCAATTTCGCTTCGAGATCATACAGCCCGAGGGTACAATCCCCGCAGCCCCGCGCGGCCCTAGTCAATTTGGTGTCGGGCCAGGTTTTTACAACAGCGAAGCACACAGTATCGGGCCGGCATGAGCGAAATCCTCCAGTCCAAGAAGGAACTCGAAGACCTGCAGGAGGACCTGCGCGAGGTTCAGGCCCTGCTGCGCCGGCAGCAACTGGTGGAGGATCTGGTCGCCGACCAGGACATGCCGCGCCACAAGGTGGTCGAGCATGAGGTGCACAAGCAGACCAGCGCGGAACTGCGCTCCAAGCTGGATCGCATGCACCCGGCCGATGTCGCCTTCATCCTCGAGTCCCTGCCGCTGGAGCAGCGCCTGCATGTCTGGGATCTGGTCAAGGCGGAACGCGATGGCGAGATCCTGCTGGAGGTCTCCGATGCGGTGCGCGAGTCCCTCATCAAGAGCATGGACTCCGACGAGCTGGTGGCGGCCGCCGAGCAACTGGATACCGACGAGCTCGCCGACCTTGCGCCCGATCTGCCTGAAGACGTCATCCAGGATGTGTTCCAGGCGCTGCCGGTGGAAGAGCGCGAACAGCTGCGCGCCGCCATGTCCTATCCGGAGGATGCCGTCGGCGCCATCATGGACTTCGACGTCGTGTCGGTGCGCGAGGACATCACGCTGGAGGTGGTGACGCGCTACCTGCGCCGCTTCGATGAGCTGCCCAGCCATACCGACCAGTTGTTCGTGGTCGACCGGGAGGAGCATCTGAAAGGTGTGCTGCCGCTGAACAGGCTCATCGTCTCCGACCTGGATGCCACGGTGGGCTCGGTGATGCAGACCGATGCCATCACGCTCTACCCGGACGACAACGCCCGGGATGCGGCGCAGGCCTTCGAGCGCTACGACCTGGTGTCAGCCGGCGTGGTCGATGATGCCGGCAAACTGGTGGGGCGGCTCACCATCGACAAGGTGGTGGACTACATTCGCGACAAGTCCGAAAGCGAGGCCCTGGCGCAGGCCGGCCTGCGCGAGGAGGAGGATATTTTTGCCTCGGTCTGGGACAGCGTGAAAAACCGCTGGGCCTGGCTGGCGGTGAATCTCATCACCGCCTTCTTTGCTTCGCGCGTCATCGGCGCCTTCGAGGGCTCCATCGAAAAACTGGTGGCGCTGGCCGCCCTCATGCCCATCGTGGCCGGCATCGGCGGCAACTCCGGCAACCAGACCATCACCATGATCGTGCGGGCGTTTGCCCTGGGCCAGATCCAGCCCGACCACGCCAAGAAGCTGTTTCGCAAGGAGCTGGGTGTGGCCCTGGCCAATGGCCTGATCTGGGGCGGCATACTGGGCCTTCTGGCCTGGTGGCTGTATGCCAGCGTGCCGCTGGGGCTGGTGATGACCGCGGCCATGACGCTGAACCTGCTGCTGGCGGCAACCATGGGCGTGCTCATACCGCTGGCCATGATCAAAGTCGGACATGATCCGGCGGTGGGATCCTCGGTGATGATCACCGCCTGCACCGACAGCGGCGGCTTTTTCATTTTCCTGGGATTGGCGACGCTGTTCCTGCTGAGGTAGAGTAGTCAGAACCCGGTGGTCAACACGGTTTCGGCAGGACACTTTTGAAACGACACAAAGAGATGAGGAGATGAGGAGATGAGCATGCTCAAGGAATTTCGTGAATTCGCCATGCGTGGCAATGTCGTCGACCTGGCGGTGGGCGTGATCATCGGCGCGGCCTTCGGCAAGATCGTCGACTCGCTGGTCAAGGACGTGATCATGCCGCCCATCGGCGTGGTGCTGGGCAAGGTGGATTTCTCCAACCTGTTCCTGGTGCTACGCGAAGGCCCGGTGTCCGGCCCCTATGTGAGCGTGGATGCCGCGCTGAAGGCGGGTGCGGTCACGCTCAATTACGGCCTGTTCATCAATGTCATGATCTCGTTTGTGATCGTGGCCTGGGCGGTGTTCCTGATGATCAAGCTCATGAATCGCCTGAAGCGCGAGGAAGTGGCCCCGCCTGCCCCCGCTGTTCCGGCAGAGCCGCCGGAAGAAGTGCTGCTGCTGCGGGAAATCCGCGATTCGCTGAAAAAGCCCTGAGGGCCTGCCCTCTCGCGTTCCCGGCATCAGGGAGGGGCCGTTTCAGTCAATCTGATACGGCCTCCTGCAATTCACGCAGTTGAATCTCGTTCACCTGCTTTACGTCATGCGCTGCCTGGGGAATACCACGTCCCCTTGCCCTTGCCGTGCCGCAGCAGGTAGCCGTTTTTCACCAGCAAGGCCACGCGATCCTTGACGGTACCCCGTGCCGCCCCCGTTGCGCGGACGATCTCCTCCATTCGCAGTTGGCCGTGTTGTTTCGCCAATTCGCGGATCTGCAGCGAGAGGCCCTCGAGATCGCCCAGTATTTTTCTCTCTCGCTCGACCTTGCGTTCGAGCCCGCGTTTTTGCAGACGCAGTGTCCGCAGGAAAAACAGCACCCAGGGCTGCCAGTCGGGTGATTCGGAGCGCAGCGTTGCCTGTGTCCGGCGCAACGCGAGGTAGTAACCCTCCTTGTCCCGCTCCACGATGCTCTCCAGCGAGTGGAATGGCACGTAGGCATACCCCGATCGCAACAACAGCAAGGCCGTCAGGATGCGCGACAGCCTCCCGTTGCCGTCCTGAAATGGGTGAATCTCCAGGAAGGTAACCACGAATAGCGCGATGGCCAGCAGGGGATGCAGTTCGTTCCTGACCAACGCCCGCGATGTCCATTCGACCAGTTCCCGCATCCGCCGCGGCGTATCGAAGGGCGTTGCCGTCTGAAAAACAATGCCCAGACTCTTTCCATGTTCGTCGAAAGCTTCGAGATGGTTGTCGAGCTTTTTGTATTCGCCGCGATGCCGCTCATCCTTGACGGCGTGTTTCAGAAGATCGCGGTGCAGTTGTTTGATGTGGTTTTCCGTTAGACCGATCTCCGCCCAGGATGAAAAAATGGTTTCCATCACCTCCGCGTAACCCGCAACTTCCTGCTCGTCCCGTGTCTGGAAAGAGCGGGTCCGCAGGTTGCCCAGCAGTTCCTCGACCTCTCGATCGGTTAATTGACTGCCTTCGATGCGCGTGGATGACCCGATGCTCTCGATCGTGGCAACGCGCCGCAGCGCGGAAAGACGCTCCGGCGCCAAGGTTCCCAGCGCACGCCATGCGCCCTTGAATTCATCGAGCTCGCCGATGATTTGCAGCATTTCCTGGTCGATGAGGAGCGATCTGTGATTCAGTTCAGCCATAAATCCAGCCATATACATCCATAAATTGGATTATAGGTGCGATCCGGCCATAAATCCAGCCATAAGCATCCAAATAATGGATGCCGCGGCCGGGCAGCTCCTGCTTGGGTGGCGCTGGAGAAAAGCTTCAGGCCGCCATGCTGGCAAATACCGCGTCCGCGGCCGCCAGGGTCTCGCCGATTTCCGCTTCGCCATGCGCGCAGCTGACAAAACCCGCTTCGTAGGCCGAGGGCGCGAGGTAGATGCCGCGTTCCAGCATGGCATGGAAGAAGCGGTTGAAGGCCGCGACATCGCATTGCATCACCTGGCTGAACGCGGCGGGCGAAGTGTCGCGGAAATACAGCCCGAACATGCTGCCTATGCTCTGCGCCGAGAACACGATGCCGTGCCGCCTGGCTGCCGCGCTCAAACCTTCCACCAGGGCGCGTGTCGTCTTCTCGGTCTGTTCGAACAGTCCCGGCGCCTGCAGCAGTCGCAGCGTGGTCAGGCCCGCGGCCACCGCCACCGGATTGCCCGACAGCGTGCCGGCCTGATACACCGGGCCCAGCGGCGCGATGCAATTCATGATGTCGCGCCGCCCGCCGAAGGCCCCCACGGGCATACCCCCGCCTATCACCTTGCCCAGCGTGGTGAGATCAGGGCGTATGCCAAAGCGCCCTTGTGCGCCTTGCGGGCCAACGCGGAAACCGGTCATCACCTCGTCGAAAATCAGCACGGCACCATGCTGCGTGCACAGCTTCCGCAGGGTCTGCAGGAAGCCGGGCGCGGGCTGCACCAGGTTCATGTTGCCGGCCACCGGCTCGACGATCACCGCGGCGATCTGATTGCCCATCGACTTGAATGTGCGCAGCAGTTCTTCACTGTCGTTGTAGCTCAGCACCAGGGTGTGCTGTGCCGTCTCCGCCGGCACGCCGGCCGAGGAGGGCTGTCCCAGCGTCAGCGCGCCCGAGCCCGCCTTCACCAGCAGGCTGTCGGCATGGCCGTGATAGCAACCTTCGAACTTGATGATGAGGCTGCGGCCGGTGAAGCCGCGTGCCAGGCGCAGCGCGCTCATGGTGGCTTCCGTTCCCGAACTGACCAGCCGCACCAGTTCCAGGCTGGGCACCAGCTGCCTGAGCAATTCGGCCAGCTCCACCTCCACCTCGGTGGGCGCGCCGAAGGACAGCCCGCGGCCGGCCGCCTCACACACGGCCTTGATCACTTCGGGATGCGCATGCCCAAGCAACAGCGGTCCCCAGGAGCCGACGTAGTCAACATAAGAGCGACCGTCGGCATCCCAGACGCGGGGGCCTTCGCCGCGCACGAAAAAGCGCGGCGTGCCGCCCACCGACTTGAAGGCGCGCACGGGTGAGTTCACACCTCCAGGAATGCTGAGCTGGGCGCGGGCAAAAAGTCTCTCGTTGTTGGTAGGCATGGCGAGCAAGCTATTTTGCGTAGAGGGCGGTAAAGCCGCGCGCGGCAGCAATGATGTCCGGCGCGTTGTATAGCGCCGTGATCACGGCCAGGGCATCCACGCCGGCGTCCACCAGCGGCTGGGCATTGTCCAGGGTGATGCCGCCGATGGCGACCACCGGCAGGCCGATGCGTCGCGCCTCGCGATACAGCTCCAGCGGGGCGCGCTTGTTGCCCGGTTTGGTGGGCGAGGCATAGGCGGCGCCGAAGGCAACATAGTCCACGCCGGCGTCGCGGGCCTGCTCGGCGATTTGTATCTGGCCGTAACAGGAGGCCCCGAGCACGACATCGGGCCCGAGCCGCTGGCGCGCCTGGGCCAGGTCGCCGTCCTCGCGGCCCAGGTGCACGCCGGGGGAGCCGATTTTCATGGCCACTTCGACGCTGTCGTTGACGATGAACAGGCAGTCGTAGCGGCGGCACAGGCGCAGAAGCTCGGTGGCCTGTTCCAGCTTCAGCGCGGCATCAGCCAGCTTGTTGCGGTACTGCAGCAGCTTGGCGCCGCCCTTCAAGGCGTGTTCGGTTTTGGCCAGCAGGGCCGCGGTATCGACCATGTCCGGCGCCACGGCATACAGGCCGCGTATGGGCCGGGTCGATGACATGGGCATCAGCTGCCGCGTCCTTCCTCCAGATCGCGCGCCCAGAAGAAACGGTCGGGGATGGCCTGTCCCATTCCGGGACGGAAGCTCGCGGCCAGCGCCTGCCAGGTGTATTCCTGCGCTTCGCGCACGGCCTCGGGCATGTCCAGGCCATTGGCCAGGGTGGCGGCGATGGCTGAGGCCAGGGTGCAGCCCGAGCCGTGAAAGGAGCCTTCCAGGCGTTCCCAGTCGTCGCTGCGTATGACGCCGTTCGAGCCGTAGAGGGTGTTGATCACGCGCGGCGTGTTCTCGTGTGTGCCGGTGACCAGCACATACTCGCAGCCCAGGCGAAGGATGCGGCTGGCGCATTCGGCCAGCTCAGGGTCTTCCTCGTCGCTGTCCTCATCCTGCTGCTCCAGTTGCGCGCGCGCCAGGCGTCGCGCCTCCTGGCTGTTGGGCGTGATGATGGTGGTCTGCGGCAACAGCAATTCGCTCATGGCCGCGATCATGTCTTCGGAGGCCAGCTCATCGCCGCGGCCGGAGGCCAGCACCGGATCGAGGATGAGGGGCACATCCGGATAGTCCGACACCACCTCGGCAATGGCGGCGATGTTCTCGACGCTGCCCAGCACGCCCAGCTTGAACGCCGCCACCGGCATGTCTTCCAGCAGTGCGCGCGCCTGGTCCACCACCCAGTCCGAATCGATGGCCATGACATCGTCAACCCCGGCGGTGTCCTGCACGGTGATGGCGGTGATCACGGAAAGGGCATGGCAGCCCATGGACGACAGCGTGAGCAGATCGGCCTGTATGCCGGCGCCGCCGGTGGGATCGGAGGCGGCGAAGACCAGAACAATGGACGGGGCCGGAGCGCGAGAAGGCAGCATAAGCGGTTGTTGTTAGCGGGATTTTCGGTGGCGGGAGGTCTGCCAACCGGGTAAGATGGAGACCATCATTGTAACTCAAGCACCTGCAGCGAATGACCGAAACAGCCCAACAGTACAAGACTTGGATGTGTTTGATTTGCGGATGGATTTACGACGAATCCAGCGGAATTCCGGAAGAAGGCATTGCCCCCGGCACGCGCTGGGAAGATGTTCCCATGAACTGGACCTGTCCGGAATGCGGCGCACGCAAAGAAGATTTCGAGATGGTTGTTCTCTAGAGTTACAACAGCGTTCTGGCGCTTTGAAGGACGGGCGCAGCCGCTGGGTACCCAGGAATCTGCAGGACCGCCGCTCGATTCACACGGCCCCGGGAGGGCTGGTTCAGGCATGGCGCATCAGGCGCCACAGCATGGGGATGGACAAATGGCCGATGCGATGAATCTGTCGGGCGTCAAAGTCATGGTGATCGACGATTCGAACACCATACGGCGCAGCGCTGAAATCTTCCTGGCGCAGGCCGGCTGCACGGTCATACTGGCCGAGGACGGTTTCGATGCGCTGTCCAAGATAACCGACCATCAGCCCGACGTGGTGTTCTGCGACATTTTGATGCCGCGCCTGGATGGCTACCAGACCTGCGCGCTGATCAAGAAGAACGCGCGCTTTTCCTGCACGCCGGTGGTGATGCTCTCCTCCAAGGACGGTCTTTTCGACCGCGCGCGCGGTCGCATGGTCGGTTCCGATGAATATCTCACCAAGCCTTTCACCAAAGAGGAGCTGCTGCAGACGGTCAGTGCCCACGCGCCACAGCGCGCCTGAAGCCTGTCCAGACAGCACGACATCCAGTGGCAATGCCCGTGAGAAAAATTCTCATCGTTGACGATTCGCCGACCGAGCGCCAGTTCCTGCTGGAGACGCTGTCCAAGCGCGGCTACGAGTGCGTCATCGCCACCAACGGCGAGGAAGCGGTGCAGAAGTCCAAGGCGGAGCTGCCTGACCTGATACTCATGGACGTGGTCATGCCCGGCACCAACGGCTTTCAGGCCACGCGCACCATCTCCCGTGATGCCGCCACCCAGCATATCCCGGTGATACTGTGCACCACCAAGTCCCAGGAGACCGACAAGGTGTGGGGCATGCGCCAGGGCGCCCGCGAATACATCGTCAAGCCCATCAACGCCAAGGAACTGCTGGCGAAAATCGGTGCTCTGCACTGAACGGCCGGACGAAAGCACCAGCTGATCATGGCCAATGCCTACAGCCTGAAGGAATTCCAGGAGTCGCTTGCCAGGCGGTTGAGGGATGCTTCAGTCGAGCCCGCGCCCGACTCGCGCCTGGCCGTGCAGACCGGCAACACACAATGGCTGCTCAGGCTGGATGAAGTCGGCGAGATCATGCCCATGAGCCAGCTGACCGTGCGCATCGCCGCCGTGCCGCTGACGCGCCCCTGGTACGCGGGCCTGGCCAATGTGCGCGGCAAGCTGGTGAGCGTGGTGGATTTCTCGCTGTTTGCAGGCGGTGCGCCCGCCACGCTCAGCACGGCTTCACGCGTGGTGCTGATCGCTGATCGCTTCCAGTTTCATGGCGCATTGCTGGTCGATCGCATGGTGGGCCTGCGCAATCGCGCCCGCTTTACCGCTGTCGCTGACACAGGCGAATCGCGCCCGGCCTGGCAGGGCGACACATTGCAGGACCGCGAGGGCGGGCTGTGGCGGGAGCTGGACATCGCGGCGCTGGTCAGCGACGAAACCTTTCTCAAGGCGGGACGCTGAATGTCCCGCCCTCTAGCAGGAGAGCATCATGGCAATTAAATGGCCCGCCCTTGGTGGCGGCGAAAAAACCACGCAGGCCTCAAACCCGGCCAATCCTGGCATGAGGCAGGTGCGTCCGCTGCCCGTCATCGGCCACCTGCCGGTATCGCGGCAATACACCGTGCTTGGCTCCCTGCTCCTGTTGCTGGTGACCATTGCCGGGGTGTTCGTGGTCCTCGATTACCGCGAGGCCACCTACGGCGCCGGCTACGTCTCCACGGCCGCCGACATGCGCATGCTCACCCAGCGCATCGCCAAGGCCACGCAAAGCGGCCTGTCGGGCAATGCCCAGGCCTTTCGCCAGTTGCAGGAATCGCGCGACCAGTTCGTGGCCGCGCTGACGCTGCTGGTACAGGGCGGCGAGATTGAAGGTCGGCGCATTCCGCCCAGTCCGGACGCGGTGCAGCCGCTGCTGGATGCGCTCAACAAGGAATGGGAGAACACGGAACGCAATCTCACCCAGATCCTGCCCCAGCAGAAGAACCTGGTTGGATTGGGAGCGGCAGTGCGCTCCATCAACAATAACAATCCAGCGCTGCTGGACATGGCCGAGCAGTTGCAGGGGTTGAAGGCCCAGTCTGGTGCCTCACCCAGGGACCTGGCCGCGGCGGCCCAACTGGTCACGCTGACCCAGCGCATGGCGCGCAGCGCCAATGCCCTCCTGGGCGTGGAGGAGGCCGATGCCGAGGCCGGTGCGGCCATGACCCGGGATGCCGAGGCCTTTGGTGCCGCACTCGCCGGCGCAGGCCAAGCTGGTGGAACTGGAGCGTGCCTTTCGCGCCTATCAGGGCGCGGCCACTGCCATCGTCGCCAATCTGGCGCCGTTGGCCGCGGCCAAGAACGCCGCGCGCCGCGTTGTCGATGATTCCGAAGGATTGCTGGCTGTAACCGGCAGGGTGGTCGGCGCCTACGAGGCCCAGCTCGCTTCGCGCTCCAAGAACTTCATCGTGCTGGCCATCGTCGCGCTGCTGCTCGCGGGCGTGGTATGGATGATGGTGCGCATCTACGTCAATGACGAACGCGGCCGCACCGAGGCCTCGATGCGCCAGAACAAGGCCAACGAGGACGCCATCCTGCGCCTGATGGACGAGATGGACGAGTTGTCGCGGGGTGATTTGCGCGTGCGTGCCACCGTGACCGAGGAGATCACCGGGGCGATTGCTGATTCGGTCAATGTCACCGTGGAAGAACTCTCCAAGCTGGTGGCGCGCATCAATTCCTCCGCGGGACAGGTCACACTGGCGACGCAATCGGCGCAGCACACCTCCACGCGCCTCCTGGCTGCTTCCGAATACCAGTCGCGCGAGATTCAGCAGACCACCGCCTCGGTGCTGGACATGGCGCGTGCCATGACGCGCATGTCGCAAAGCGCCGCCCAATCGGCCGGCGTGGCGGGCCAGTCGCTGGACGCGGCGCAGAAGGGGGCGCAGGCGGTGCACAACTCCATCTCGGGCATGAACGAGATACGCGAGCAGATCCAGGAGACCGCCAAGCGCATCAAGCGCCTGGGTGAATCCTCGCAGGAGATCAGCGAAATCGTCGAACTGATTTCCGACATCACCGAGCAGACCAATGTGCTGGCTCTGAACGCCGCCATCCAGGCGGCCAGCGCCGGCGAAGCCGGGCGCGGCTTTGCCGTGGTGGCCGAGGAGGTGCAGCGCCTGGCGGAACGCTCCGGGGAGGCCACCAAGCAGATCGGTGCCATCGTCAGGGCCATACAGGCCGACACCCAGGATGCCGTGTCCGCCATGGAGAAAAGCACGCAGGGCGTGGTGGAGGGCGCCAAGCTCTCGGACGCCGCCGGTCGCGCACTGGGGGAGATCGGCGAAGTGTCGCGCAAGCTTGCCGACCTGATCGCCGAGATCAGCGCCACCACCGAAGCCCAGTCGCAGGCCGCGACCCTCGCGGCGAGCAATATGCGCGACATCTTCAAGATCACCGAGCAGGCCACCGATGGCACCAAACAGACCGCCGCCTCCATCGCGCAGATCGCCGGTCTGGCGGAGGAACTGAAGAACTCGGTGGCCAACTTCAAGATAGGCTAGGGCTTCGGCATCCACATCATGAATCGCCGCACGGAATTCGATACCGGGCCGCTGTCCTGGGTGAAGGGCGAGATAGACCTGTCGATGCAGCGCGGGCTGGAGTCCCTGCGCGCCTTTGCTGCCGGCGATGCGGCGCAGATCAAACTGGCCCTTGCCCATCTGCATCAGGCGCACGGCGCATTGCAGATCGTCGGCCTGGATGGCGTCACCCGGGTGTCGGAGGAACTGGAGGCCTTGCTCGCCGACATCGAGAGCGGCGGCGCCGCAAGCGGCGCGCTGGCTGCGGCCGAGCGCGGCTTTGACGGCCTGTGCGCTTATCTGGACGGGCTCACCGCGGGCACGGCGCATCAGGCGCTGCGGCTGCTGCCGCTGTATCGCGAGTTGCGCTCAGCGCGCGCCGGAGAAGTGGCTGCGACCGAGGCAGAAGCCGTGGACCTGTATTTCCCCAAGCTGGGATTCCGCCCGCCCTGGAGAGAAAAGGTGCCGGTGCAACTGCACCCGGAGGATGCGCCGCGCTTTTTCCGTGAGCAGCGCCTGCGCTACCAGCGCGGTTTTCTGTTCTGGATAAAGGGCGAATCATCCGGTGCCGAGGACATGCGCGCTGCGCTGGAGGCCATAGAGCAGACCCAGGGCCCCACGGCCCAGCGCACGTTCTGGTGGGTGGCCACCGCCTGCCTGGGTGCCATTGCCAGCGGTGCTCTGGCCGAGGTGTCCGCCACGGAACTGCGCCGGCTGTGCATGCGCATCGAGGCTCAACTGCGCGGCCTGATCGAAGGCTCTTCCAATATTACCGAACGGGCCATGCGCGAGCTGTTGTACGTGCTGGCACAGGCCAGCCCGCAACCCGGTGACGAGGCGCTGCGCCTGGCGCAGGAAATCTGCCAGCTTGAGGGCACCATACCCCGGCCCGAAGACGCTGCCGCCGAGGCGGCGGAGGCGCCGGACCTGCGCCCGGCGCGCGAGCAGCTGGTCCTGGCCGAGGAGGCCTGGAGCCGTTTTGCCGCAGAGGGCGGCAGCGGCAGCGAAAGTCTCAAGGCCTACACCCATGCCGCGACCGAGTATGCCCGGCATGCCGCGCGACTGGGCAATCCCGACCTGGCCGCCCTGGCCGAACAAGTGTCCCAGATAGGCCAGGCGCTGCTTGCCGATGCCGGCAAGATGAGCGAAGCCGTTGCACTGGAAACGGCGACGGCGCTGCTGTTCCTGGAGAACGCGCTGGAGAATCTCACCGCCGATCCCGCGGCACTGGGCGAGGCCTTTATCGAGCAGAGCCGATTCCTGTGCGAGCGCCTGGAATCGGCGATTGCCGGCAATCTGCTGCGCACGGCACCGGACATTCCTCTGCTGGACGAAATGTCGCGGCAGGCCCAGGAGCGCCTGGTCACCGAGCAGGTGGTCGTGGAGATGCAGGCCAATCTGCGCAGCGTCGAGGAGGTGCTGGACGCGTTCTTCCGCGATCCTTCCAGGCACGCATCGCTGGCGGCCATCGCCAAGCCCCTGCACCAGCTCACCGGCGCGCTGGACATGCTGGGCGAGGTGGATGCCCGCAATGCGCTTGCCGACAGCGAAGCCATCATTGCGCGTTTTGCCGACACCACCCGCACGCCGCAGCATGAGGAGTTCGAGACCGTTGCCCGGACCTTGTCGGCCCTGGGATTTCATATCGCCGCAATCGGCCGCGGCGATGCCAGCGACTTCGACGCGGTGCTGCATCCGCAACGCGCCCGGCCTGAGCAGGAGGCGCTGCAAGCCGCGGCGGAAACGCCGCCCCCAGGCCTGCCGCCGGAGCCGGCAGCAGCGTCTGCACCAGCGGAACAGCCGGCCGCTGTCCCCGTGCTCGTGGACGAAACGGTGGATGCC
>CAXNIK010000007.1:0-31037 GCA_964202115.1 Burkholderiales bacterium
GCGCGGTGTCGTCATCAACATCTCCGGCATCGCCGCGCGCCGCCCGGCAGCGATGCGCTCCGCCTACGCCGCCTCCAAGGCCGGCGTTTGCAGCCTCACCGAGGCCATGGCGCTGGAGTGGGCGCCCTACGGCGTGCGCGTCAATGCCATCGCACCGGGCACCTTCCCCGACGTGGAGCGGATTGGTGCGGCCGCCATGGCCGAGCGCGACAAGATTGCCGCGACTCGCGTGCCGCTGGCGCGCGTGGGACGCTTGCGCGAAGTGGGACTGATGGCGCTGTACCTCGCCTCCGATGCCTCGGCCTATGTCACCGGACAGACTTTCTCCATCGACGGCGGGGCCAGCATCGCCTGAAGCGCCAATCCCGATATCGAATCAACCATGTTTCAGCCTTCCCTATAAGGAGCCCTCATGAAATCCTCAGCCATCGCCATACCTCCCCTGGAAACAGCCGACGGATGCCATCGCGGTCCAAACGGCACGATCGCCAGACCGCTATCGGCATTCACAGGTGCCCAGATCGAAGGCATGGACCTGCGCAAGGGCCTGTCGGCGCAGGAAGTCGCCTTCGTGCGCGCCATGCTGCTGCGCTGGAAAGTGGTGTTCTTCCGCGATCAGCCCCTCAGTCACGAACAGCACATCCAGTTCGCGCGTAATTTCGGCGATCTCACCGACGGACACCCGGTATTCGGCAGCGTCGAGGGCTATCCGGAGGTCTATTCCGTGGCCAAGGTCCGGCATGCCAATCGTGCCGAGGGAGAGGGCCTGATACGGCCGTGGACCGGCTGGCATACCGACGTCACCGCCGCGGTCAATCCGCCCTACGCCTCCATCCTGCGCGGCGTTGACATTCCGCCTTACGGTGGCGATACGCAATGGACCAATCTTGCGATTGCCTACGACCGCCTGTCGGCTCCCATGCGGAATTTTCTGGACGGTCTGAGGGGAATACACCAGTTCTCAGCCAAGCCGGGAAAGAAGGCCACGCCGGAATACATCGCCATGGTCGAATCCAAGGCGCTGGTCAGCGAACACCCGCTGGTGACCGTGCATCCGGAGACCGGCGAAAAAGTGCTCTACGTCAGCCCGTCCTTTCTGAAGAGCATCGTCGGCCTGACCCCGCGCGAGAACCAGGTGCTGCTGGAACTGCTCTGGGAGCACATCACCCGCCAGGAGTTCACCGTGCGCTTCAAATGGGATGCGGGCTGCATCGCCTTCTGGGACAACCGCGCCACCTGTCACCTGCCTCCGACCGACATCTTCAGCCTGGACTACGACCGGCAGCTCTATCGCATCACCCTGGTGGGCCAGGTCCCGGTGGGCGCGGACGGACGGCCATCGGTGTCCATTACAGGAAATCCCGTGCTGGCTGCGGTAGCTGCCAACATCTGATATGACAACCCGTTGCCAGCAAGCGCGCACCATGATTGATATCACTTTTTTATGATTAGCATTTACTGGCAATCATAAACAGGATAATTGTGATCATCGACTACGGCTCGGTTCCGTGCCGCGCCGGTGCCATTCGCTCAGCCAGGAGCCTCCGGCCATGAGCGCGGCGCAGGCGAGGAACATCGGTCCCAGGCCGAAGTGCGTGGCAATGCTGCCGAACATCAGCGGACTGGCCATGCTCACCGCATGGTTGCCGGTGACCTTCAGGCCGATGGCCTCGCCGGTGCGCCCCGGTGGCGAGTTCTGGTAGGTCAGCTGCGTAACCACCGGCTGGCCTGCTCCAAGGCCCAGCCCGAACAGCAGCGATAACAGGCCGAGCATCCAGGGATGCTCAAAGGCCGGGATCAACGCCACGCCGATGCAGGAGACAACCAGCGCCGCGGTCAGGGCGCCCTGCTCGCCCAGCCGGGCAATCAGGCGCGGCAACACGGCGCGGATGGCAAAGGCGGCCACGGCGTTGAGCGCAACGATGATGCCGATCACCGAATCCGGAAGTGCGAGCAGTTTTCCGTACACCGGCATGTAACTGTGGAACAGATTGAGGCCGGCACTGAACAGGCTGCCGCACACCATGGTCACGCGAACCGCCGGATCGGCCAGCATCTGCAGCGAGTCGCGGAAACGCAGCTTGGGTGGCGGCGCGATGCGCCGTCCCTGCGGCTCCAGCGGCCGCCCCAGCACAATCAGCATGACCAGCGACACCATGGCGAGGACGCCCATCAGCACGCAGGTCGCCGATTGCGCCAGGTGCTCCATGGCAAATCCGCCGATGAGCGGCCCGATCAGCGTGCCGGCCGAGCTGCTCAGCGAGTAATTGGCGAAGTGCCGGGCGCGCCGCTGCGGATCGCTCCACTGCCCGGTCAGGCTCTGGGTGGTGACATTGAAGAACACCGTGGCCAGCCCAGTCATCGCCCCGGCGAACAGCACTGAGGGGAGCGACGGAAACAACAGCGGCATGAACATGCCCAGGCCCGAGCCGGCCGAACCCAGCATGAGGAAGCGGCGCGCGCCGTGCCGGTCGGCAAGCTGTCCGGCCGACACCGCCAGCGTGGCAGGGAACAGGGAAAACAGCGCGCCAAGCACGCCCACGGCCAGCGGGTCCGCCCCCAGGGACAGCGCAATCAGCGACAGCACCAGGCGATTGCCCCAGATGCTGGACTGCTGAAGCACATTGAGCGCCAGGATGAACCGGACCATGGCCGATTCGGACATGCGCCCGGCTCCCGCTGAAGGCCCTGTCACGCGGGGAATGCCTCCTCCACGCTCACCAGCTCGGACCACACCACCTTGTCCGCGCGCAGTTTCGCAATCGCCGCATCGTCATAGCCCAGCTCGCGCAGCAACTGGTCGGTGTGCTCGCCGGCCAGGGTACCGGCGCCGCAGCGCATCTCCGAGGCCGAGAAACCCAGCAGCGGTCCATTGCGATAGATCTCCCCATAACGCTTGTGCGGTGTGAGGCGCACGAAGCCGTTCTCGCGTATATGCATATCCGGCAGCCAGAACTCACCCGACACCGGCCCGTCGGCACGCACGCAGCCCAGTGCGGAAAGCCTCTTCTCCCAGACATCGGCATCGGCCTTGCGCAGGGCCGCGCCCAGTTGCTCAGCCAGTACCGCATCGTTGGCGCGGCGTGATGCCGCATCCCTGAAGCGCGCATCGGCGGCGAGCGCGGGAACATCCAGCCCCTTGCACAACGCTCCGAAGTCCTCAGCAGCGAGGAACACCCAGCCGCTGGCGCAGGGATACAGGCGATACAGCGCATGCAGGCCGTAGCCCTCGCTGTCCACGGCGGCGCGGTCAGGCTTGCCAGCGTAGCGCAATGCGTCGTCGAAATTTGCCCAGGCATTGGCCAGCATCATGTCCACGTTGATGCGCTGGCCGATGCCGTAGCGCTGCGCGGCGTACAGGCCCAGCATGCCGGCCGTGGCCACGATCATGGAGGTGCTGGGATCGGGATTCACCTCGTTGGCGCGCATCATGCGGCGCGCGCCCTCGATCAGCGCATCGATGTCGTCGGTGGCCGGAGGCGGCATGCCGCCGCCCGCCTGGTAGACGGCGCCGCCGCCGAGCGCCCCGGCGATGGGATGCGAGCAGGGACTTTTGGCGCTGGGCGCGGTGGGCCCGAAGCCATTGGCCGATAACCACACCACCTTGGGATTGAAGGTTTTCGCGCGTTCATAGCCAAAGCCCAGCTTGTCCGGCACGCCGGGCCGGAAATTGTGCGCGATCAGATCGGCCTTGGGCAACAGCTTGTCCAGGATCTCGCGCCCCTGCGGCGCCTTGAGCTCGATGCAGATGGTTTCCTTGCCGACGTTGAACTTCAGCGAACCCAGTCCCGCCGCCATGGGACTGCCCACGCGTCGTCCGGGATCGCCGCCCATGGGCTCGACCTTGATCACGCGCGCGCCCAGGTCGCCCAGCATGGACACGCCCATGGGCGTGGCGATGATGCTGGCGAATTCAAGGATGGTGACACCCGACAGCGGCCCCTTGCCAGCGGTCGGCTTGAGCGGTGCCGCGCTAGCGGGAGCCGATGCTGTTTTGGGCAGCACACTGATCTCCGCCGGCGTCAGCTCCAGATGCGCGGCCGGTCCAAGCCAGCGCACTTTCCCATACTTCGGATGCTCGGCATCGACGATGGCGCCGGAGACGAGGAAGTCAGGATCGTCCAGCGCCTCCTGCGTGGTCTGGTAAGGCGCCACTGCGACGTTGCCGTCGGCCTTGAACGCAGCGATCCATTCAGCGGCGGTGCGCTCGCGGATGCGCTTCATGATGGTCGCGCGCATCATCTCGGTGGTGTCCTTGCTCCATGCGGTGCCCGCCTTCTTGCGCTCCTCCTCGGGAATGGCCTCCATCAGGCCCGCCACCTTGAGAAAGGACTTGAACAGGTGATCGAGCAGATTGCCCTGCTGTATCCAGCGCCCGTCCTTCGCCTGCAATGGCTGGTAGTTGATGCGCGGCAGTTTCTCCGACACCGGCTCCGGCGGCAGAAGGGCCGGATAGCGCTTTTCCAGTTGTGCGCGCGCAAAGCCGCTGGTGTCATAGGGCATGATCGCCTGCAGCAGGCTGGTGTCCACGCGCTGGCCGCGACCGGTGCGATCCCGTTCCATGAGCGCGGCAAGAATGCCCTGCACGCCGATCTGCGCGGCGCCGAAGGTAGCCACCTGCACCGCGCTGTAGACCGGCCCCGGACGCGGATTCTGTCCCTCGAAGCTGGCCATGCGGCCGCTCTTGGCGGCGACCAGGCCCTCGCTCATGGGATAGCGCGCGTAAGGCCCCTTCATGCCCCAGCCGGAGATGTTCAGGTGTATCTGGTCGGCGCGTATCGCCGGCGCCGCCTCGTCCGGCCCCAGCGTGGTGATGATGACGTCGGCGTCCTTGAGCGCGCCGTCGTGCCCGGAAGCATCAAGCACGCGCTTGCCGCGCAGGAGCATGGGTGCGGCAGGATGCTCCTGCACTGCGCTTGCCATCACGCAGCTCACCTGCGCGCCGAAATCGGCCAGAACCATGCTCGCCAGCGCCGCGCCGGGATGCCGGCCCAGGTCCAGCACCTTGATGCCTGCCAGCAACAGATTATTTGCAGCCATGCTGCCTCCTTCTTTTTATCCTTGGGCAGAGGATAGCAAATCGGGGGAAAGTGACTTTCCCCCGGGCCGCACCACTGGCGCGGCGCGACCTGCAGCCTACTTGCTGCGCTTGCCGCTCCGGCCGGACCGGGTCGCCGCTTCTGCCTGAGGCAGCTTGCTGTAGGCAAGCGCCTGGGTCTTGGCGAAATGCGCGTTGAGCAGCATCACCGCCTTTTCCACGTCGCGGGCCAGCACGGCGTTGAGGATCTCCTGATGCTCGTTGATGCGCGGTCGCTCCTTGCCGTAGGTGAAGCGCGAGATGTGGCGATAGCGGTCGGCATTGTCGAACAACTGCTCGCAGAAATCGATCATCGAGCGAGAGCCGCAGGCGGCGATCAACGCGGTGTGGAACTCGCGATGCACCCTCTCCCAGGCGGCATTGAAGGCGATCTTCCCATTGGCGTCCAGGAAGACGCTGTAAGGAATGCGCGACAGCCGGTTGTAGGCGAGCAGCACACCGTCCTCCCACTCACCATCGCCATTGCGTATGGATTCGCGCAGCGCCACCTCGTTCAGCCAGCAGCGAGTCTTGGTGATCTCCTTCAGATGTTCGGGACTGAGCGGCGTCACCGAAAAGCCCTTGTGGTCACTGAGCGTCACCAGGCCGTCGCGGATGAGGCGGTTCAGGGCCTCGCGTATGGGGCTGGGACCCAGCTCATAGCGCTTGCACAACTCCTGAATGCGGAGCTTGGCGCCCGGCTCGTGGGTGGCATCGATGATGTCGCGCCGCAACTGCTGATAGACCGAGGAGGCCATCGTCTCTCCCGGCCGTTCCTGTATTGCGGACACCTTGCCTGCCGACACCTTGCCTGCCGGTTCCGCTAACGTCCTCAATGCCGCGCTTTTCGCCATGCGCTCCATGCCCCAAAAAACTCCGTTGGACTCTACCCCAGTGGAAGTTGGGGCAGACTACGTTCCGCTGTCAGCCGCACTCAACATCTGTACAACCTTCTTTGATTCGAAGCGAGAAAACCTAAATCCCAAGGAAGCGCGCGGCATTGCCGCTTAGAACTCCTTCCAGAACCCTGTCATCCAGGCCGCACGAGCGCAGGAAGGCCACGGGATCAGGGTCGCCCGCGCCAACAAAAGGATAGTCGCTGCCAATCAATACTTGAGATTCGCCAAAGACGTTCAGAATGTAGTTAAGGCTGGCCGGCGTAAACACGATGCTGTCGTAGTAGAAACGCTTCGAATAGGCGCTGGGCCTCTCAGGCAAGGCTTCTTTCAGCTTGGCGTTGGTAGTCCAGGCACGGTCCAGCCGCCCCATCAACATGGGAGCTACGCCACCACCATGACTGAAGGCGATCCTCAGCTTCGGATGGCGCTCAGCTATTCCACCGGTGATCATGGAGGCGACTGCCAGACCAATTTCGCCTGGAAAGCAAACTACCTGCTCGGATACCGGACCGGCAAGTCGGTCACGGCCTGCCGGTCTCAATGCATGGACAAATATGGCAGCGTTCATACGCTCCGCCGCGGCGAAAAATGGCTCGAAGCGCGGATCGCCAAGGGTAGTGCCGTCGATGTGGCTGGCCAACTCCACTCCGTCGAACTTCAATGTATCCATAATGTACTCGAGCTCGCGTATCGCCAGGTCCATATCCTGCAATGGAACAGCACCCAGCCCGCGAAAACGTTTCGGATGGCGAGCCACCATAGAGGCGATAGTGTCATTGACGTAACGTAGCAATACCTGCGCATCTTTAGCCGGCAGCCAGTAGGACAGCAGTTCCGGCATTGGAGACAGACATTGCACGCCCACGGTCTGGCGTTCCATATCACGCAAACGGTCATCAACGTGCCAACAGCTCTGATTCACCGTCCGATAGTTTTTCCCCTTAATGACTACGTGGGCATGGCACGCATGGGCTGGCGCCATGGATGGCCAGGGAACATCCTTCCCGGTCCCAACATAAGCGGGAAAATTCTCGGGAACGACGTGAGTATGGACGTCAATATTCTGCATAAACTGCTCCGTTCGCTATTGGCTGAGTGCGGGCTGACTGCGGGCTGACTGCGGGCTGACTGCGGGCTGACTGCGCTCTTTCGGCCGCAATGCCCCACCGCAGTCGTGCACCTGGGGCAATGCGGCCGAACCAATCAATGCGGCGCTCGCGGTCCCCGGGTGGCGGCCCACTTCCTGCCTTCGTCAGCAATAGGGGTCGCAAGAACGGACGGGTCCGGCGTGTCCTGCGGACGAAAGACTTCCGCATCACCCAATCGGATGAAGGAAGAGGCCATGTGGTAACCCGCCACGGGCACCACGGCATCGCGCTCGGGCGAGTGTTCATAGGCCTCCACAAGTTTCACGCGCCTTTCCTCTTCGCTCGCGAAGACGCGGATCCAGACGAGCTGATTCCGGTCGCTGTCATACCAGGCGCCGATGATCTTGATGCCGTACAGCTTGTGGTTGGGGAAGATCTGCTTGTTCCACACGTCCCGGTAGCTGTCCGTCATGGAGCGACCATCGGGTGTCGGTCCCCGATTCAGAGAGTACTGGCGAATCTCGCCGATCCTGCCCGGATTCAGGCCCATTCCAAGCACGGGAATTCGCTCGTGCTTCACGCCTGCGGCCTTCCTTGCCGCTGCGGCTGCTCTGCCTGCATCGGCTGCCTTTGTCTGCAATACCGAAGGATCGGGGGTTTCCGATGGTTGAAAGAAGTCTCCATCGCAAACTCGCACGTACGAGTGGGACATGTGAAAACTCGCCACGGGCACTACGGCTGTGCGCTCCGGTGAGTGGTTATAGGCCTCCAGCAGCTTCACGCGCCGGTCTTCGGCATTGTCGAAGACACGAATCCAGGTGAGCTGATTTTGACTCCGATCCAGCCACGCACCAATGATCTTGATGCCGTACTGCTTGTGGTTCGGAAAGATCTGCTTGTTCCATACCTCCAGGTAGCTGTCTACCATTCCCTTGTTGATCTGATACTGCCGAATTTCACCCAGCATGCTCTTCTCCTTTTAGTGAATATCGATACTTTATCGTATTTTCGATTATTACCGTATTTTCGATTATTTTTTTATTTTTCGATTATCATAGAAACGAGTGCTGATTGGGGCCGAGTGGCACTTAGAGCCTACTGTGAACAATCAGAGGAATGCCGATTCGCAGGCATTGGAGAAACACCACCTCTCAACTAAAAAGGAGCAATCGCATGCGACCCACCGGTCTTACTTCCCAGGCGGCTCTGGCACTTGCCATTTATCTTTCCGGCCCCGGAACCGCCATCGCTCAGGTAGACAACTGGCCCTGCAAGTCCGTCACCATGATCAATGCATTTTTGCCTGGAGGGGGGACAACCATAGAATCGCGGCTCTATGGGTTGAAACTCCAGGAGAACACCGGCAAGACCGTTGTCCAGGACTTCAAGCCAGGCGCCGGCACGATGCTGGGCACGGGTTACGTGGTCAATGCCGCTCCCGACGGATGCACGCTGCTGGTCGCGACTCCGGCACTCACCATCGCTCCACTCGTTTACGACAATCTCCGCTTTGATCCCATCAAGGATCTCGCTTATCTGTCCATGATGAGCAAGCGCGCCACCATGCTGGCCGCCAACCCGAAGACGCCCTTCAACACCGGGGCCGAATACATCGCCTACGCAAAGGCAAATCCGGGCAAGATCAATTTCGGGACTTCAGGCCAGGCCGGCTCTGCGCACCTGTCCATGCAGCCTCTGCATCAAATCACAGGCACCACTGCGACATTCGTGCACTACAAGGGTGGCAGCACGCTGTTCACCGCCCTTATGTCCAGGGAAGTCGACGTGACCATGGGCAGCGCTGCTTCCTTTATGCCGTTATTCAAAGCGGGGAAAATCAAATCGCTGGGCTTGACCTCGTTGCAGCGGCATCCAGTATTGCCCGATATGCCGACCATCTCCGAATCCATCAAGGCAAGTTGGGAGTACGCCCCGTTCCTCGGATTCGCCACGTCGGCCAAGACTCCTGTTGCAACGCTCGAACGCATCAATGCCGAACTGGTCAAAGTTTCCAAGGTTCCCAGCCTGGCTGAAAAGCTGGAGGGTGACCTGATCATCATGGTCGGCAGCTCAAGGCAGGAATTTACGAGCTTTGTGACTGCTGAGGCCGCGCGCTGGCGCAAAGTGGTGGCTGATGCAAACATCAAACTGGGAGAGGAATAAATCCCTGGCGTCGCAACCTTGGCCACACAATTCAAGTCGTGTCAGGCGACGGGCATCAACATGTGTGATTACAAGTCGTACTAACTGAATAAGGAATAATCGCATGCGACATTCCGGTCTTACTTTCCCGACTGCTCTGGCACTTGCAATTTATCTTTCCAGCCCCGGAACCGCCATCGCTCAGGTGGATAGCTGGCCCTGCAAATCCGTCACCATCGTCAATCCATTTTTGCCAGGCGGAGTCACCTCCCTGGAAGCTCTGCTCTATGGGCAGAAACTTCGGGAGAATACGGGCAAGACCGTTGTCATCGACTACAAGCCGGGTGCAGGCACCATGATAGGCACCGGCCTGGTGGTCAACGCCGCTCCCGACGGATGCACCCTGCTGGTCGCAACTCCTGCGCTCACCATTGCTCCGCTGGTTTATGACAATCTCCGCTTTGATCCCATCAAAGACCTCGCTTACCTGTCCATGATGAGCAAGCGCGCGGTCATGTTGGCCGCCAATCCGAAGGTCCCATTCAACACCGGGGGCGAATACATCGCTTACGCAAAGGCAAATCCGGGCAAGATTAATTTCGGGACCGCGGGCCAGGCCGGTTCTGCGCATTTGTCCATGCAACTGCTGCATCAACTGACAAGCACCACTGCAACATTCGTTCACTACAAGGGTGGAACTTCTGTGTTCGCCGCGCTCATGTCCGGTGAAGTGGACGTGACGATGGGCAGTGCAAGTAGCTATATGCCGTTGTTGAAAGCGGGGAAAATAAAATCGCTGGGCGTGACCTCATTGCAGCGGCATCCAACACTGCCGGATATGCCGACGATTTCAGAATCCATCAAGGCAAGTTGGGAGTACGCCCCGTTCCTAGGCTTCGCTATGTCGGCCAAAACTCCTGGTGCAACGCTCGACCGCATCAATGCCGATCTGGTTAAAGTGGCCAAGGGTCCGGGCCTGGCTGAAAAGCTGGAGAGCGACCTCACCATCATGGTCGGCAGCTCGAGGCAGGAATTTACGAGCTTTGTGACTGCTGAATCCGCCCGCTGGCGCAAAGTGGTGGCTGATGGGCGCATCAAACTGGAGGAGTGAGAGAATTCGACTTCGCGTGGAGATGGTAAAACACTGGGCACGCAACCTGTTCAACACCAAATAAAACAAGGAAACAATATGAAAATCCTGTTCTTCGATGACTTCAAACTGGGTGTGCTCAAAGGCGACACGGTGGTGGACGTGTCCTCCGTGGTCAAGGGCATCCCGCAACTGGGACCGCACGATCTGATCAACGGGCTGATCGCGCGCTTCGATGAATTCAGAAAGCCGCTGGAAGCCGCCGTGGCCGCAGGCTCGGGCGTGCCCGTCTCCAGCGTGCGCATCCGTCCGCCGCTGCCGCGCCCCACCAACATCGACTGCATGGCGGTGAACTACATGGAGGATGGCACCAAGAAGGAGCCCTCCCCCATCAACGCCTTTCACAAGTCCCCCGGCGCCATCATCGGCAATGGCGACACCATGGTGCTGCCCGATGTGCCCGCCGGCGCCTTCGAGGGCGAGGCCGAGATCGCCGTGATCATCGGCAAGAAGGCCACCAACGTGAAGCCTGAAGACGCCATGAAGCATGTGTTCGGCTACATCAACTTCATCGACGGCTCGGCGCGCGGCCTGCCGCCCCCGGGCAATGTGTTCTTCCAGATGAAGTCACGCGACACCTTCGCCCCCATCGGGCCCTATCTGGTGACCGCCGACGAGATCCCCGACCCGCACAAGCTGCAGATCAGGCTGTGGCGCAATGGCCAGCTCACCCAGAACTACAACACCAGCGACATGGCGCACAACATTCCCAAGTGCATCGCATGGGTCTCGTCCATACACACGCTCAACCCAGGCGACATCCTCGCCATGGGCACCAACCATCGCGGCCTGTCCAGCTTCCAGGACGGGGACAAGATCGAGCTGGAGGTGGATGGGCTTGGGCACCTGACCTTCAGCTGCAGGGATGATCTCAAGCGCACCTGGGCGCGCGAGACGCGACTTGAGCGCGAGCAGAAGGGCCTGACCGGGCCGTTCCAGCAACTCACGGGGAAGTACGCGAAGAGCTAGCCTGACCGATAGGCTGGACCGATAGGCTGATTACATTACTTCAGTTCATGTAATTCTGTAGACGATCATTATTGTAAAATGATCATAATCGCCGGGAACAAAACTCCCGGCGAAGATCAGCGCGGCAAGGCGAACACCTGCGTCCAGTACATCCCGTTTTGGCTGGCCTCGCCGTACGCATAGGCCACGCCCGTCTCCCGATATCGCGCGTCCATGAGCGAGGTGCAGTGACCGGGGCTGTTCAGCCAGCCCTCCACCGCCTTCTCGGGAGTGGCCTGCCCGGAGGCCAGGTTCTCCGCCAGGCTGCGCCAGCGGTAGCCGGCGCGATTGACCCGATCATTGACCATGCTGCCGTCACGGCCGCGATGAGCCATGTAGCTGTGCTGCGCCATATCATCGGAAAAGGCCTGGGCAACACCGGCCAGAACGGTGCTGTAGCGCAGCGGCGGGGCCGCGGGCATGTCCTGCTCGCCGCAGCGCCTTGGCTGGCTGCGCGCCTCGTTCACCAGTTGCAGCACGCGCTCGGCGACGGCGGCCTGCGTCCCCGCTGCCGGAGGAACGAAGGGCACGGCAAAGACAATGGTGATCTGCCGGCCCGCATGATGAAAGCCCACGGAGGTGAAATCCCTTTCGAGCAGACGGCCGCAGGACACCTTGGCCACGGCCGCGGGTACCAGGTGCAAGTCCGATATTCCCTGTATGCGTATCACCGACCAGCGCACCGCGCGGTAACCGGCCAGCACCTCCAGGCTGTTGCCCTTGGCTGGAGGCGACAGTTCAGCAGCGCGATGCAGGCGCTCTTCTCCATCCAGGGGAATGGCCTCGCCGGGCCTGCCTTCGCAGCCTCGGGCGCGCTGCGCGTTAAGCGCGGCGACGAACTGCTCCTGCACCAGCGACTGTGCAGCGTGGGCGCTGGCGCACTGCATGCCCAGCAGCACGGCGAACGCGCCCGTTCGGACGCATCTCGCACTCAGGCTACAATGCTCCTCGTTCGCCCATTTTCGTGTCAGCCTCATCATGCCTCTCTACGAATACGCACCCACATCCGGGCAGTGCAAACAGTGTAATGGACGCTTCGAAGTGGTTCAGAAGCTGTCCGAGGACAAGCTCACCCAGTGCCCGACCTGCGCCCAGCCCTGCGAGCGCCAGATCAGCCGCGTCGCCCTGGGCGGCAAATTTGCCGTGAACGACCAGAGGATCAAGGAGTCAGGGTTCACAGCCTATCGCAAGGCCGAGGACGGCATCTACGAGCGCACCGTGGGCAGCGAAGGCCCTGACGTTCTTTACCGGTAGTCCACAAGACAATACAGCAGGAGGAGAGTTTCAGATGGACAAAGTCGTCGCCTCGGCCGCCGAGGCCGTGAAGGATTTTTTCGACGGAGCCACGCTGTGCATCGGCGGCTTCGGCCCGCAGTTCAACTGGCCGGTCGATCTGGTGAAGGCGCTGCAGGCGCAGGGTGCGAAACAGCTCACGGTGGTCGCCACCGCAGTGGGCGGCCCCACCGAATTCGGCGCGCAATCGCTGATCATGAACGGCCAGGTGAAGAAGATCATCGCCTCCTTCACCATGAAGGTGGGCGTGAAGACCCGCTCCGAGGAACTCATCGCTGCCGGCCAGTTGGAAGCCGAGGTGGTGCCGCAGGGCATCGTGGTGGAGCGCTGCCGTGCCGGCGCCGCCGGCATCCCGGCCTTCTACTCGCCCTCGGGCGCCGACACCGCGCTGGCCGAGGGCAAGGACCTGCGCTATTTCGACGGCCGCCCCTACGTGCTCGAGCGCGCCATCACCGCCGACTTCGCCTTCATTCGGGCGCTGCGCGCCGACCGCGCCGGCAACCTGCAGTTCCAGGGCAACACGCGCAATTTCAATTTCGCCCTGGGCAAGTGCGCGAAAGTGACCATCGCCGAAGTGGACGAAATCGTCGAGACGGGCGAACTGCCCCCGGACCAGGTGCACCTGCCGGGCATCTTCGTGGCGCGCGTGGTGAAGAACACCCGCTCAGCGGTGGTGGTGCAGAAGGAGGTGTTCCGCCGCAGCGGTGCCGAGGCGCGCAGCTACAAGGGCAAACCGGCGCTCACCCGCGAGGGCATCGCCCGGCGCGCCGCCGGCCTCATCAAGAGCGGCAGCTACGTCAACCTGGGCTCGGGCCTGCCCGAATACGTCTCGAACTACCTCAAGGGCCGCGACGTGCTGCTGCACGCCGAGAACGGCTTCCTCGGCTACGGCGAGATCGTCACCGGCGAGGCCATTGATCCGCGCGTGTACAACGCCGGCGGCGCCTACGTCGCCACCGAGAAAGGCGCCTCCTTCTTCGACAGCGTCACCTCCTTCGAGATGGCGCGCGGCGGCCATCTCGATGCCGTGGTGCTGGGCGCATATGAAGTGGACGAGCAGGCCAGCATTGCCAATTGGAGCACGGCCGTGCCGCTCAATCCCAAGATCGGCGGCGTGGGCGGCGCCATGGACCTGGTGGCGGGCGGCTCGGACATCATCGCCGTGCTGGAGCACCACGACAGCAAGGGCCGGCAAAAGCTGCGCCACCGCTGCTCGCTGCCCTTCACCGGCCAGGGCTGCGTGACCTGGATCGTCACCGACCTCGCCCTCTTCCACTGGAACGGGAAAAACTTCGTGCTGAAAGAGACGGCGCCGGGGTTCACCGCCGAGGACATCAAGGAACTGACCGAGATGAAGTTCGAGGTGGCGGCCAAGGTCGGGACGATGGCCTGACCAATTCCCGGTGACGCCGATGTTGCAGGCGGCGCTGGGCTAGTCGAATTTAACGTTCGCTTCCTTGACGATCTTTTTCCACAGCGCGCTCTCCTGGAGGTACATGCGCTCGAACTCCTGCGGCGTGCCGCCGATGGGCAGCACATCGTCGCCGAGCTGCTTGACCACATCGGGCAGCTTGACGATCCTGTTGAACTCGGAGGCCAGGCGGGTGCGCAGCGCCAGTGGCGTGGCGCCCGGCGCCAGCACGCCCAGCCAGCTCGGGTATTCCCATCCGGGCACGGTCTCGCTGGCCGTGGGCAGATCGGGCAGGTCGGGATGGCGCACCAGCGAGGCCTGGGCGACGGCGCGCAACTTGCCCGAATTGACAAGCGGCTGCAGCGAACGGCGCGTGCCAATGTGCATCTGCGCCCGCCCGGCGAGCACATCCAGGATGCCGGCGTTGGCGCTCTTGTAATGCACTGAAGTCGTCTGAGTTCCGGTAGCCGCGTTCAGCCATAGCGCGGTGAGATGCTGGGAGCCGCCCGCGCCGGCATCGACGATGTTGATCTTCCCGGGGTTGGCCTTGGTGTAGGCAATGTATTCGGCCATGTTGCTCACCGGCACTGAAGGGTGCACTGCAATCAAGGCATAGCGCTTGGTCAGCAGCGACACCGGCGCGAGCACCTTGTATATGTCGTATGGCAGGTCCGGAAAGGTAACCGGTACCACCGCGTGCGTGGAGGCGGTGAACATCAGGACATGCCCGTCGGGCGCCGCCTTCATCACGAACTCGGTGGCCACGCGGTTGCCGGCGCCCGGCTTCAAGTCGATCAGGAACGGCTGGCCGAAGACCTCGGTGAGCTTGGGCGTGCAAATGCGCGCCTCGTTGTCGGTGGCGCTGCCGGCGGCGAAAGGAACCACCATGGTGACCGGCTTCAGCGGATACTTGCCGCCCGGCGCCTGGGCTGCCGCGCCGAAGGGCAATGCCAGGACCAGCAAGCACGTCACATTCAGGAATATTCTTGACATCGCACTCCTCCTTGTCATGGGCATCGAAGAAATTGCGGACTGCGAACACCGGCCGTGAAGCGGCAGACTGCCTGATCGGAACGGCATCATACTTTCAAATGCGGATTGCGACACACTCCGGCACAATCACCCTGATCGGGAAGCATGCCCGGCGCGATCACTAAAATTGCTCAGGATTTCCTTCAGGCCAAACCAGTCGACGAACGCGATGACCGCCAGAACCAACGTTTCCACGCTCCTCGGCACGGGTGAAGCCGGCTGTTCGGAGCAGCAGATCAACAATCCGTTCGGCGTGGTCATCGGGCCGGATGCGGCCCTGTACTTCTGCGACCTGGGCAATCAGCGCATCCGGCGATTCGATCCGGCCACGCGCGGCGTGACCGTCGTGGCCGGCAGCGGAAACAAGGGATATTCCGGCGATGGCGGCCCGGCCACCGCGGCCGAGCTGAACATGCCGCACGAGATCCAGTTCGACGCCCACGGCCATCTGTACATCGCCGAGCGCGACAGCCACGTGATCCGCAAGGTGGATGCGGGAACCGGGGTCATCTCCACCTTTGCCGGCACGGGCACCGCGGGATACTCGGGCGACGGCGGCCCGGCCGCCGCCGCACAGTTGCAGCAGCCGCACAGCATCGCAGTCGATCCGCAGCAGAGGTTCCTGCTCATCTGCGACATCGGCAACCATCGCATCCGCCGCGTCGAGTTCGCTACCGCAATCATCGACACCTTCGGCGGAACCGGCGAGCGGCAGCCCGCTCCGGATCGGGCGTCAGTTGAAGGCACGCCGCTGAACGGTCCCAGGACCATGGTGTTCGATGCGGCCGGCAACCTGTACCTCGCCCTGCGTGAGGGCAACGCCATCTACCGCATCGACGCCGGATCACAAACGCTGCATCGCCTGGCCGGCACCGGAGAGAAGGGCTACAGGGGCGACGGCGGCCCGGCGCGCGCGGCCGCGCTGGCCGGTCCCAAGGGCCTGGCGTGGCATGGCGGATCGCTTTTCGTGGCCGACACCGAGAATCACGTCATCCGCGAGATCGACCTGGAGGAAGGCACTATCCGCACCGCACTCGGCACCGGCGGCAAGGGCGACGGGCCGGAACCCGATCCGCTGCGATGCGAGCTGGCGCGGCCGCACGGGCTGTTCGCCGATGCGCGAGGCGTGCTGTACGTGGCCGACAGCGAAGCGCATCGCATCCGGACGTTGAGCTGAGTACCTGAGTACATTGGCAACGACGCAATTTCAAACGACCAGGCGGAGTGGAGATCCGGGACAGATCAAAGCTTTATTCTGGGCACCTTGCGCGCATGCACCGCCGCCAGCCCGGCGACCACTGCAAGAAAAGCGAACTGCACATGGAAGGCGCGCAGGACTTCCTCGCCGGCCGGCGTATCGCTGGCAACCAGCAGCTCGCGCAGGCTCATGTCGGGCAGCAGGCCGTAGATGATGGCCCCGGCCGCCGCCGCGCCCATGGCACCGCCGGCGGTGCGACACAGCAGCGTCAGGGCCGTCACCGTTCCGAGGCGCGCGTGGCCGGCGACGTTCTGCATGATCAACTGGGCACAGGGAAACGTCGGCCCCAGGCCCAGCCCGACCACGCACCCCAGCGTGATGAGCAGCACCTTGTGCGGCGGTGCCAGCGCCAGTCCCAACAGTCCTGCTGCAGCGATCGCCATGCCTATGGCCGGCATGAGGTTGAGCCGGCCAGTGCGAATGCCGATGTGCGTCGAGGCCTGCTGACCCGCCAGCAGGCCGATCATGATGGGCACCAGCATCAGCCCGGACTGGCCCGCGTCCATTCTCAGGCCCACCTGAAAATAGATGGGCAGATAAAAAATGATGGCGAAGCGGCAGGCGGAATTGCAAACGATGGTCGCCACCAGCACGCTGATGGCGCGCATGCGCAGCAGCTCCAGCGGAAAGAACGGCGCGGCCAGGCGCCGCTCGTGCAGCAGCAGCGCCGTCCACACGATGGCGGCCCCGCCGAACAGCAGCACCGTCCAGAACGACAGCCAGTCGAAGCGATGGCCGCCCGAGGACAGGCCGAACAGGAGCAGCGTGATCGCGACGATGAACAGCACCAGACCGCCGACATCGGCCAGGCCCGGCGCATCGGGATGAGCACGGCCGCGCGGCAGCTTGGACAAACGCCAGCCGGCAAACAGGGCCAGCGGCACCTGCACCGCGAACAGCCAGCGCCAGCTGGTGTGCGCCACGGTGTAACCGCCGATGATGGGACCGACCACATTGGCCATGGTGAAGACAATGGCGAAGTAGCCCTGGAAGCGCACCCGCTCCTGCGGCGGCACCAGCTCCGCAATCATCGCCTGGGACATGTTCATCAGACCGCCGCCGCCCAGCCCCTGCAACACCCGGCCGGCAATCAGCCAGCCCATGCTCTGCGCCGAAGCGCAGGTGATCCCGCCCAGCACGTAGATGCCCAGCGCCACGAACAACATCTCGCGCCGGCCATAACGGTCGCCCAGGCGGCCGTACACCGGGATCATCGCCGCCTGCGTCAGCAGATAAGCCGTCGCCAGCCAGGACGTATCGTGCAACTGGCCGAACTCCGCGGCGATCACCGGTGTCGCGGTCGCCAGCAACGTCTGGTCCGCGGCTGCCAGGAACATGGGCAGCATCACGGCGGTGAACAGGTGCAGGAACTGCTTGCTTGAGACCCGCTGTGTGGTGGAGGCGGGGTCGGGGGTGGTGGTGGGTTTTGGGGTGCTCATTGAGGCGGGGGATTATCCCACGGAACACCGCGTCGAATCGCGCCAACCACCTTGAATACACGTAACCCTATAGGTTGCTGTTCGTAACTTTAAAGGTTACACTTCTTTCGTGATTAAATCCTTCGCACACAAGGGACTGGAGAAATTTTTCCTTTCCGGAACCACTGGCGGGGTTCAGGCGATTCACGCCAAAAAGCTCCGCTTGATCCTCGCGCAGCTTGACAAGGCGAAGACCCTTGAGGACATGGACATACCGACTCTGAATCTTCATGAACTCAAGGGATCGAGAAAGGGCACCTGGTCAGTGACAGTTCAAGCAAATTGGCGCGTCACTTTCCGCTTGATGGATGGCGATGCCGAGATTGTCAACTACGAGGACTACCATTGAGAGGCTTTCATGCAAATGCACAACCCACCCCATCCCGGCGAGATTCTCCACGGTCTGTGGCTGGATCCCATGGGCATCAGCATTACCGACGCCGCCCAGGCTTTGGGAGTAAGCAGGAAGACGCTGTCGAAAATCGTCAATGGCCGCGGCGCACTCACTCCCGAAATGGCAGTGCGCCTGGGACGGGCCTTCGGCACGTCACCAGAAAGCTGGCTTGCGCATCAGGCTGCATATGACTTGTGGCAACTGCGTCAGGTGAAGATCCGGGTACAGAAGCTGGCTGCTTGATTGAAAAGAAAATTATCATGACCACAGGTACAGTCCGACTGCACCGCGTGCTGCGCGCGCCCCCGGAGCGCATCTGCCACACGGACAAGTTCGACGACCCCAACCTGCCGGGTGAGATGCGCGTGACTGTGTCCCTGAAAAAAGTCTTCTGCGGCACCGAGCTGAGCGTGGTGCAGGAAGGCATACCCGAGGTCATTCCAGTGGAAGCGTGCTACCTGGGCTGGCAGGAGTCGCTTGTACTGCTAGCGCAGTTAGTGGAAGCGGAGATCCCTGGATAACCTTGATTATGATCAAATTTTAATTGTTGTTCTTTTCATAAGGACATCAATACAGTAATTATGATCATCCTCATCCCAGCTCCGGCAGCTTGTACGGACTATCCTCGGGAACCGGCGTCTGATTGACCTTCAGCACCAGTGAAATCAGGGTGTAGTAACCGGCCGCCCCCATCAGATCGACCACGCCGGTCTCGCCGAAGTGTTTCCATACCGCCTGAAACGTCTCGTCGCTGACCTGCCTGTCGCGATGAATTTCAACAGAGAACCGATAGGCGGCGGCTTCGTCCTCTTTCAGGTCGCGCGGCTCACGGCCGTTGCCGATGTCGTCGATGGCTGACTGGCTCAATCCGGCTTTCACCGCGATTGGGTAGTGCGCATGCCACTCGAACCCGGCCGACCACTGACGGGCCGCGGTGAGGATGGCCAGTTCCATGACGCGCTGGGGCAGGGTGCTGCGAAAGCGCAGGTACTCCCCTACTCTTTGCGCGTGCAGCCCCAGCTCCGGGCAGCGCGTCAGGATGTCGGTGGAACGCACGCCCGGCGGCCCCCGCTTACCCCGCGGGCCGGCGCAGATTTCCTCGTAGACCGCGAGCTGGGCGGGGGTCATCTCTTCTTCGCTGATCGCCTTGAATCGCATTGCTCTCCCCTTATGCCGTTTCCGACCTACCGCGCCCCGCGCGCATGCCTGGCCGCGCTCTCCCCGGCCACCTTTCCAAACACCGCGCCATTGACCAGACCGCAGCCGCCGGGGATGTTGAAGTAGAAAATGCCGCCCACGATCTCGCCGGCGGCATAGAGGCCGGGAATGGGCCTTTCCTCGATGTCCACAACCTCGGCCCTGGGCGAGATCTTGGGCCCGCCAAAGGTAAAGGTGATCCCGCAGGTCACGCCGTAGGCCTCGAACGGCGGCGTATCGATGACATTGGCCCAGTTGGACTTCGGAATATCCAGCCCGATGGTGCCGCGTCCGTCCTTTTCGTTGGGATTGAAAGGGACATCGCGTTTCACCGCCGCGTTGTAGGCCTCGATGGTCCTCAGCGTCTGTTCCGCATTGACGCCTTCGAGCTTGCGAACCAGTTCTTCAAGTGTGTTGGCCGTGACCTTGGTGACCTTCTTGATGCGGTAGGAACTGCGCAGCAGGTGCAGCACCTTGGAATCGAAAATCTGCCAGGCGAACTGCCCGGGCTGCTCGAGGATGATGCGGCCGTACTTGGCGTAGGTGGAGTTGCCCACATCGGCGCCTTCGTCGAGAAAACGTTCTCCCCTGGCATTGACCATGATGCCCATGTAGTAGCTGTGCTTGCTGTAGGCATCGCCGATGCTGATGTCGCCATACTCCGGCGCATTGATGTCCCATTCGCAGGCATTGCAGCCGGACCAGTGACCGTGAGGCTGCGCCCCGGCATCCAGCGCCATCTGGATGCCATCGCCGGTGTTGTAGCGGGTGCCGCGCACCTTCACCAGGTCCCAGCCGGGGCCGAGGTAACGGGTGCGCCACTCCTTGTTCGCTTCGAAGCCGCCGCAGGCCAGCACCACCGCGCGCGCCGCAATCTCTTCCTCCCGCCCGGCGATGGTGGCGCGGACGCCGGCAATGCCCGAAGCGTCCTGGATCAGTGAAGTCGCCCTGGCGTTGTAGCGGATGTCTATCCCGGCCTTCTCCGCGGCCTTCAGTTCTGCCTGGATAAGGGCGTAGCCGCCGCCCACCACCGCGATCACCGAGCCCGTGGAAAACTTGAAGCGTCCCTCGTGCTTGAAGGTCTTGTTGCCGTACATGGGCGCGAATCGCACACCCTTCTGCCGTATCCATTCCACCGTTTCAGTGCTGCGGGTGACGATCACTTCGGCCAGATCGGGGTCGATGCGGTATTCGGTGACTCGGCCCAGGTCGTCGTAGAACTGCCCCGCGCTGTACTCGCCGAAATCGGTGATGGCGATGTCTTCTTCGCTGAGATCGGGGACGAACTTCCTGATGTCCTCGACACCCTTGTGCACGATGCGCATGCCGCCGCCGGAATAGGCGCTGTTGCCGCCACGCTGCTCCAGCGGGGCGCGCTCGAGCACCAGCACCTTTGCACCTTGCTCCTGCGCCGACAGGGCCGCGCACAGCGCTGCATTTCCGGCCCCCACAACAATGACATCGTAAGATGAGCTGTTCATGATTCAGGCACTCCGCGGATCAGAAGAGTGTGGCGTTCATGCCGCCGTCGACCACCAGGCTCTGCCCGGTGATGAAGCCCGCGCCTTCGGAGGCGAAATAGCACACCGCCGAGGCGAACTCCTCGGGAGAGGCCAGCCGTCCCATGGGCACGCGGGTCTTGCGCGCCTGCAGCTCGAAATCGGTTCTGAAGGTCGGGGTGTTGATATTGGCCGGGCAGACCGAGTTGACCGTGACGCCGGTGGCGGCGATCTCATGGGACAGATGCTTCATGTAGGCGGTGACTCCGACACGGAAAATCGTCGACAGGCCCTTGCGCGGAGTGGGCTGCTTCACCGAGGCCGAGGTGATGGCGATCACCCGGCCCCAGCCCTTGGGGATCATCAGCGGCACGATCCTCTCGGTGACGGAAACGGCGCCAAGCAGTTGCGTTTCGTAGGCGTCCTGCCAGCGCTGCGGCTCGTTTTCCTCCAGCACTTCGCGCAGGGCCAGCGGCGGGCGCCCGGTGTTGAGGACAAAAATGTCGGGCAACTGGGCGGTGCTCTTGAGGACCCCGACCAGGCGATCGATATCGGCCACCGAGCGCAGATTTCCCGGAACTGCCGTGGCCCGCACGCCATGCCTCTTCTGGATATCGGCGGCGATCTCCTGCAGCTTGTCCGCGGAGCGTGCGAACAGGACGACGTGCGCGCCCTCCGCCGCCAGCCCGTAGGCGATGGCCTTGCCCAAACCAGAACTCGACCCCGTCACCAGGGCCACCTTTCCCGCTATACCAAGATCCATACCGTTGACTCGCAGTTGTTGGAGGAAGACTCTCTTGTGGCTTATTCAGGCGTGAGGATCAGGCGTGGGGATCAGGCGCGGGGCAGCCGATACCAGGGCAGCAGCGGCTGGTCCTTCAGCACACTTCCGAATCCGTCGATGGACTGCCTGACACCGGCCGCCTGCAGCGTCGCCCACATGGTGGCGATCCCCGATGACAGGAACGGAATGCCGAAGTCGGACTCGATCTTCGAGGCCACGTCGATGCTTGTGAAGTTGGCGTTGATCAAAACAATGGCATCAGCGCCTTTTTCGTAGACCGACCGCGCCAGGTTGTACACCACTTCCGGTGTCTGGATACCCACGGCGGAGATAGGCACAGACGAAAGCGGTTCTGCCGCCCTGCGCGCCCCGCCAAGATTCATCCCGCCGATGCGCAGCACGTCGAATCCGGCATCCTTCCAGTAGTCGCCCACGGTCTGATTCAGATCGGGCGGCAGCGGCGTTGCCAGAACGATGCGCTTGGCCTTGATGGCCGTCAGCGCCTCGACCAATGCCAGCGATGTCGGTATGCCCGGCCTCCCGGTCAGTTCGATGATCTTCTTCGCCTGCGCGACATCGCCGTCGGGGCCGGCGATCATGTTGACCGTGGTGCAGGCATAGGCAAACGCCCTGGCGTTGATGTCGGACAGCAGCTTCACCGCGCTCTCCAGAAGCGGATCCTTGTCGGAAAACCCCTCCCTGGAGCGCTCGCCCACCGGCACCCTTGCCGCATGAATGGAAACCCCGTCCGGCGCCACCCGGTTGAATTCCGGCTCCATGGTGGTGTTGCTGTGCGCGATGATCAAACCGACTCGTGCTCGCCATCCGTACACTGTGATCCTCCTTGATTTTCTATTGATCCCGCCGCTTCTTCGCCGAATTCACTCAGTCGTAACCATGCTAGTCGTAACCATGATAGGTGCCGTGGGTGATGGCGGTTCTGCCGCCATCGACGGTCAGATTGGTCCCGGAGATGAAGCTGGCCATGTCGCTGGCCAGGAACAAGGCCGCGGAAGCCACTTCCTCGGGCCTTCCTCTTCGCTGCAATGGCGTCACTGATGTGCGGGACTGATAGCTGACCGGCTTGTCGCCCTGCCTGGCGTTTCGCTCGGTACCGATGCCGCCGGAGGAGATGCAATTCACCCGGATGTTGTACTTCCCCAGATCATGCGCCATGACATGCGTCAGCGGGATCAACCCGCCTTTCGCCGCCGAATAAGCAGCAATCGAAGGATTCCCGAACATGGCATCGACCGAAGCATGATTGATGATGGAACCGGCACCCGCCGCCTTCATCAACGGCAGGACATGCTTCGACGTGATGAACACTCCCGAGAGATTCACTTCCAGCATCTCATGCCACACCTCTTCGGGAGTGGTTTCGAACGGGTGCTTGGCCGAGCGACCCACATTGTTGAACAGGACATGAATGACGCCCGGGTCTTCGGCGCAGGCAGCAACCACTGCTTTCACTTCCTCAGGGCTTCTGACATCCATGTGCTGGTAGCTCGCACTGCAGCCTTCTGCAAGGATCGACTCCACGACTCGTGCGCCTGACTCGTCATCGATATCGGTGCAGATCACTCTCGCGCCGTGGCGCGCGAACAGCATGGCCGCGGCCCTGCCGATGCTTCCGGCAGCCCCGGTGACAAGCGCCACTTTTCCCGATAACAGCAAACCGATCTCCGCTTGGTAAAGAGCAGATCAAACCACCGGCGACATGCGCTGCTGTCGATCCGGAAAGCAGCCGCTGCGCCGAGGATGAACCTGAATGCCATTGCCCGCCGGTTCATTGACAATGACCTGCCCCGATGTTCAAATATTTTAACCGGTCTGACCATTTAAGAGTTGAGAGCAATCACATGCACATGCGCACCATCGGTACCATTTCGAGCCTGATCGCCGCATTCGCAGCGGCCAGCGCATTCGCCCAGGGAACATACCCGTCAGGCACGATCAGAATCGTGGTGTCCACGGCACCCAGCGGATTCGCCGATACGTTCAGCAGACGCATGGCGACAAAGCTGTCAACGCAGATGAAAACGCCCGTGATCGTGGAGAACAAGGCCGGAGCGAATGGAAACATCGGCGCGGAATTCGTGGTGCGTTCCAAGCCGGATGGATACACCCTGCTCACCAGCAGCGTGAATCACGTCCTGAGTTTCGCCCTGGGCGAGGCATCCGGATATGACCTGCTGAACGACCTGGTCCCGATATCGGCGGCGGTATATTCACCGACCCTGTTGACCGTGCACCCCGATGTGCCGGCAACCAACGTCATCCAGTTCATCGCCCACTTGAAGGCCAATCCGGGCAAGTTGAGTTACGGCTCTCCCGGCATAGGAAACATCAATCACCTGGGCGGACTGCTGTTCCTGCAGGCACACGGACTTTCGGCGGTTCATGTGCCCTACAAGGGAGGCGCCCCGATGCGCGTCGACCTGATCGCAGGTCGCTTGCAATTCGCCACTCAAAGCGTCACCGCAGCAGCCGCGGAATTGAGCAGCAAGCGCCTGAGGGCCCTGGCCATCGCCTACCCGAAACGCTCGCCCCTGCTGCCGGATGTCCCCACCATGGTGGAGTCGGGCGTTCGCGATTACGAAGTGGGGGTGTGGTACGGCTTTTCCGCACCCGCCAAGACACCTGCTGCAATCGTGTCCAGACTGAATGCAGAAGTCGGCAAGGCTTTGCAGGAAACCGATATCCAGGCCCATCTGACCAATGAGGGCACCGAAGTCACCCATTCGACCCCTGCAAATGCCATGGCATACACGCGCAGGGAAGTGGATCGTTGGACCAAGGTCATCAAAGCGGCTGATGTCAAGCCCGAAGTCCAGCCGTAACGGCTGTAAGCCGGATCATCGAATAAAAAAACGCGCCGGCCCCTTTCGGAGTCCGGCGCGCTTCTGAAGCGGTTCGAGCAGCTTGACTTACTCGTCCTTGCCGTAATGCAGGCGGCGATACGGAATGCTCATCACCGTGCGCGAGATGCGGCAGTCGATGACCATGGGCCGGGGGTTGGCAACCCAGTCCTTGGCCGCGGCACGCAGTTCATCGAGGGTGCGCACCAGCTTGCCGCTGCCGCCCAGGCCGGTGGCCACGGCGCCCAGGTCCGGACAGGGGATGACCGAGGTCATCACGTCCATCTTCTTCACGTCGAGCTTGTAGTACTCGGCGCCCAGGGCCTCGTTGTTCATCACCACCACCAAGAGCGGCATCTTGTAACGCACGGCGGTGTCGAACTCCGCCAGGTGCATCATGAAGCTGGCATCACCGTCGAGCAGCATGGCCGGCTTGTTGCCCGTGGCCACCATGGCGCCGATGGCCGCGGGCAGCATCTGGCCGATGCAGCCGAAGAAATGGCCCGACTGCGCCAGCGGCCGGGGCCGCTGCATGGTCATGTTGGAAATCCCCGAGGCCATGCCGCTGCCCGCCAGAACGCCGACGGAGATCGGAATGGTTTCGTCGAGCAGCATGACGGCCTTGCGCGGATCGACCGTGCCCGGATCGATGGGGAACTCGGTCGGGTCCTCGGTACGCTTGGACAGCTTCTCCTTCACGTCCGGGGTGCGATAGCCGGTGTTCTTGAAGTTCTTCGCCGCCAGCGCCTTCTCCAGCGCCTCGACGCCGGCCTTGGCATCGGAATGCACGAATATGTCGGCGGTCTTCGCGCCATACATGAGGACGAACTGCTTGGTATCGATCTGGATGAACTTGGCATTGGGGTAGAGATAGCCGTTCTCCAGGGTGTAGCGGTTCATGCTCGCGCCCACGCCGATGACGACATCGGCCTCGTGGTAGAGCTTCATCGAGGCCTTGGAGGCGTAGTTGCCGGAGATGCCGGCGTAGTAGTCGGTCTTGTCCGACATCCAGGTGCGCATCAACAGCGTGGTGGCCATCAGCGCACCGATGCGCTCGCCCAGCTTGAAACAGGCTTCGCCGGCATCGGCCCACTGCGCCCCGCGTCCCATGATGATCACCGGGTTCTTGGCCTTGGCGATCAGTTCGGCCGCGCGCGCAATGACGGCGGGATCGGGATGCACTATGCCCGGGGTGAACATATTGCTGGAAGGCTCGTAGGGCTCGTCGTCCTCCCACTCCTCCTGCTGCAGGTCCATGGGGACGGAGAGCAGGATGGGGCGGCTCTCGGAGCGGGCGTAATAGAAGGCCTTGCGCACCGCCTCGTCGGCCTGCTCGCCCTTGTGCATGCGCACGAAGCCCGATTCGCAGGCTTCCGCGAACAGCGACGGGTTGAAGCGCTGCGAGTACTCGGGGTCGCTCACCGGGTGCTCGCCGCAGAAGGCCACCAGCGGCGATTCGGCGCGCGCGGCGGTGACGAATGCGGTGGCAAGCTGCGTGGTGCCCGGACCGCAGGTGGCGGTGGCCACGCCGGGGGTGTGCGAAGTGCGCGCATAGCCGTCGGCCATGCCCAGGCCCGCGCCCTCATGGCGAACTTCGTGCACTTTGATGCCAAGCTTGTGCATCTCGTGCAGCCAATACATGTTGCCATCGCCCATCATGCCGAATGTGGAGCTAACTCCCTCGGCCTTGAATGCATGGGCCAGTCTCTGAAAAACCTTCATGTTGCCTCCTCAATCAATGATTCAACTTGTTGGTGATTACTGCGTATCGATGTAAAGCTGAGAGTTTCCGAATGAATCGTTTCCGTACTTCTGTACTTCTGTACTTCCGTACTGATGTGCTAATCGTCCTTGGGGATGGGGGCACCGTTGAGGCGCGCCTCCAGCCGTTTTGCGAAATCCGCGGTCATGCGACCGACCACGAGGTTGGCGCCGCTTTCCACGATGGAGGCAAGACGCCCGCCCACTTCGGTCTTGGCCTCGATCAGCACCGCGGAGCCCGTGCCGCTGGGCTCCACCCGGAAGGCCATGTCCGCCTTGATGCGCGTGCCGCCCTGATTGTCCTTGCCGCGCGAGCTGACCTTGCCCGACATCGTCGCCGGGTCCAGCTCCAGGCTGAAGCGCGCCTTGAATGTGACGCGTGCCGGGCCGAAGCTCACCAGCAGGCCGGCGTCGTAGGAACCGTCCTCGTGCCGCTCGCCCAGGGAAGCGCCCTTGACGCATTCCACCACCGCATGCGGATCGGACAGGATCTCCCACACCGCTTGCGGCGTGGACGGGACATCGATACGCTGATTGACTTCAATCATGTGCGACTGCTCCGCAATGAACGCGGGACAGACCCTGTCCCGCAATGAAAGAACGCAGTGCCGTGAACGGCCGGCCAGCCCATCATGATTGCCCCTCCAAGAGGATTGTTCTGGGGAACGATGCATTCCGTTCCCGCTGATTTCCCAGCATTGTGCATCAATTTTTGGGAAGCGGGGCGGCCTGTGTGCATCAGCCGAAAAAGCCCACGCCGCGCGCCATCAGTGCCGCGCACAGCATGATGAGCACCACCCCGGTCATCTCGGCGTGAATGACGATCTTGAGGCGGCGCAACGTGACCGCATCCAGAACCGGCATCCGATCCGCCTTCAGTTCCGCGCGCCAGGACAGGAAGATCACCGTCGGATAGATGGACAGCAACCCCACCGCGAGGTACAGCCCAGCCTTTGCGAGAAAAGGCGCGCTGTGCAAATAGTAATCAATGCCTTTTTCCAGGTAGAAGACACGCACCAGTCCCGCCGCGAGCAGGATGACCGAAGCAATGCCGTAGATCATGTCCGCGCGCAGGATCTTGCGCGCGTGGAAAAGGCCGGGCTCGGCCTTGATCAGGATGTACTCCACCACCAGCGCGGCGAACAGCACAAAGGCGGCAAGATGGTGGATGAAGGCGAACAATGAAGCCATGGCGAAGCTCTCCGTAGGGGCAGCGGGGCGGCTGCGTCAAACAGGTATGATAAGTCCACATTCAAACCGACAAGACAGGGGGAAACATGGCCGTACTGGAGATCGAACGCGACGACGGCATCATGGTGCTGCGCATGAACCGGCCGGAGCGCATGAACGCCCTGGGCGCGGAACTGCGCGAAGCCCTGGCCGAGGCCTGGTGCGAATTCCGCGACAGCAAGGATCTGGAAGTGGCCATCTACACCGGCACCGGCCGCGGCTTCTGCGTGGGCGAGGACATGAAGGAGTCCCTTGAGCGCGGCACCGTGGGCCGCCAGCCCACGCGCGTGGAGGACCCCTACCGCGCCGGCAAGCTCGACAAGCCGGTGATCGTCGCCATCAACGGCTTCGCCATGGGCGGCGGCTTCATGCTCACCGAACTGGCCGACCTGCGCGTCGCCGTGCGCGGCGCGGTGTTCGAGTCCTCCGAGGCCAAGCGATGGCTGATGGGCGGCTACAACCACGGCGTGAGGAACAACTTCCCGCATGCCTTCGCCATGGAAATGGCCTTTGCCTTTCGCTTCACCGCCGAGCGCCTGTACGAAATGGGCTACATCAACCGTGTGGTCGATCCCGAGCAGCTCATCCCCGAGGCCAAGGACATGGCGCGGCACCTGCTGTCGCTGCCGCCCGCCTCGCGCGTCAACACCCTGGCCATGATGCGCGCCCTGCGCGGAACCGTTCCCGAGGACATTGAAGCGCACGCCAACAAGATCAAGGACTGGGGCGCCAAGTCCGATCTCATCGAGTCTCGCAAGGCCTTCGCCGAAAAAAGGAATCCGAACTTCAAGGGCTGGGACAATCCCGGCGACCGCGAGCGCACGCCGAAGTTCGAGCGCAAGTAAGGCCGTGGCCGCGTGACAGAACCGGAGTCGGCATAGCCGCTTCGATGTCGGTCTATTTCCCGTTCGCGCTGGCCCTGTTCGCCGTCACCAGCGTGCGCGCCGGACGGATACTGCTGGCCCTGTACGCGTTGCAGCTTGGGGCGCAGCCCTTCACCGTAGGCTTGCTCGCCGGCACCTTCTCGGTGGCGCCCATGCTCATGGCCTACCAGATAGGCAAGCTCACCGACCGCTTCGGCGCGCGCTGGCCGCTCACCATCGGGATAGCGGGCGGCATGCTGGGGGCGATGGTGCCCTTCTTCTTCCCCAGCATCACCGCCCTGTTCGTCGCGGCGTTGTTGAACGGCGTGGCCTTCGCCTTTTTCAACGTGTCGCTGCAGAACGCAGTGGGTCTGCTGAGCAGCGCCGCGCAGCGCGTGAAGAACTTCGCCAACCTAACCACCGTCATCGCGCTGGCGCAGTTCATCGGCCCGATCCTGGCCGGTTTCAGCATAGACCACGTCGGCGCCAAGTACACCTGCCTGGTGGTCGCGACCAGCGCCCTGGTGGCCGTGCTGCTGCTGCTGCTGCGCGGCGGCGGACTGCCTGCCGGTTCCGGCAAGGCAGCGCAGCCGAGCCACAACATGCTGGGACTGCTGCGCGATCCGGGCGTGCGCCGGGTGCTGATCATCGGCAGCATCATGCTCGCCGGACAGGACCTGTTTTTCTATTACATGCCGGTGTACACCCACGACATCGGCCTGTCGGCTTCGATGATCGGCATCATCCTGGGGCTCTTTTCAGGTGCCGGGCTGCTGGTGCGCATCGCGCTGCCGCGGCTGATCGCGCTGCTGGGCATGGAGGGCGTACTCACCTACGCCTTCATGATCGGCGCTGTCACCTACTGCATCATTCCCTTCTTCGAGAACGCCTACGCGCTGTGCCTCATCAGCTTCATTTTCGGCCTGGCCATGAACGTGGGTCAGCCCATCACCATGACGCTGTCCTTCAGCAACGCCTCCGACGGCCGCTCCGGCGAGGCCATGGGCATGCGCCAGACCATCAATCACTTCACGCGCGTGTCCGGGCCGCTGGTGTTCGGCGCGATCGGCACGGTCCTGGGCGCCTTCGGCGTGTTCTGGATCAATGCCGTAATGCTGGTCGGGGGCGCGGCGCTGGCAAAAAAGGGCAAGCTGGGCGAAGTGGATCGCTAGCAATCCATGCAACGCCTGCTCATCGCCTCCACGCTGCTGCATGTCTTCATCGCACTGCGCCTGCTGCCCGGGCTGGGGGATGCCGGGCTGCCGTGGTGGGGACTGGGACTGTTCGCGCTCTATCTGCTCACCTCTTCGATCCTCATGCCGCTGGCGCTGTTGTCGCGTCCCATGCCGCAACCGCGGCGCGACCGCCTGGCCTGGCCCGGCTTCATCATGATGGGTGCCTTCTCCTCGCTGTGGGTGCTGACCGTGCTGCGCGATGTGGTGCTGATTGCCGGCACGCTGGTATCGGAGCTTCTGCCCCTGCCCGGGCTGACGGGTTTTCGAGAGTCGAGCGCCGTCGGCATACCGCTGGCAGCCGCGGCCATGAGCGCAGTGGGCTTCGTGCTGGCACGCCGGCAGGCGCCGGTGCGCACCGTGGAGGTACCCATCGCCGGGCTGCCGGCCGCACTGGTGGGCTTCACCATCGCCCAGATCACCGACGTGCACGTGGGCGCCACCATCAAGCGCGACTACGTGCAGGCCATCGTCGATGCAACCAATGCCATCGAAGCCGACCTGATCGCGGTGACCGGCGACCTGGTGGACGGCAGCGTGGAGCAGTTGTCCACGCACACCGCACCGCTGGCCGGCCTGCGCGCGCGCCACGGCACCTTCTTTGTCACCGGCAACCACGAGTACTACTCCGGTGCACACGCCTGGCTGGTGGAACTGCGCCGGCTGGGCCTGCGAGTGCTGATGAACGAGCATGTGCACATCGACCATGACGGGGCGCAGTTGCTGGTTGCCGGCATCAGCGACTACAACGCCCATCATTTCGACCCTGCGCATGCCAGCGATCCCGCTGCCGCCCTGCGCGGCGCACCCGCGACGGCCTTCAGGCTGCTGCTGGCCCATCAGCCGCGCTCGGCCATGGCCGCGGCCCCGCTGGGTTTCGACCTGCAGCTCTCGGGCCACACCCACGGCGGGCAGTTCCTGCCCTGGCGCTGGTTCGTGCGCCTGCAACAACCCTACACCGCGGGCCTGCATCGCATGGGGCGCAGTGGGTATACGTCAGCCGCGGCAGCGGCTACTGGGGACCGCCCATGCGCCTGGGCGCGCCCTCGGAGATCACGCGGCTACGGCTGTGTTCGGCGCCATCAAATTCAGCGGAAACTCCCTTGTCATGGAAATTGCCCACTTGATGTTGCACGCAAACGAAATCGACTAAGTAATTCATTTCAAACCATGTAATCTCTTGTCCACAATTTCTGTGGGCAAAAGTGTGCATAACTTGGTGTGAGCGCATGTAATTCCATTTCTAATTCAATAGAGCATTAACAATCCAATCCCATGCGACGATGGATTGAACTCGATGTATGTCGTTTTCTAGCGCTCGAAGTCCGGTCTCAAGCTGATCTTCAAGCGCGTCCATGGAATTGAAAGCTTTGTTGTGGA
>CAXNIK010000008.1:0-30275 GCA_964202115.1 Burkholderiales bacterium
CGACGTCCCCAAAATCACGCTATCGATGCGCACAGCCAGGCACGATCTGAAGCTGGATGCGCTGTACGTTGTATATCCCGGCATGCATCGATTCGGCATGGGGGAAGGCATGGAAGCCGTCCCTTTGTGGGCACTGCTCCCGGCGTAAGCTTTTCAATGCAAGGTGTCGGTGCGCATGAGTGCGCATACCGACTGAGCGAGGTCAGTCCAAGTCCGCCAGCCGCCACTGCTGACGCATGTACCAGGCACCGCCCACCAGCAGCATGCCCATGCCGGCGAACACCATGGGCACGCCGATGGCCCCGCCCACGACACCGGCCGCCAGCGGCACCACGGTCTGCATGCCGTTCAGAAGCGACAGGCGCAGCCCCAGCACCTCGCCCTCGCGCCCCGGCGGCGAGGCATCGTTCATCATCGCCAGCGCCAGCGGCGCCGCCGCGCCCAGCACCAGGCCCACGCAAAAGCTGATCAAGGCCAAGAGGCCGGCCTGCGTGAACAGCGGCAGGATCATCAGACCCAGGCCGGTCGCGGCCATGGTGTAAATCATCAGCGTCCTGGACTGCACGCGCCGCGTCACCGCCGGTGCCAGGCCGCGTGCCGTCACTGTGGCAATGGACAGGCAGCTCACCACCATGCCGATCTCGGAGGCCGACAGGCCTATGCCCGAGCCGTACACCGGCATGAGAAAAGAATAGAAATTGAGCGCAACGAAGGCCAGCACCGCACCGGTGAAAACGCCGCGCATCATTCTCGGCTGCAACAGATCGAAGGCGCTGCCCTTGCTCTTATGGCCCGCACCGCCGCTGCCCGGCTTCAGGCGCAGCCAGTTCAGGCCCAGCACCGTCACCGACAACAAGGGGAACAACGCCAGCATGAGGAAGGCATTGGCGTGGCCCATGCCGTCGATGGCAAAGCCGGTGATCAGCGGCGCGACAAAGTTGGCCATGGAATTGGCCTGCATGGACAGGCTGAAGTTGCTTACCTTGTCCTCGGGACTGCTGAGCCGCCCCACCTGCTGATGCCCGCTCACCACGAACACGTTGTAGCAGGTGCCCACCAGCAGGCTCACCACGAACAGGGCTCCCAGGTCTCGCCACACCCAGGCGGTGGCAGCCGCGGCGCTCATCAGCAATCCGGCCAGCAGCAGCGGCAGCCGCGCCGGGCTGCGGTCGAACCAGCGTCCCATGGCCACGGAGGTGAAGGCCACCGGCGCGGAGAACAGCGCCGCGAGCAGACCCACCAGCATGGGCGAGGCGCCCAGATAGACGGCGGTGAGCAGCACGTTGAAGTTGGCGCCGCGGAACACGACGTGGTTCGTCGCGGTGATGAGGATGAGCAGGTGAAGCTGTTTCAAAGCGGCACGCGGCCGGGGTTGTTGCTCCCCGCCGGCGCGGGCGCGCGCCGGTAGGCACGCCAGACCGTCTTGTCGCCGGTGCCTTCACGGCAGGCGCCGTAGTTGAAGGGCGTATTGGCGCGCCCCGGGGTGACGAAACGCAGATCGAGGAACCACACGCACCGGCCGCCCTCGGACAGGGAATCGAAGGCCGGCAGCGCGGCGAACCAGCGATAGACGGCCATCGCTTCGGAGTTCCACGCCGCGCGCACCAGCGGCTGCAGGTGCGGTGCGTCGCTGTAGCGCGGCGAGCGCTGCCATTGCGCCATGGCCACCGGCCGGTAGGGCGCGTCCATCCTGGCGAAGAAACCGGCGTCCGCCGGCAGTTCGCGCGGCGTATCGCGCAGCAGATTGATGTCGGCGTGGTGGTGGGCGGCATCATCGCTCACGTACACCGTCCAGTTGAATGGCAACACCGGGCGTGGCTGCGCATCGACCACGGCACCCTTCCAGCCATGCAGGGCGGCATAGTCGCGGGCGACATCCAGCGCACGCTCCTTGAATACCGTCTGCATGCCCACGTAGCTCAGGAGAACCAGTACGGCTGCCACCGCCGGAATGCGTCTGCGCCGCCAGATGAGGGAGGCAATCAGGCCCACCAGGATGATGCCGGAGAACCACAGGTCGATGATGAAGGTCGTGCCCAGGACCGCGCGCCAGTCCGACAGCGGCGCGAACACCATGGTGCCGTAGCTGGTGATGAGATCGCCGGCGATATGCGCGCCCACGCCCATGGCGCAGATGCCGTACAGCGAACGCCAGCCGCCGGGGGCGCGCAGGATCTTCGCCAGCAGCCAGGACAGCAGCAGCGCCCACAGCGGCAGCAGGATGACCGAGTGACTGATGCCGCGGTGGTGCATCAGGTACTGCAGATCGCCAAGGTAACCGACGACGAAATCCAGGTCGGGCGCGGCCGCGGTCAGGAAACCGGCGGCGATGCGCCGGGGCAGCATCCCCGGCTGCAAATCTTTCGGTGCGGTGGCGCGCGCCAGCAACGCGCCCGAGAGTGCATGAGTGAGTGTGTCCATGGGGGCAGGAGTTTAACGCGAGGCGGCACTGGCGCGGATAGCGATTGTTCGCATTCGCGCAGGGGCTTGCCCATTGTTTCCCGCGTGCCGTCAACCCACATCGTATGCGCTCGTTAGTTAATCAATCCATGATCCGGTGGACGAAACCATTTCGGAACACCCGTTGTAACTCGTATTGGATACCGACAAGGCAAGTGCAAATAGGGCAACCCGATTCCAAGTGTTATACCAAGCGTTCATATCAAGGCCGCAGCTTGAGTAGCCGGGGTAAGCCTGCCGTCAGCAAGCCCTCGGCGCCGTCCGCCCTTGAGGCTATGGAGGCCATCGCCGGGCGCATCCTCATCCTGCGCGGCCAGCGCGTCATGCTCGATGCCGATCTCGCCGCGCTCTACGGCGTACCCACCGGGCGTTTCAATGAGGCGGTGCGCCGCAACGAGGCTAGGTTCCCCGGGGATTTCATGTTTTCCCTGACCCATCAAGACTTTGCCGCTTTAAGATCGCAAATTGCGACCTTAAAGACCAGCCGCGGCCAGCACCGCAAGTACCCGCCCTACGCCTTCACCGAGCACGGCGCCATCATGGCCGCCACAATCCTCAATTCGCCGCGTGCCACCGAGGTATCGGTCTACGTGGTACGCGCCTTCGTGCGACTGCGCGAAACCCTCGCTACCAACAAGACTCTGGCCACCAAGCTCGAAGAACTGGAGCAAAAGACCGAGGCGCTCACACTCCGACACGACACGCTCGCTGCCAATACCCGCGCCCAGTTACGCCAGGTCTTCGACGCCATCCGCGAGCTCATGACACCGCCTGAGCCCAGGCGCAGGCCCATCGGATTTATCACCCCCGACGAGAAGAAACGCAGCTAAGGGGCGCACGCAATACAAGGTGCATTGCAAGGTGCATTGGACACGCGCCAAGAATCGGAACATTCTTTCCTGGCAAGCAAGCATGTTGCAGCGTGTCATTTTTGGCGCTGATGCGGCACGCAGGCGCCACAACAAAGCTGGAAAAACCAGGCAGGAGGAAATCATGCGCAATTCCATTATCACCGCTTTGTCCCTGGCAACCTTTTGCGTGGCACCGCAGGCCTTGGCTCAGGCCAATTACCCTACCAAGCCCATCACCCTGGTCGTGCCCTATGCGCCGGGCAATACCGACGTGCTGGCCCGCGTGTTCCTCGGCCAGATGGGGCAGAACACCAAGTGGACCTTCACCTACGACTACAAGCCGGGCGCATCCAGCAAGATCGGCACCACGGCCGTTGCCAAGGCCGCGCCCGATGGCCACACCATGCTGGTGGTCGCCTCCACCATCACCTACAGCCACCTGCTCAAGAACAAGCCGCCCTATGACTGGCGCCGCGACCTCGAGCCGGTCTATCAGTTGAACAGGACCAACGGCATCCTGATGGTCAATCCCAAGCTGCCGGTGAATTCGGTCAGGGAATACATTGCCTACGCCAAGGCCAACCCGGGCAAGATCAATTACGCCACCATCGGCAACGGCGGCATCGTCCACATCGTGGCCGAAAACATGCACCACCAGATGGGCGTCCAGGTGACCTACGTGCCTTACAAGGGCTATGGCAATGTCACCTCGGCCATCATCGCCGGCGAGGTGCAGGCAGCCCATCCCGCCTGGAGGGCTTTCGGTTCCTTCCTCACCTCGGGCAAGGTTCGCCCGCTGGCGCTCACCGGCGCCAATTCCCGGCTGGCACAACTGCCCAACCTGAAGTCCATCGCCGAGGAAGGCGTGCCCACCTTCGACAATTGGTCCTGGACAGGGATCTTCTTTCCGGGCAACACACCAGGGGCCATCATCAACCGCATGAACGCCGAGTTCACCAAGGCAAGACTTGACCCCGAAACAATCAAGAAACTGGATGGCATGGGCGAGGGCCCCGGCGGCGGCACGCCCGAGGAATTCCGCCGCTTCCTGAATGAAACCAGCGAGCGCCTGACCAAGGTCATCCAGGACGCGGGCATAGAATTGGAGGAGTAGGGTGAAATTCACGCAATCCATGAAAACCAGGAGGTTGGCAATGAAGCATCGGGGATCCATTGTCGCTGCATCTGTGACGGCGCTTGCGCTCTGCCTGCCCGCGACCGTGCTGGGTCAGGCCGCGTCCTTCTCGAGCTCCAGATCGGTGGTCGTAATCGCGCCTTATGAACCGGGCGGCCCCGTCGATATCGAAGGCCGCATGTACACGAAGAAGGCGACCGAGCTGACCGGCCAGCAATTCGTCCTCGATTACAAGACCGGCGCGGGAACGCGAATCGGCGTGGGCTACGTGGCCAAGGCTCCCGCGGACGGACACACCGTGCTGATCACCAACAGCAGCTTCGCCGGCCTGCCGGTGTTCAACAAGGAGCTGTCCTTTGACATTGTCAAAGACTTTGCGCCCGTGGCACACATGAGCGTCAAGCACAGCATCCTCCTGGTTCGGGGTTCCTTTCCCGCGGGCAACTTTGTCGAGTATGTGGCCTATGCCAGGGCCAACCCCGGCAAGGTCAACTGGGCCATGCTGGGAAGCGGCGGCACCGGCCACCTGAATGCCCTGTGGCTGGGCACCCTGACCAGGACCGCGCCCACCTACATTGCCTACAAGGGCACCGGCCCCGTCCTGGTGGACATGGCCGCGGGACGCGTGGACATCACCTCGACGGCGATGAGCGCCGCACTGGCTCATATCAAATCGGGAAAGATGCGTGCGGTGGCAATCCTGGGGAACGTCCGCGCCAAGCCCCTGCCCGATGTGGCCACGCTCGCCGAGCAGGGCGTGCCCGAATTCGTCTATCTGAACTGGACCGGATTCTTCGCGCCACGGGCCATACCTGCAGCCACGCTTGCCAGTCTCAACGAGATTTTCAACAAGGTGGCCAAGTCCGCGGACATCGTCGCCACCGCGGAGGCCTACGGCAACATGATGATCGGCGGCAAGCCGCAGGAGTTCGGGGAGATGGTCTACGCCGAATCCGCTCGCCTGAAAAAGCTGGCCCAGGATTACGGCATCAAGCCCGAAGAGTAACCGGCGCTCACCATCAGCTGCTGCTAGCCGCTCACCCTGTTCCGCCCCGAGCCCTTGGCGCGGTACAGGGCTTCGTCCGCCGCCTTCATCACCTGCGCCGCGGTGCTGTTGTTCCTGTCGTACTCGGCCAGACCCATGCTCACCGTGACCGACAGCACTTTCTCAGGCTCGCGCGTGTGGCGCAGGGCCGCGCCTTCACGCTTGTCGCGCGGACGATCCGGCGCGCGCAACGGCCATGCGGTAATTCTCGATGGAGGCGCGTATGGCCTCCAGATGAGGCCGCACCTCGTTCCGGGTGCAATCGGGAAAGAGCACGACAAACTCCTCGCCGCCGTAGCGGTAGGCCGTGCCCCCGCCCTCCACCTGCGCCAGGCGCGCGGCTACCAGCCGCAGGACCTGGTCGCCGATGTCGTGGCCGTGGGCGTCGTTGAACTGCTTGAAGTGGTCCACATCCACCAAGGCCAGGGCATAGGAGTCATCCAGCCCGCGCAGGCGCTCCTCCAGGGCGCGGCGTCCGGGCAGGCCGGTGAGTTCGTCGCGAAACGCCAGCCGATGGGACTCCTGCAACACCGCCACCAGCAGCATAGCGCCCGCCGCCGACATGAAGGCGCTGAAGGCCCCCGGCGCCACCGCCCATTCGCAGGCAAAGAAAAAGGCGATGAGCGCGCTCACCATGGACAGTTCCAGCGGCAGGGGTAGCGTGGCCGGCGGCTTGGGCCAGGCGCGCATCAAGGCCAGGGCGAAGGCGCAGGCGAACATCAGGCGCGCAATCACCGGCGTGGGCGGAGAACGCAGCAGCCAGCTATTGAGCAGCGCCGGCCAGCCGGAGAAATCCGAACGTGCCGCATAAGCCAGCCACCACACCAGCAGGATTTCCACCGAGCCCACCACCAGCCAGCGATAGTTCTGCCGGTGAAAAACACCATGTTCGGGAAACGCCACCGCGAGCAGCAGATTGAGCGGCAGCAACAGGCTGATGGCGAGGAACACCGCGGCGGCGGCGCGCCCGGGATCTCCAAGCACCTAGGGCTGGGCCAGGTTCCAGGCGGTAAAGGCGAGCAGCAGGCTCAGGGCCGCGATGAAGGGACGTCCGCGGTGGAACCACACCGCGATTGCGGCGGCGGCCAGCAGAAGCGTGTACGGCCCCAGCGTTGCCAGGCCCGCGAGCGAGGCCGGCAGGGAGACGCCGGCCAGCAGGCACAGCGCAGTCATTAGCAGGATGACGGTCGGCACCGCCACCGGCCGCAGATCCCGCAGGACCTCGACCATGACTTGCCACATTGCTTTCACGGTGGCGACCGTGCCGGCCTGTGCCTGCGCTTGCATCATTGGAACTTATCAGATTGCGACATCCACCGGATGCGACAAATGCCTACTTCAGCACCGGCAGCGGATCGGGCGTGCCCGGGGGCAAGGGCTTCTGGCCGGTCTTCAGCACCATGGCCACCAGCCCGTAGTAGCCGATGACCCCGCACAGATCAAGCACGCCGGCTTCGCCAAACTGCTTCACCGCCGCGGCGTAGGCGGCGTCGCTTACTTCCTTGTTCTGGTGCAACTCGATGCAGAAATCATGGGCTGCGGCCTCATCCTCCTGCATATTGGCCGGGCGCTTGCCCAGGCGCAGGTCGTCGAGGATGCCCTGTGCCAGACCGCCCTTCAACGCGAGCTTGCTGTGGCCCGCCCACTCGATCTGCGAGTTCCAGTGGCGCGCGGTGATGCAGATGGCGAATTCGGTGATGCGCGGGGACAGGCTGGTTTTGTAGCGGCAGTACTCGCCCAGTTGCTGCACCTGGTCGGCCAGTCCCGGCACGCGCAGCAAAATGCCGAAGGGACCGCGCACTCCGCCGCGGGGACCGTCAGCGATGGATTTGTACACCTTGAGTTGCTCGGCGTTGAGCTCGGACTCCTGAAGATCTCTTAATCTCATGTCTTGCTCCCTTGTTATGCCTGTTCCCGCTTCTCCGGCGGGCCGTCCGGGCTTTTATAACACTTTGCCCCGGCACACGCGCCCACTGTGCGACTGGCATAGAATCGGCGCAGGGGCAAAGACAATGTACGTCGTGCCCTGTGCGTCGGACAAGGAGAATCACATGCAGCATTTCCTGGATCGCCTGCGGCAATGCCTGGATCGCATGCAGCGATGCCTGGTCTGGTCGGCGACCTTCCTGCTCGCAGCCGTATCACCACTGTCAGCGGCGCAGACCTTCCCGCAGCGGCCGGTAAAAATCATCGTGCCCTTCACGCCCGGCGGCGGGCCCGACATCGCCGCGCGCATGATGGGCCGGCATCTGTCGGACCTGTGGGGACAGCCGGTGCTGGTGGACAACCGCGCCGGCGCACGCACCCTCATCGGCACGGAGGCGGCGGCACGCTCGCCCGCCGACGGCTACACCCTGCTGATGATGACCAACGAGGTGCTGGCCAACACCGGCCTGGGCAATGCTTCGCCGGTGGTGATGCAGCGCGATCTGGCGCCGGTGATCCTGGTCCAGGCCGGGGTCAATGTCATCGCCGTGCGCCCGGACTCGCCGATCAAGTCGGTGAAGGACCTGCTGGCTTTGGCCCGCGCCAACCCGGAGAAATTCAGCTACGGCACGCCCGGCGTGGGCAGCTCCAGCCACATGACCGCCGAGCAGTTGATGATGATGTCGGGCATCAAGCTCACGCACGTCCCCTACAAGGGCACGGCCCAGTCCATCACCGACGGCGCCGCCGGCGTCATCAGCCTGGTGTTCGCCGCGGCACAGCCGCTCAAGCCGCTCTTCGACAGCAACAAGCTGCGCCCGGTGGCGGTGGGCAGCATGAAGCGCTTTCCCACCCTGCCCGACGTGCCCACGCTGGATGAATCCGGGCTCACCGGCTTTGACATGTCCACCTTCAACGGCCTGCTCGCACCCAGGGCCACGCCGGCCGCCCTGATCGCGAAGATCAACAAGGACTCTGAAGCCGTGCTGGCCAGGAAGGACGTCAGCGATATCATGATCAACAGTGGTGCCCTGCCCATGGGCGGCAGCCCGGAGGACATGGGGCGCTTCCTCGAGAAGCGCACCGACGTGCTGAAGAAATTGATCACCTTCGCCAATATCAGTTTTGATTAGAAAGGAAAAACCATGGTCTCATCATTCCCGGAACAATACCTCGACCTGTTCCAGAAAAAAGCCTTCGCTGCCTTCACCACCCTGATGCCCGACGGCGGCCCGCAGACCACGCCGGTGTGGGTGGACCACCAGAACGGCGAGATCTGGGTGAACTCGGCGGTGGGTCGGCGCAAGGACAAGAACGTGCGCCGCGATCCTCGGGTCGCGCTGGCCATCATGGACCCGGACAATCCCTATCGCTATGTCGAGGTGCGCGGCACGGTGACCTCCATCACGGAAGTGGGCGCCGATGCGCACATCGACTCGATGGCGAAGAAGTATCTGGGCCAGGACAAATATCCCTTCGCCCAGCCCGGCGAGAAGCGCGTGCTCTACAAGATCCGCATCGACCGCGCGCTGACGGTGGGCTGAATCCGGCTACCAGCAACTCAGCAACAGCTCGCGCAGCATGGGCACTTCCTTCTTGAATTCCTGCTTGGGATCGGAGTTGAAGGTCTTCAGGCAGTTCTGCAGGATTTTTTCCGCCGTGTCCTTGGACACTTCGCACTCGGTGAGGTTGGTGGGCATGCCCAGGCCGGTCCAGATCCTTTGCAGCTCGTCGGCGGCGCGTGACGGCGCATCGGCGACGGGATCGCCATCCTTCCACACGCCCAGAGCGCGGCCGATGTTGCACATGGCCTCCGGATCGCGATAGCCCAGCTTGCGCATGACGATGGGCGTGAGCGCGGCGCCGACCTGGCCCTGGCCGACGTGCTCGTGCAGGTTGAAAATGGCCGCGGAAAAGGCATAGACCACGCGGGTCACCCAGTGATTGACGCGCCCGCCGCCATCGTCGACCTGGCGGTTGGATAGGAAGCTGGCGATGCACAGGTCGATGCGCGCCTCGGGCGTCTCCAGCCGGTCGAAGGTGCTGCGCACCAGCTCGAAGCATTGCAGGCGGCTGTAATACACCAGCGGATTGGCCTTGATCTGCCCCATGTTCATGGCGGCGCGCCAGAACACATAGGAGGCGGTGCCCTTCATCATGGACATGGGCGCAGTCATGAGCGCGTCGGAATCCCAGAACATGGCCACCGGCCGGGTCTTGGGATCGAAGTACTCCATGCGATGGTCCAGGCCCACGGCCTTGGCCGGCGACCCGGCACGGTTGGCCGCACCGGTGGCCGCGGTCAAGATGTTGATAATGGGCAGCTTGGGTGCAAGAAGTTTTGGGCTGATGGCGGCATGCCCGTCATCAGGGTATTGCGTCATCAGTTCCTCGGGCGCGCCCTTCTCGGCCAGCAGGATGGCGACGATACGCACACCCTGGATGACGCTGCCCGCGCCCACGGCAATGAGCAGGTCGGCATTGGCCGCGCGTGCACCGTCGCGTGCGGCGAGCACGTCGATGATGGGCGTGTCCTTGCCCATCTCGTCATAGATACCGACGCAGGCATCGCCCAGCAGCGCCTGGATGTTCCTGATCAGGTCGGTCTTGCGCGACACCGAGCGACCGCAAACGATGTAGGCCCGTCTGGCCTTGTTGCGCTTCAGTTCGGCAGGCAGATTGCCCAGGGCGTTCTTGCCGGAATAGACGCGGCAGGGATAGCTGGCGAGCCGGAAGTCGTGCTGGAATGCAGGCATACGTTCTCTCCTTGTGGACGTGATCGGGCGCTTCGTTTGTGTTCTGCGAACGTTTTGCGCTGCGCTATTCTAAAGCCAGGCGCTACACTCGCCACTGCATTTAACCCGCCGCGCAGAAGGGAGCACCATGGCCGCACGCAAGACAGAACGATCCAGCCAGTTCTACGATCTGCTGAATGATCGCTGGAAGGCTGCGCACGATCTTTCGGCGCGGGGCCGCAGGCAGTTGCAGGCCATCGACACGCGGCTGCTCCACCGCTACGAGCGCACGCTCTCGCCCCTGGTCATAGACATGTCGGGCTTCACCCGACTCACCCTGCGCCACGGCATCCTGCACTACCTGTCGCTGATACGGCAGATGGTGAAGCAGGTGGAGCCGGAGATCCGCCATCATCGCGGCCGCATCGTCAAGCAGGAGGCCGACAATGTCTATGCCGCCTTCCCGAATACCGCGCTGGCCCTGGCCGCCGCGATCAAGGTGCGCGAGACATTGCACGCAGCCAACCTGGATGACCATAAGGCCTTCGAGATTTACGTGAGCATGGGCGTGGGGCATGGCCCGGTCCTCGACCTGGGCTACGACATGTGGGGCGCGGAATTCAACCTCGCCTGCAAGCTGGGGGAGGACGTCGCCGATCGCGACGAGATCCTGCTCACCGAAGCGGCGCGAGCCGACCTGCTCGCCCAAGGCCTGCGCGGCTACCGCTTCAGCCGCCTGCCGGTCATCCTGGGCTCGCTGGAGCTCACCGCCTACAAGCTCAAGGGCCGCACGGGGAAAAGGCCGCGAAAAATGGCGGCCCTGCTCACCGCGCCAGCCAGTCGCGCTAAATCAACCAGGGAATGAAGCGCCGCACCCTGGCCGCGTAGTCGGCGTATTCGGGAAACTTCGCGCGCAGGCCCTGCTCCTCCTGCGTGGACTTGAGCCACAGCACCAGCACCATCAGCGCCAGCGCGGCGAGCTTGCGCGCATCGGCATAGGCCACGACCTCGGCCGCGCAGAACAGCAGCAGCGCGCCATACATGGGATGGCGCAGGTAACGGTAGGGGCCGCCGGTGATGAGGCGGCCCGTGGCCTTGGGCTCGGGACGGATGTTGAAATTGCCGGGACGGTTGTGCACCAGCGTCCAGATTCCCAGCGCCGCCGCCGCGGCCAGCAGGATGAGCGCCGGTGGCAACCAGGCCTGCGGCGTCAACGGCCAGATCAGCCAGGCGATGAGCGCAAACTGCGCGGCAACCAGACCTCGGCCGCTCATGTCCACGCCAGAGGTCTGGAATGCCGCACGCCCGAAATCAAAACGGCTGATCGCCGCGCACCAGGATGCGGTACAGCATGCGGTGCTTGCTGTGGTCGTAGTCGAAGCCCGCCTTGTGCATGGCCGAGCGGTTGTCCACGATCAGCATGTCGCCCATGTCGTACTCATGGGCGTAGGTGAACTCCGGCTTGATGGCGATCTCCAGCAGTTCGGCGAGAAAGGCCTGCGTCTCGGCCGGCTCCATTCCGAGGATGCGCTCGGTCTTGCCCTTGTGGAACCAGATGGCCTTGGTGCCCCGCTCCGGGTGGGTGCGCACGAACGGCTGTATGCGCGGCGGCACCTTGGCCGCCACGGCCTGCTGGGTGGCGACGATGTCCGGATTGGCCTCCTTGAAGCGCGCGCTGCTCACCAGGGTATTGGCCGTCTGCATGTGGGTGATGCGCTTTTTCCACTCATCCGGCAGCCCCTCGTAGGCGGCGTTCATATTGCACACCGAGGTGGCGCCGCCCTTGCCCGGCAGCGCTACCGGATACAGCATGGTGAATTTCGGCGGGCGTTCCTGATTGGTGTGGTCGGTGTGCCAGGTGGCGTTCTGCGCCACTTTCGCCTGCTTGCCGAAGCTGTCCTTGTGGCGATTCGACAGCACGCTGACCATGGGCACGCCTTCGACCAGGTAGCGACGGTTCTGGTCTTCCATCAACTCGCCGAAGAGCTCAGCCGCCGCCTGGTATTGCGGCGCGGTGAATTCCTGACCGCGGATAACCAGGACGACGTGCTCGGCCACCGCGTCGTTGAGCTGCTTGCGGGTCGCCTCGTCGATGGGATTGCGCAGGTCCATGCCCTCGACCGTCGCGCCGATGTGCTCCTTGATCCTGGTGATCTTCATCGTGTCTCCTCTGGTCACACCGTTCTTGGATTATTTGTGTGGCGCCGACTTTCAGGCGCCTGAACCGGGTGCTGGCTGGACTACGACGGGATTCTACTGCCAGATACAGGATCACACTGACAGGAACACAGCGGCCACCCGTTTCAGGCGGATTCGCGCAAGCCTGTATGCTTGCAGTTGCGGCAGAATACGCGCTCCCGGAGCGCACAAGACCCCATCACGCGAGGAGAAGCCATGCAGGAGCAAGCCACCGCCTTCAAGGAAGAGACCGACGCCCTGTATGCACTGCTCGAGCCGCTCAAGGAATCGGACTGGTCACGCCCGACCCTGTTCAAGGGCTGGACCATCAACGACGTCATCGCCCATGTGCACGGCGGCAATATCTCGGCGGACCTGTCGCTGAACGACCGCGCTGCCTACGACCGCATGAAGGCCGATCGCGCCCGCCTCGCCGAGGAGCAGAAACTGGACAACCGCGAGGCGACCAACGTGTGGCTGGGCAATGTGCAGGGCCGCGCGCTGTTGAAACTCTGGTACGAGCTGTGCCAGAAACTGGCCAGGGACTTCGCCGTGGCCGACCCGAAAAAGCGCGTCCCCTGGGCCGGGCGCGAGATGAGCGCACGCTCCAGCATCAGCGCCCGCCTCATGGAGCACTGGGCGCACGGACAGGAAATCTACGATGTGCTGGGCAAGGACCGCGTCAGCACCGACCGCATACGCAACATTGTCGTGCTGGGCATCAACACCTTCGGCTGGACCTTCAACAACCGCAAGATGACGCCCCCGCCGGTGCGTCCGCGGGTGCGCCTCACCGCGCCATCGGGGGCAATCTGGGAATTCAATTCCGAACCCGCCGATACCGCCGGCGAGCTGATAGAAGGCAGCGCCGTGGAGTTCTGCCAGGTGGTGGCCCAGACGCGCAACATCGCCGACACCAGGCTCAAGGTAACCGGTGAGTCAGCCAGGCTGTGGATGTCCCTGGCGCAGTGCTTTGCCGGCGTGCCGCGCACGCCGCCCGCACCGGGAACGCGCTACAAGCAGGTCTTGAACGGGTAATAATATTGTCATTTCCATAATAGACAACTTTACTGATGTCTATCATGGAGATAATTATGATCAAGCGTACAAGGCGTACTGCTGCACGAAATAATCGGAAACATGCTCCACGATCCGCTTATTCGATGCGCTCATTCGATGCGAATGCCAGCTTCCTTTGCGACCCGCATCCACTTCTCGATATCGCTTGCAATCAGCTTCCTGAAGACTTCCGGCGGCGCAACCATGACTTCAGCGGCTTCCGCCTCAAGTCGCTTGATCATGTCCGAATCTTTCAGTGTGGCGCCGATGTCGGAATTCAGCCGGGTAACAATCGGCTCAGGCATGGCGGCAGGTCCGAGCAGACCCCACCAGACACTGTCGAAGTAACCCGGCAGGCCGGACTCGGCCACCGTCGGCACATCAGGCAGAAGCGGCGAGCGCTTCTGGGAGGCGACCCCGATTGCCTTCAGCTTTCCCGAGCGCAAATGAGGAAGTGTCTGGACCAAGGTGCCAAAACCCACTTCCACCTGACCGCCCATGACATCGATCATCGCCTGCCCGCCACCCTTGTACGGCACATTGGTCATCTGTACGCCCGCCATGGAATTGAACAGTTCTCCACCGAAGCGGTTGGTTACGCCGCCCCAGGCAAAGCGTATTGCCCCGGCCTTGACTTTCGCCAGTGCAATCAGCTCCTGGGCATTCTTCGCCGGCAGGCCGGGGGTGGCGAAGATGACATTCATGCCCGAGCCTATCAGCGAAATTGGCGTCAGCGACTTGATCGAATCATAGGGCAGCTTGTGGATGGCCGGATTCATGGCAAACGACGTCGATACGATGAGGATGGTATGGCCATCCGGCGCGGAGCGCACAACAGACTCCGTGCCGATGATGCCATCGGCGCCGGCACGGTTTTCCGCAATGACCTGCTGGCCCATGCGCTCGGACATTTTCAGGGCCATGAGCCGGCCGAGGATATCGTTGCTGCCGCCGGGCGGAGAAGGAATGATCAGGCGAATGAGCCGGGACGGGAAGCTCTGCGCTGATGCCGCGGGCGCATGAGTGACCACGAACAAGGCAAGTGCAATGGCAGCTGCAATTTGCCCGCTGCCGGTACAGTTGAAACTGATCGCATTCTGAATGGTCATGACTGATCCTCGCTCCGAAAACGTTTATCAGAATCCCCGTGCCTTGTTGATGAGTCCTTCCAGCGGCTTGCCTGCATGGTAGAGCGCCAGATTGCGGCAGAACCGGTCCAGATTCCGGCTGATGCGGAACTGGCTCGCCCCCGCGGTGTGCGGCGTCATGACCACGTTGGGCGTCGACCACAGGGGATGGTCCACCGGCAGCGGCTCCTGCGGCCCGACATCGAGGCCCGCTCCGGCGATATGGCCTTTCTTCATGGACTCGATCAGGGCATCGGTGTCCATGAGCTCACCACGCGTGACGTTCACAAATATTGCCGACGCTTTCATCAGTCCGAAAGCGCGCGCATTGAACAGGTTGCGCGTGTCCGGAGTCAGGGGCAGGCCGGAGGTAACCACGTCCGAAGTGCGCAGCAGTTCGTCCAGGCGGTCTCTGCCCCAGACCACAGGCACTTCAGGCGAAGGCGGCACCGGATCGCAGTCGACAGCGATACATCGCATGCCGAAGGCAGCCGCACGGCGGGCAATCTGGCGGCCGGTACCGCCGAATCCCACGATGCCCATGGTGCAACCCTCCAGCTCGAACTCCTCGGCTCGATAGGCGACCCGGTGCGTCCACGAGTGCGGCGCGTCCTGAACTGCGCGCGCCAGCCGCCGCGTCAGCGACAACAGCAGCGCCATGGCATGGTCGGCCAGATGCGTGCCGACCAGTCCCTTGTCCCCGGAGAGCAGTACCTCACCCTTGACCATCTCGGGAAAGAGGTAGGCATCCGCCCCTGAGGTGATGGCATGCACCCAGCGCAGCCGTCGTGCACGCGCGAACATGGTGGGCGTAATCACGCCCAGCACGACCTCGACATCTTCCATTGCATCGACGGCCGCGGCCGCCGACTTCGCCACGGTGATGCAAACACCGGGACCTGCTGCTTCGCGAATGCGGACGAGAAGTGACTCCTCCACCTTGGGCATGGTGACACCGGGAATGATCAGGATGTTCATGGAATCCAATTGCCCTTCATCTCCAGCCGCATATTGCCCTTTTCGACATAGATCCTGCCGGCACGCGGACGCTTCGCCAGTTCCTTGAGCAGGTGAACGATGGGCTTGTCGAACGAATAGTCGGTGCGCATTGGTCCCGCGGCCAGCATGTCATCCACCTGGGTGCCGGCATACAGGTGCCGCAACAGCCGTTCCTCATCGCTCATGTTCGGATACTTCTTTCGCATGGCGGGCACTGCTGGCTCAAGCGGCACAGGCGTCAGGGCAATATGGGAAGACCCGTTGCTGATGATCCGATCAAGGACATCCGGCTGTACCGGCGCAAGCGGCTTTCCATAATAACCAAGCGCATATTTCTTGATCTCATTGGGGACTGTGCGATAGCGCTCGCCGCCCACCACGTTGAGCACCGCCTGAGTCGCGACCAGCTGCGAGAACGGGGTCACCATGGCGGGCCAGCCAAGCTCGGTGAAAACACGCGCTGTCTCCTCCAGCACAGCGTCCAGCTTGTGCATCAGTCCGGCCTGCTGTAGCTGGAACTTCATATTGGTCAACATCCCACCGGGTATCTGATGCTGATAATGGAACTGGTCATACTCCATGGGAACGCCTACCGGCAGCCCCTCATTCTTCGCAACTCGCGAAAAATGCTCGCCGACTTCGCCGATCAAGGCATCATCAATATCCACCGAGTAACCCATGCTGCGCAGATTCCGGACGATGGTCTGGGTGGCGGGCTGCGCCGGGCCGTTGGCGAGTGGAGCGATGGACGTCTGGATCTGAGTCACCCCAAGCTTGACGGCCTCGAGATAAACAAGCGGCGCCAGGCCGGTCATGCAATGGCTGTGCAGCTCCAGCGGCACCTTGCCGGTGACCTTCAGCAGCGCCGGAACCAGCGTGCGTATCCGGTCAGGTGTCAGCAGCCCACCGGGATCCTTGATCATCATGACGTCAATTCCGGCCCGCTTGATCAACTCCTTGGTCTTCTTTGCGTAGAACGCATCGGTATGCACCGGGCTTTCGCAGAACACCACTGAGCCCACCGACTCCATTCCCAGTTCTTTTGCCCGCACCAGAATGTCCACGATGTTGTCCAGATCCGACAGCGCGTCGATGGCCCTCAATCTGCGGATGCCGTTTTTGGCAAGACACTCCAGCCACAGATCGTTGATGTCATCGGCCTGAACGTCGAACGACAACAGGCTCTTGCTGCGCATTGCCGACTGCAGCCTGGTTTGCGTGATGCGCTGGCGCATCAGGCGAAGACGCTGCCACGGATCCTCCTTGAGATAGCGCACGCTGACATCGAACTGGATGGCGCTCATCAGGTCGATGGCCTCCAGCCCTGCACGATCCAGTTTCTCGGCCACCGGCAACATCATGGCCGTGGTCATGCGCGTCGCCCACAGGCACTGGTGCGCATCGCGCAATGTGGTATCGATAACCTTGACCTTCGACATTACGGCACTCCCGTTAAGCGATCCTGTCTCATGATTGTAATAATCAATTCTCGACCTTGATGTTCGCAGTCTTGATGATGCGCGCGAACTTGGTCCTCTCCACACCCATCATCGCAGTGAATTGCTCGGGCGTGGAGATGAAGGGATCCATATCCTGGGCCAGAAAACTCTTCCTGATGTCAGGCGCGGCCAGCGCCTTGCCTATGTCGGCCGACAGCCTGTCGATGTTGCGCTTCACTGTGCCGGCCGGTGCCAGCACACCATACCAGCTTTTCAACTCGTAACCAGGCAGACCAGCCTCGGCAAAGGTCGGCACTTGCGGCAGCGCCGACATGCGGTTCTCGGTAGTAACGGCCACGCCCTTCAATTTGCCGCTCTTGACGAAGGGGATGATGGCCGCGGGTGGCGCAAAGAACAGCTGCACCTGTCCGGCGACCAGGTCGGTTAGCGCGAGGCCGGTGCCCTTGTACGGCACATGCTGCGTCTTTACGCCTGCCTGGATGTTGAAGTATTCGCTGGCCAGATGGGTGATGCCGCCGGTGCCTATGGCCGCGGCGTTCAATTCGCCCGGCCTGGCTTTGGCAATCGCAATCAGCTCCTGCAGCGTGTTGGCCGGCACACCGGGATTCATCGCCAGTATGAGATCGGAGCGCGCCAGCGTGGCGACTGCAGCGAAGTCCTTGACGCTGTCGTAAGGGAGTTTGGCGTTCAACAACGGGCCGATAACGTGCGTGCTGGTGACCAGCAATATGGTGTATCCGTCAGGCGTGGCCCGGACCATGGCTTCGGAGCCGATCACGGTGTTGCCGCCGGGGCGATTGTCCACCAGCACCTGCTGGCCCCAGCCCTGCGACAATTTCTCACCGACCAGGCGCGCCAGTATTGTGGTGTTTCCGCCCGGATCATAAGGGACGATGAAGCGAACCGGCTTGCTGGGAAAATCCTGCGCGGATACGGCGCCGGCCACGGCCATCAGCATGCCGGCGATCAGCCGGCGCGGCCGGTTTGGAAAATAATTCATCTGATCCATCGTGATGTCTCCTGGTGGTTAATGGTTCAAGAGTGCAGGCTTGGGCACGACAGCCGGCGCTGCCCCGGCGAATCAATCACGGTATGCGGCAAGCAGTGGCTTGCAGAGCCTTGCTTTTGCACAATCAGCACCGTCCCGGGCTATGTTCCGCCCGTGCCTGCTCCACGCGCAGCAGTTCCTTGCCGATGAGGCGGCGCGCCTCTTCGAGGTCATAGTCAGCCTGCAATCCCAGCCAGAAGCCTTCCGATGTTCCGAAAAACGCCGCCAGCCGCAGCGCTATGTCGGCGGTGATGGCGCGCTTGCCCAGCACGATCTCGTTGATCCGTCGCGGTGGCACACCAGTCGCCCGGGCCAGCGCGTTCTGGCTGATGCCCATCGGATTCATGAACTCCTCCAGCAGCACTTCTCCGGCGTGAATGTTCGGCAGTTTTTTCATGGCGATCTCAGTGATGGTCGACGATTTCCACATCGGAGGCACCGGCATGGGACATGCATCTTATCTTCCAGGCCTCAATAGTGGAACCTGCACTGATGAACCGTAATGCCGGTATCGTCGACCGAATAAACCAGGCGGTGCCCACCATCAATACGGCGCGACCAGCACCCCTGCAGCATGTGCTTGAGCGGTTCAGGCTTGCCCAGGCCCGCAAATGGCGAGCGCATCACATCGTTGATCAGCACATTGATGCGCCTGGCCATCTTGCGGTCCTCGCCGACCCAGTGGCAGTAGTCCTCCCAGCCCTGGGGTGTGAACCGCAGCAGCATCACTTCACATCTGCGAGCTTGCGAACCTTCGCCTTGCCCTTCTTTGCGGCGGCGAGCGAATCGAGCAGGCGCCGGGCATTGGCCGGGCTGCTGAGCAGGTGGATCGTTTCCTGCCAGGACTCGTAATCGTCCAGCGACATCAGCACGGCCGACGAGCCGTTCTGCCGAGTGATGATGATGCCGTCGCGCTCGCTGTTGACCCGGTCCATGATCTTGGCAAACTGCGCGCGGGCGTTGCTGTAGGAAATCGCGTCCATGTCATATGGTCCTAATTGTCCAAATACTTGTACAAGTACGGATTATTGTACGTAAGCGGACCGGCGTCAAGGCAAGGGCGGCGCATCGGGCATGCGCAATATTCGCTTTACCTGCACCCGGGTTCGGTAGAACACCGGCACACCGCCCTGAATCTCGGGGTCACTGTGAACAACGGATTGCGTCATCACTGCTTCACAAACTTCAGCACGAACTCGTCATTGGGCTGCGCCGGCTTGAACACGGGCCGGTCGCGCGGGTCCTTGGGGTTGCGCAGGAAGTCGGCGCTGTCGGCCAGGCGGAAGCCGGCCGCCTCGACCTCGCGGCGCAGCGCTGTCTCTTCGACGCGGTGCAGGGTGTTCCATTCGGAAAAGCCCGTGCCAGCACGCCCGGAGTGATCGGCGATGACGTACAGGCCGCCGGGCTTGAGGGCATCGAACACGGCGCGGTTCATGCGCGCGCGGTCCACCGCCGGGTTGCCCTGGTCGTGGTAGATGAAGAAGAAAGTCACCAGGTCCAGCGACCCCGGCACGATCTCCGAAGGCACCGGGCTTGCGTAAGGCGCATCGTGCAGGCTGGTATTCGTGAGCGAGGCTGCCTTCAGGCGCTGCTCGAAACGGGCGCGCGACTCGGCGCTCACCGGATTGTTCTGCGCATAGACCCGTCCGGTGGCGCCGACCGAGCGCGCCAGCAACTCGGTGCTGTAGCCGCCGCCCGCGCCCAGGTCGAGCACGCGCATGCCGGGCGCGACACCGATGAAAGCCAGCATCTGCTGGGGCTTGCGGCGGGTGTCGTTGGTGCGATCGGCGTCGCTGCGATCGGGGCTGGCGAGGATCTGGGCGATGCGCTCGCCGGACAGCCGCGCAGGTGCAGCAGCACAGGCAGTCAATGCGAGCAACAGAATCAGAACTGTGCTGCGTTTCAACAGGATGGTTTTCATGCGATCCCTTGCGGTAATGGTGGGGAACAAAAAAGCCGGTCTCGAAAGACCGGCTTTGCCAGGCAACACCGACAGCCTAGAACTCGATCATCTCGAAGTCGGCCTTCTTCGCCTCGCAGTCCGGGCACTCGAAAGTCTCGGGCACATCGGCCCAGCGCGTTCCGGCCGCGATGCCGGCATGTGGATAGCCCTCGGCCTCGTCGTAGACAAAAGCGCACAGGATGCACTGATAGGTCTTGAAGGCGCCCTTGCCGTCGGCGGCGGCAGGCGTTTTGTCCACCTGCGGAATGCCGCCGCCGGGAACCGGGAAGTTGAGGATGACGAGCTCGGCACCCTCGGGGCCGGCGACCAGCTTGAACGGCGGCTCATCCTTGCCCACCCAGATGATGGTGAGGTGCTTCTTGTGATCGCCCTCGTGCATGATGCCGCCCTTGATCACCAGGATGTACTGGCCGTCGCCCCTGGAGGGGTCGATGGAGTAGGCGGTGGCGCCGGGCTTCATGACCACGGAGAAGCCGGCCAGGCCGCGCTCGTCCTTCACCTGGTCTATGGCCTTCATGGCCACGCCGTTCTCGCCGGGCTGGATGTTGAAGTCAGGCATCACCGTGCACTGCCAGGGCGAGCGATTGGACTTTGCATCCAGCACCGGACGGCTGTCGGGCATGTACTGCGCGCCCGGGTCGCGGTGCGCGCGCAGCGTGACGAATCCCAGGCCGTCGTTCTTGTCGTAGCGAATCGGGCCGTAGGGAGTGTAGGCGCGCGAGAAATGCACGCCGCCAAAGCCCAGCGGATGCGCGCCCAGCGTGCCGCCGCCCTTGTAGATCACCTGGAACTGGTCGACCTCGTGGAAATGCGAGCGCAGCAGTCGTCCGGGCGAGCCCTCCGCCAGGAAGGCCATGGGTGAATCGCCCTTGGAATTGGGATCCAGCCGCTTGATGAAATCGGTGCGCCAGCCCTTATGGCCGTTGGGTAGCGTGCGCTCTATGCGCGGATTGGGTACATCCTGATATGCGGTGACTCTTGGCATGTTGCCTCCTTACCTGTTCGCAAGAATGTTGTTGTACAAGATTATTATTATTTTTGAATAAAAATCTACAGCCTACGACAATAAACAAAGGTATTGCTATCAATCCATCAGGGCTTCTGCCGCAGCCTCGGCGTGTCGGTGCTGACGTCCCCGCATTGTGCACGATGGCGCAGGGCATGGTCCATGAGCACGCAGGCGAGCATGGCCTCGCAGATGGGCGTGGCGCGCAGGCCCACGCACGGGTCGTGTCGCCCCTTGGTCTCCACGGTCACCGGCTGGCCCTGCTTGTTGATGGAGGGACGCGGCAGGCGTATCGAAGAAGTGGGCTTCAACGCGATGCTCACGGTGACATCCTGGCCGGTTGAAATGCCGCCCAGCACGCCGCCTGAGTTGTTGCCGAGAAAGCCTTCGGGACTCATGCCGTCGCCGTGCTCGCTGCCGCGCTGCTCGATGGCGGCAAAACCGGCGCCGATCTCCACGCCCTTCACCGCGTTGATGCCCATCATGGCCGAGGCGATGTCCGCATCCACGCGCCCGTACACTGGCTCGCCCCAGCCCACCGGCACGCCGGAGGCGACGACATTGACGCGCGCCCCCACCGAGTCGCCGTCGCGGCGCAACTGGTCCATGAAGGCCTCGAGTTTTTCGACCGCGTCCGGATCGGGCGAGAAGAAACTGTTCTCGCGCACGGCATCCCAGGACTTGAAGGCGAGCTTGTGCGGGCCGATCTGCGCCACATAGCCACGGATCTCCACGCCGTAACGTTCTTTCAGCCACTTCTTGGCCACGGCGCCCGCCACCACGCGTATGGCCGTCTCGCGCGCCGAGGAGCGCCCGCCGCCCTTGTAATCGCGAATGCCGTATTTCTGCCAGTAGGTGTAATCGGCATGGCCGGGACGGAAGGTGTCGGCAATGGCCGAGTAGTCCTTGCTGCGAGCATCCTCGTTGCGGATAACAAAGCCGATGGAGGTGCCGGTGGTCCTGCCCTCGAACACGCCGGAGAGGATTTCCACCGTGTCCGATTCCTGGCGCTGCGTGACATGGCGCGAGGTGCCCGGCTTGCGGCGATCCAGTTCAACCTGGATGTCCTCGGGCGTGAGCGCCATGCCGGGCGGGCAGCCGTCGATGACGCCGCCGATGGCCGGGCCGTGCGATTCGCCGAAGGAAGTGAGGCAGTACAGCGTGCCGAAGGAGTTGCCGGACATGGGAAATTTCCGAGTGAAATCAATCGCAAGTTTAGCATGCCCGCACACCCGTTCGCGGCGCCAACGACGCACGTGGCGCCGCCGCTCATCTGTTACTTCTGCTCTTCCTCGGGCCAGTCGCGGATGTAGGCCTTGAGCAGCTTGTTCTCCAGGCTGCGCTCCTCGAGCACGGCGCGCGCCACGTCGTGAAAGGAAATCACCCCGAGCAGGGTTTCCCCGTCCATCACCGGCACATAGCGCGTATGCGTCTCCAGCATGACGCGGCGCAGTTCATCGACTTCCATGTTGATGTCGGTGGTTACCGGGTCCGTGTGCAGGGCGTCGCCCACCTTGATCTGCGCGAACGTGGGCGAGGGACCGACACGCCCCTCCTTCTGGCGCTTGGCCAGCACCACCAGCACCTCGCGGAAGGTGAGCATGCCCACCAGCTTGCCGCCTTCCATCACCACCAGCGAACCCATGTCCTGGTCGGCCATGGTGACCACGGCATCGGACAGCAATGTCTCGCGCGTGGCGGTGAACAGCGTGCTGCCCTTGACCTTCAGTACCTCTTTGACTTTCATGATTCTTCTCCGGGCAGGGCGTATCGCCTGCGTTGTTCCAATCTGACGGGAAAATGGTACTCCTGCGGGGCGCGCTTGTCTCCCATCGGGGCGAAAAGGCAGACAAACCGGGCTTCGCAGCAGGGATTGCGAAGGTGACATTCCGCGTTACTTCGGCTTCCAGCACCTTCTTGTCGCGATGGGCCTGCGCTAGCGCGGATGAATCCGGGAAACCAGCGGCCCGGGCACGTAATCGGCCACAAAACCGCAGGGTGCCGGTACTGCTGCGGCCATTGTGCGGCAACGCTCGGCAATCTGATGCGGCGTCGGCCGCTTCCCACTTTCGATCCAGCCAAGCAATGCCTCAATCAGCGGCGGGTAGATCTCTTCGCCCAGGTAGCTGTGCTGATCCGAATCGACGAAGGTTTGCACCAGTTTGTGCTCGCAGCCCATGGTGCGCATGCGGCTGCGCAAGGTGTCGTGCACCTCGACAAGACAGGTCTCGTCCCTGATGCCGTGAGTGGTCATCACGGGCATCGGAAATCGGCCGCCGTAATCGCACTCGGCTGCAAAGCGCGCGCAGGCGGCAGGGTCGGGGCGATAGCGCTTCACGCCGGCATTCAGCGCAGCATCATCGCCCGATCCGCTGTAACGCACGGCATCGTTGCCCAGGAAGCTCCCGCCAAGTTTCTCGACCACGTCCCTCAGCGTCCAGGTCGCCCATCTCAATTGGTCGATCACCGCTGATTCGGGAATTTTCAACACATCGACAATGGTCTTGAGTCTGCGCGCCTGCTCGGGACTGCGTTGAGCTGCCGGACGAAGGACACCCAGGCCTTCGTCTGCCCGCGCGGCGAGTTCCTCGAGGGTGAGCGTGCTGTCCTTGGGCAGACCCATGCATAGCGGATAGTCGGGCTCATCGGGCCTGGGGTGGTTGTTGCAGAGGTACTGGTAGATCACCCGCAGATCGAGTCTGAAGTCGTAGGCCAGCGGCCCACCCACCGCGGAACTGGTGAGCAACAGGCCGTCCCACGATTCCGGGAACCACTCAGCGGCCTTGGCCGCGACCATCCCGCCCCAGGATTGTCCATGCAAGAGCGTATGACTGGGCCTGGCGACATGCTCGCAGAATATCCTGCGGACACGCTCGGTGTCCTCAACTGCCGATTGAACCGCAAAACCGCCCTGATGAAACACCGATGCCGCCCAGGCGTGTCCCAGACGGACGAACACCGACCAGCGCTTGATGTCCTCGTCCGCCCGCGAAGCCTTGGCCTCCAGCGGAGGGCCTCCATGGGCATGCACCACGAGCACGCCACTCCAGCGGGCCGGAACGACGATCAGGTAATGCGCTCCCTTCGAATCGCGGCCGCGCAGACAGCGCGCGCCTTCGGGCAAATCGGCATCGCAGGACCCTTCCACCGGTGGTTGCTCGGGCGGATCGCTCAGTGTCGTCAATTGTGTCGTCCTCTGTGCCGTCAAAGGTGTCGTCAATCCTCTTCCTTGATGTTCTTTTCCTTCACCACTTTGCCCCATACGGCGATTTCAGCCACGATACGCTTGCGAAACGCCTCGGGCGTGGAGGCCACGACAACCGATCCCTGCGTCTCCCATCGCTTCATCGCCTGTGGCGTCTTGATGGTCTTCGCCAGTTCAGTATTGAGCCTGCTGACGACCGCCACCGGAGTGCCGCCCGGTGCGACCAGACCAACCCAGTTTGGATAGGCGAAATTGGGCGCCCCCATTTCGGCCACCGTCTTGACGCCGGGCAGCAGCGAGCTGCGCTCGCCGGTCAGAATGGCAAGCACCCTGACCTTGCCGGCCTTGATCAGCGGCAGGCTGGGCGCCAGTTGCTTGGGCGTGGTATGGATGCGTCCGGCCATCAAATCGAGCTCCGCCTGGGCGCCACCCTTGTAGTGCACCATGGTGAGCTGTATGCCCATTTCGCCGGCCAGCCATTCTCCGCCGACATGGAAACCGCGGCCCGAGCCGACCGTGCTCCAGGTCACCGCGCCGGGCTTGGCCTTGGCGTAGGCAACCCACTGCTCGAACGTCTGCGCCGGAAAAGAAGGCGTCACCAGCAGCACCAGGACGTTTTCAGTGGTCAGAATGACCGGCGCGAAGTCCCTGACCAGGTCATAGGGCATGTCCTTGCGCACGGCCGGGAGGATGGTCACCGAAGAACTGACGAAGCCCAGCGTATGGCCGTCCGGTGCCGCCTTGGCAACAAAACTATTGGCAATCACACCGCTTGCGCCCGCCTTGTAGTCCACAATGACCGGGTTCTTCATCTGCGCATTCAGCCCTTCCTGATACAGGCGCACCTCCAGATCCGTGCTCGCGCCGGGCGGAAACGGCAGCACGATGGTGATGGGTTTTGACGGAAAGCCGGCCGCGCCTTGCGCCATTGCGCCGGCACAGCACATTGCCGTTATTGCTGATACAGCCAATCGCATCCAGTGCATGATTTCTCTCCTGTGTAGTAGCTGCCGAGCCTGCAATCAGCAGCCGGGGCGCAACGAAAATGCTTTCGATCAATTATTTCCGGGTTTCCAGCGGCCTCGGGACAAAATCATCTGGCGCCCCGGGCGGAATCGGCGGAACCGCTTTCAGCGATGCCTGGAATTCAAGGGTCATTTTGCGAATCGGACCCCTTACCCAACCCTGCGTGACATTCACATCGGACTCTTCCTTGGGATCCTGGATCAGGTTGAACAGATAGGGTGTTTCAAGATGATTGGATCCTGCATTGGGCTCCACTTCCCAGACGAAATGCATCTTCCAGTCGCGCCACTTTGCCGCGCGCATCTCGTCCTTGATGTAATACACGAAGCCTTCCCGATTGGACTTCTCGGTCTTGCCCGTCAAGAACGGCAACTGATCCACGCCGTCAATCGGTCGGTCTTTGGGAACTTCAACACCGGCGACTCCGGCCAGAGTTGGAAAAAGATCGACGACATGCACGATTTCGTTGGAAACCACCCCTGACGGGATATGGCCAGGCCGGCGGGCAATCAGCGGCACGCGCAAGGCCCCCTCCATGGAAGTGTGATAAGTACCCGTCCACATGCCGGCGCTGCCGCGCCACGGTCGGCGGTATTCGGGGCCGTTGTCACTGGCGAATATGAACAGCGTATTGTCGGCAGTGCCCGAGGCCTCGACCGCATCAATGATCTGCCCGACGCGGGTGTCCATTTCCATCAGGGAGTCGGCAAAATCGCCCTTCTTCGATATCCCCTCGAAACTGCGATGCGGAATCGTCGGGAAATGCAATTGCGTGAGCGGCACATACAGGAAATACGGCCTGTTTGCCGCCACCTGTCGCTGGATGAAGGAACAACTGCGGCGCGTCAACTCCTCGTCGATGCGGCGCCGCATCTCAAGGTCATAGACCTCGCGATTTACGGCCGCCTCGCCGCGTTTGCCTTCCATCACATAGGGAACCTCGACCACGGACGGATCGAAGCCCTGTTGTTCGGGAAACATGGCTTCATTGGAGGTGCGAGGCAGGCCATACCATTCGTCGAAGCCCTTGTCCTTGGGATAACGGCCTTCCTTGTCGCCCAGATGCCATTTCCCATACATGGCCGTTGCGTAGCCCGCATCGGAAAGAAGCTCGGCAATGGTGATTTCCCAAGGGATGATCCCCTGGGGCAACCCGGCGGGCACCGATTGCATCGCCCCGGTTCGCACGGGGTGGCGGCCGGTCATCAAGGCAGAGCGGGTCGGGACACAGTCGCTTTCCACGTTGAAATTGAGCAATTGCAGGCCCTGCTTTGCCAGCGCATCAATACGCGGTGTGGGCGCCCCCCGAATGGCGCCTCCGCCATAGCAGCCAAGCTCTCCCCAGCCCAGGTTGTCGACAAGCACGAGAACGATATTGGTTTTATTCACGGAAGATCTCTATTTTTCTGTTGGTAATGTCTTGTCAATTATTCAAGCTTCAGATTGAGGCTGGGCACGACACGCTCCCATGTTTCGACGTTCTCCTTGAGAAACTTGTCGAACTCCTGGTAGGCGAGCGGCTTGGGGTCGATGCCGCCAGCGGAAAGGCGTTGACGCATTTCTTCTCCGGCCAGGATCTTCAACATTGCATCAGACATGCGCCTGACAGCCGACTCCGGCGTGGATACAGGAGCAACCAGGCCAGCCCATTGTGCGAGGGCAATTTGCGGGTAGCCAAGTTCCGTCAATGTGGGTACGTTTGGCAATGACGGCGAGCGCCTGGCGGTGGTAACCGCAACGATGCGCACGCCGCCGGTCTTCACTTGCGCCAGCATGGGGGCAAGCCCAAGAACAGCAACCGGCGCCTGCCCGCTCAGCACATCCTTGGTGGCTTCGCCGCCTCCTTTGTAAGGGATGTGGATGATCTGGATGCCGGCGAGTTTGGCAAGCCACTCCCCAACCACATTTTGTGAAGTTCCCGCGCCCGAAGTGGCGTAGGGAATGGTTCCTGGCCTGGCTTTGGCCGCAGCCACGACTTCCTCAAACGACTTGTAAGGGGAGCGCGCCGATACGGAGATGCTGATTGGCTGTTCGCCAATCATCCCAATGCCGCGAAGATCCCGCTTGAACTGCCACACAAGCTGAGGCTGCATCACATTCAGCAAGGCCGCCGAGTCGGAGGCAAGGCCGAGCGTGTAGCCATCTGCCCTGGCCTGAACAACCGCCTGAATGCCAATGGCCCCCGAAGCCCCGGCGCGGTTCTCGACGATGACGACCTGGCTCAACACCCTGCCCAGATTGACACCGACCAACCGGGCCACTGTGTCGTTTGTGCCGCCAGCCGCCTGCGGGACGATGATCCTGACGGGTTGATCGTCCGGCCATGCAGCTCTGACCGCGCATGTGTTGGCTATTGCGAGAGCGAACACCAAAGCGCCAATTACCGGCTGGACGGCCATTTTCACGAAAGTATTCCCCGGGTGATCGAATGGCTCCCAGCTTATGCGCTGGCCTGACAACGCGATACTCGATTTTTCCGATTTCGTGATAACCTTTTCCTATCAAATATTTCGAGAACTTTGAAGCTGAAATGCCCGCCCATTCGGCCATGTCGCTATCGCACCTGAAGTTCAGGCACCTCATGCTGGTGCTTCATCTCCAGGAATTCCGAAACATTCACAAGGCAGCCAAACATCTCAGCATCAGCCAGCCCGCTGCCAGCGCGATGCTCAGTGATCTGGAGTCGCTCCTGGGTCTCAAGTTGTATGTGCGCAGCAGGCAGGGGGTTGTGCCGACCAAGGAAGCCTGCACACTGGCCGAACGCGCGAGGTCGATGGTCAATGAGTTCGATGCCCTGGTAAAGACAGTTGAACAGCTGGGCAAGAACAGCCCCCCTCTGCTGAGGGTTGGCCTGGTCCCGCAGGCTTTTGTTGCCTATCTTCCCAAAGCCATTGCGCATTTCAGAGCAGATGGCGGATCTGCCGCCCTGAAGACGCAGGAGGGTACCGCGCAACAACTGGTAAGCCTGTTGTACGACGGCATGCTGGACTGCGTGGTGGGACGGCTCTCCAGCGCAGGCATTTCAGAAGGGCGAGACATGGCAGAACTCAGTTTCACGCCTCTTTATGAAGAACAGATATGCGTTGTCGAGGGCACCGCCGAGACGCGCGAAAAAAGACCAAGCTATGCCAGTCTGGCCAAGAGAGACTGGGTGTTGCAGCGCCGTGACTCGAGCGTGCGACGGGAACTCGCCGATGCCTTTCTGCGTCGCGGGCTCATGCTCCCGGAACCGGTGGTGGAGACCACCAATTACATTCAAAGTCTGGCGGTACTGGCGCAATCGAACTACTGCAGCGTCGCGCCACGTCGCGCCGTGGAGATGTACGTTCAACTCGGAACTGTCAGGGTTCTGGACATTCCACTGGATATCGCCCCCATGCCGGTCAGTTTCATAATCAGGAAAACATCCGAAGCAAGTCCGGATCTGTCACGTCTGCGCGAAAGTTTCGCGCATGCGGTTCAGCCCGCCAGCCTCGCGCCGCGACCGGCCGGCCTGCGACGCAAGCCGACGAAATTGCACGCGCGCGCCTGAAGCGAGACCCATGCCCGCCCGACGCATCCTGCTTGCCACCTTCGGATCGCTGGGGGACCTGCATCCCTACATCGCGCTCGCGAAGGCCCTGCAGCAGCGCGGCCACCGCCCGGTGCTGGCCACCACCGACCGCTACCGAGCTGCCGTGGAAGCCGCGGGCGTGGCGTTTGCCCCGATGCGGCCGGGCGAGGCGGAACTGCCCGACATGGACGCGCTCATGCCGCGGCTGTTCCATCCCCTGCGCGGCCCGGAATACCTGATACGCACGCTCATCATGGCCCATGTGCGCAATGCCCATGCCGATCTGTCCCGCCTGGCGGCGCAGGCGGACGTGCTGGTCACGCACCCCCTGGCCGTGACCGGACCGCTGATCGCCGAGCAGACCGGCATCCCCTGGGTGTCCTCGGTGCTCGCGCCGATGAGCCTGCTGTCCGCGCATGACCCGCCGCTCTTCCCGCCGGCGCCGTGGATGCGCAGCGTGCGCAAACTGGGGGTGGCGCCCTATCGCGCGCTGTTCGGTCTCATGAAGCTCATGACCCGATCCTGGGAAACGCCGCTGCGCGAGCTGCGCGCCGAGCTGGGCCTGGCACCCGCACGCAAGCTGGCGCTGTTCGAGGGCCAGTACTCGCCGGCGCTGAACCTGGCGCTGTTCTCGTCGCTGCTGGCCGAGCCTCAAGCCGACTGGCCGGCAAACACCCACCTGTGCGGCTTCACGCGCTATGACGGGGCCAGGCCTGACCCAGCCACCCAGGAGCGGCTCGACCGTTTTCTCGCCGCAGGCGATCCACCCATCGTGTTCGCGCTGGGCTCCTCTGCGGTAAAGATCGCCGGCGATTTCTGGGACAAGGCCATTGCCGCGACGCGCGCCCTGGGCCGTCGCGCCATCCTCATCACCGCAAGGGAGCATTGCGATCAGGATGGCGTCCACGACCAGAGCGTTGCCGAGTTCGCCTACCTGCCCTACTCCGCGGTCTTTCCGCATGCCTCGGTGGTGGTGCACCAGGCGGGCATCGGCACGCTGTCGCAGGCGCTGGCCTCAGGGCGGCCACAACTGATCGTTCCCGTCTCCTTCGACCAGCCGGACAACGCCGGACGCGCCGCAAGGCTTGGCGTGGCGCGGGTGCTGCCATTCCAGAAAGTCAGCGTCACCGGGCTGACGCGCGAGCTTCGTCCGCTCCTGGATGAGGAGGCCTATGTCAGCCGCGCAAAGATCACAGGCCAGCAGGTGCGCGCCGAAGACGGCGCCAGGCAAGCCGCGGACTGGATTGAATCAATGGCAGACCGGCAGCGCTCCACCTGACTCGCCAGGACGCCGGCGCAGCGCCTGTCAACCTGTCCGAAAGCGCTAGCTAGGCGCCAAGTCGCGAAGCCAGTTCCGCAAAATCCCCGACGATCAGGTCATGTGCCGGATTGGGTTCAGGGTCCATAGGGCCGGCCGGCCCCCACTCGTCGGGACGCCTGACGAAGGCGCTCCGGAAGCCGCATTCGCGCGCGGCATTGAGGTCGGTGTTGTGGCAGGC